>NZ_JAWHOP010000028.1:0-9698 GCF_032586995.1 Pseudomonas syringae group sp. J248-6 | reverse complement strand
GAGCATCGCACGATGGCTGAAGAGCTTCGGCACGACAGTTGGGATTATCGTTCCGCACGCTCCAGCGTGGGAATGCCGTTCGTGACGCTCTGCGTCATGGATTTACGCCACGTCGCTTATTCAGGAGAGGCCGCGGAGCGTCCAGAACGGCATGCGACGCGGAGCATCGCACGATGGCTGAAGAGCTTCGGCACGACAGTTGGGATTATCGTTCCGCACGCTCCAGCGTGGGAATGCCGTTCGTGACGCTCTGCGTCATGGATTTACGCCACACCGCTTATTCAGGAGAGGACGCAGAGCGTCCAGAACGGCATACCCACGCGGAGCATGGGTACGATGGTGTTCTTGAGAGCACTTATCGCCCTCCGACGCGGAGCATGGGTACGATAGTGTCAGGCTTCCAGCAGCCATCAACGGAACCGGTCAACCTCGTTACGCAGTTCTGTCGCCAACCCATTCAGCTCCTGAGCGGTGACCGCCAGGTTGGACATCACCTGGCGCTGTTCGCTGTTGGCCATGGCGATGCTTTGCAGGTTGCTGCTGAGCATGGTGGCGGTGCTGCTTTGTTCCTGGGTTGCGGTGGTGATGGCGGCGAACTGGTGACCGGCCGAGCGGCTTTGTTCGTCGATCTGGGCCAGTGCCGAGGCCACTTTGGCGTTAAGCGACAGGCCTTCCTGCATCAGGGTGTTGCCCTGTTGCATAGTGCTGATGGCGTTGCCGGTTTCCTGCTGAATGCTGGCAATCATGCCGGAGATTTCGTCCGTCGCTTCACGGGTACGAGAAGCCAGGCTGCGCACTTCATCGGCCACCACGGCAAAGCCGCGGCCTTGTTCACCGGCACGTGCGGCCTCGATGGCGGCGTTGAGCGCCAGCAGGTTGGTCTGGTCGGCAATCGAGGTAATCACCCCGACAATGCTGCCAATTTCCTGCGAGCGCTGGCCCAGTGTGTCGATGACCGTTGCCGTACTGCTCAGCGAGGTTGCGATCTGTTGCAGCGATGAAGACGCCTCGTCCATCGAGGTACGACCAATGCGCGTCTGCTGCGCATTTTCCTGTGCCAGACGCTCGGTATTGCTCATGTTGTCAGCGATGTTCATCGACGTGGCGCTGAACTCCTCGACGGCACCGGCCATGCTGGTGATTTCGCCGGACTGTTGCTCCATGCCCTCGAACGCGCCACCGGACAGGCCGGACAATGCGTGGGCGCGAGTGCTGACTTCCTGCGCCGCAGTACGGATATGCGACACCATTGATGACAGCGCTTCGCTCATCTTGTTGAAGCTGCCCGACAGCTGCCCGATCTCGTCATTGCTCGTCACATTCAGGCGGACGCTCAGGTCGCCCGCACCCAATGCATCGGCCTGGCGTACCAGTTCGGACAGTGGACGCAGCTTGCTGCGCAGCAACCAGATCGCGCTGATCACCGCGATCAGCATGGCCAGCACACTGCCGATGGCCAGCTGGGTGCCGACGTTCCAGGTCACTTCACTGATTTCGTCACGCGGCATGCTGGCAATGACGGTCCAGGGGCCACCAGCGAACGGCTGGCCAACGCTGTAGTAGTCGTCATCGCCGTCATCCCAGAACTGCGCCTTGCCCGGTTTGCTGGCGAGGTCGGCAACGGACTTCGCTGCACCGTCCAGAGATTTGACGCCCGCCGGCGGAACCAGCCAGGCACCTTTTTCGTCCAGCAGTGCCAGCGAGCCGGTAGAGCCAATGCGAAAGCTCTTGAGGTTATCGAACTGGGTTTTCTGTGCGTCGGTGTAATCGAAGCCCACAAACAGCGCCGCAATGATCTTGCCGCTGCTGTCGCGAACCGGGCTGTACTGAGTCATGTAATAGCGATCAAACAACACCGCTTTGCCCACATAGCTCTGACCGGCGATCAAACGCTCGTAGGCTGCGCCCTTGCGATCCAGCACGGTACCGATGGCGCGCGTGCCATCTTGTTTGCTCAGAGAAGTGCTGATACGAACAAAGTCGTCGCCGCTGCGCACGAAAATCGTCGCCACGCCCGCGGTCATCGAGCGGAATTCATCAACCTCGGCAAAGTCGTTGTTCAGTGCGGTATCACGCAGGAACAGGCCTGGCGTGGAAGTGCCCGCCACTGTGACCGGTTTGTCGGGTTGCAGGCTCAGGCCACCGGCAAAGCGCTTTTCGAACAGACCACTGAGGCGCTGAGTGCTATCACGCAGTGTGCTGTGAAACGTGCTCAACTGGTCGGCGAGCAATCTGGCTTCGCTCGACATGTGCTCTTCGCGAATGACCAGGTTGGACGCGTCCAGAGACCTTAACGCGAACAGGGTGCTGCCGCTGATAACCACAGCCAGGATCACGGCCAGAGCAATACCGAGTTGCGAGGCAATTCGGGTACGGGGCTTGGACATAGAGACTCCATGCCGAATGATTGGAGTTGCCTGATCCGTGGCTTACCATTCAGCGAACAAATTAATGAGTGTTTTAAGCTGCCTGAACAGGCAGTCGTTAAGCAGTGCTTCGGCCACCAGAGTCGTTACTTGAGTAACGGTCGCGACATTAATCAATGATGGCAGTTCAATACTAAACTAATTTTTAATGCAGTACTTCAACTAACGGCAACTCCATAGCGTTGACTTCCGTCTGCAGAAAATCGCTGAGGCGACGCAACCGCTCTGCGCCGGGCCTTGTGCGCGGCCAGACCAGATAATAATTTTCTCCGCTGAATACCGCGGTGCGCCACGGCAGGCTCAGACGGGCCTGCGCCACGTCCTCGGCGACCATAAGCAAGTCGCCCATCGATACGCCGTAACCGCGTGCCGCTGCAATCATTCCCAGCTCAAGCGTATCGAACACCTGCCCGCCTTTGAGCGACACCTGATCGGCCAGCCCCATGCGGTTCAGCCAGGTGCGCCAGTCACGCCGGTCAGGGGTGGGATGCAGCAACTCGGCCTTGGCCAGCCGCTTCACGTCCCATGGCGGGTCCTTCAACAACGTAGGTGCCCCCACCGGAATCAACAGCTCCGGGAACAGCAAAGTGGCTTCCCAGTCCGAGGGGAAATGCCCGTGACTGAGTAAAATCGCGCAGTCGAAAGGCTCCAGAGTAAAGTCCACGGCATCGATATCCATCCAGGCACTGGTCAGCTGCACCTCGTTGCCTACTTGCAGATGACGGAAGCGACTGAGCCGCGCCAGCAACCAGCGCATGGTCAGCGTCGATGGCGCTTTCATGCGCAGAATGCCTTCGTCGGTCTGCAAGGTGCTGCAGGCTCGCTCAAGCGCCAGAAACCCATCACGCACGCCGGGCAACAGCGCACGCGCTGATTCAGTCAGTTGCAAGTTGCGCCCGTTGCGCTGAAACAAACGACAGGCAAAGTGATCTTCCAGCGTGCGGATGTGACGGCTTACTGCACTTTGAGTGATCGAAAGCTCCTCGGCTGCCCGCGTGAACGACGTATGCCGCGCCGCAGCTTCAAATGCCCTTAGTGCATAAAGAGGGGGGAGACTGCGAGGCATATGGCGCTTCCTGCTGGCGATGAGTGGCTACTTTACTGCAAATCGTCTCAGATGAGTTTTACTCATGCAGCGCATCAGGTTTATCGTTTTGTGCTTGCGCGTGCAACCGCCCAGAATAGGCGCTCATCCGAACTCCGCCGTAGAGCACCGCCCACATGCAGCCCGCACTTAAAGAACTCTGGATCATCCTGCGCCTTGCCGGGCCGCTGATTGCATCGCAGATGGCGCACATGCTGATGGTGTTCACCGACACGGTGATGATGGGCAAGATCGGCCCGGAGGCGCTGGCAGGCGGTGGCCTGGGTGCGGCCACGTACAGCTTTGTTTCGTTCTTTTGCGTGGGCGTGATGGCTGCGGTCGGCACGCTGGTCGCGATTCGCCATGGTGCAGGTGATACCGAAGGCGCGACCCGTCTGACCCAGGCCGGTCTGTGGCTGGCCTGGGGCATGGCGCTGGTTGCCGCGCTGTTGCTGTGGAACCTCGAACCCATCCTGTTGCAGTTCGGTCAGGCCGAAGCCAATGTGCATATGGCGGCTCAATTTCTGATCACCCTGCCCTTCGCCCTGCCCGGCCTGCTCAGCTTCATGGCATTGCGTGGCTTCACCAGCGCACTGGGTCGAGCGGGGCCGGTGATGACCATCAGCCTGGCCGGTGCGGCAGCGAACTTCGTGCTCAATTACGCGATGATTCATCAATGGCTCGGGCTGCCCAATCTGGGGCTGATGGGCATCGGGCTGGTGACCGCGATCGTGACCAACTGCATGGCCCTGGCGCTGGCGCTGCATATCAAGCGCCATCCGGCCTACGCGGCGTACCCGATCAGCAAGGGGCTTTCGAAGCTGTCGCGCACCCATCTGAGAGAACTCTGGCGTCTCGGCCTGCCGATTGGCGGGACCTATGCGGTGGAAGTCGGCCTGTTCACCTTCGCAGCGTTCTGCATGGGGGCAATGGGCAGTACGCAAATGGCCGCGCACCAGATCGCCCTGCAGACAGTGTCCATGGCGTTCATGGTTCCGGTGGGAATGTCCTATGCGGTAACCATGCGTATCGGCCAGCATTATGGCGCGGGCAACCTGTTGATGGTGCGCATGGCTGGCCGTCTGGGCATCGGTTTTGGCGGCTGCGTGATGCTGATGTTCGGGTTGCTGTTCTGGCTGGCGCCTAATGTGGTCATCGGTCTGTTTCTGGATATCAATGACCCGGCCTTTGCCGAGATTGTCGTGCTGGCCGCAAAACTGCTGGCCATTGCGGCCCTGTTCGAGTTCTTCGACGGTACTCAGACGATTGCGATGGGGGCGATTCGCGGGCTCAAGGATGCGCGCACCACGTTCCTGATCGGTCTGGGCTGTTACTGGCTGATTGCCGCGCCTGCCGCCTGGTTGCTCGGCTTTTCTACCGATGCCGGTGCTTCAGGCGTCTGGTGGGGGCTGGCGCTGGGTCTATTCTGCTCTGCCGTGGCGCTGACCTATGCGTTTGAATGGAAGACGGCTCGCCTGTTGCGTCGGGAGGCAGCCGGGTTGGCGGTGCCGGCCTGATCCGGCGCGCCGTCATCCGGAGTTTGATGCACCCGTATTGGCGGCTTCCGAGCGCAGGTAAGCCACCAGATCCGCTATCGGCAGCGGCCTGCTGATCAGATAACCCTGCACCTGGTCGCAGCCGAAATCGCGCAGCAACTCCAGTTGCCCGGCGGTTTCGACGCCCTCGGCGACCACTTCCAGGTTCAGGTTGTGGGCCAGCTTGATCATGGCGTTGACCAGCTTGCGGTTCTCTTCGCGTAGCTCCATCTGCCCGACAAAGCCCATGTCGATCTTGAGCAGCGCGATGGGCAGGCTGTTGAGGTGCATGAACGATGAATAGCCCGTACCGAAATCATCCAGCGAGAAGCGCACACCCAGCTGCCGCATTGCGTCCATGGTCTGCAGGACCTGATCGCTGCGGCGCATGACGGCAGTTTCGGTCAGTTCGAACTCCAGCCAGTGCGCGTCGACGCTGAGCTCCTCAATCAGGCGACTCAGTGTCGGCAACAACTGGCTGTCCTGAAATTGCCGGAACGACAGGTTGATCGCCATATGCAACGGCGCAAATCCTTGCTCGCGCAGGGCCTGCATGTCACGCAGGGCGCGGAAGATGACCCAGTATCCGAGCGGCACGATCAGGCCGCTTTGCTCGGCCAATGGCACGAATTCACTGGGCGGCAGCAGCCCGCGCGCCTGGTGGCGCCAGCGTACCAGCGCTTCCAGGCCGACAACGCGCCCGGTCTCCAGGCACAGCCGCGGCTGATAATGCAGCTCCAGTTCATCGCGGCGCAGGGCTCGTCGCAGCTCGCCTTCCAGATCGGCCAGGCTGCGGGCGTTGCGGTTGATGCGCTCGTCGAACAGATGAAAGGTGCAGCCCTGCATACTCTTGGCCTGGCGCATGGCGATGTGCGCGTGCCACATCAGCGGGTCTGCTTCGGGCCGGGTTTGTGAATGGGCAATGCCCAGGCTGCAACCCAGCAGCAGGCTTTCGCCATCGACCCAGTAGGGTTCGGACAGCACGTCAGTAATTCGCTCGGCCAGTTGCATGGCGCGTGCAGGTGTTGTGCGGGTGTCAATCAACAGGGCGAATTCGTCGCCGCCCAGGCGTGCAAGCTGATCGCCCGCAGCGAGCTGGTTTTTCAGACGTGCCACGACTTGCAGAATCAGTCGGTCACCGGCCTGATGCCCCAGCGAATCGTTGGCGCGGCGGAAGTTGTCCAGGTCCAGATGCCCCAGCGCCAGGCTGCCACCCTCGGCCAGACGCGCCGTCAACAGCGCCTGAAAACCCTGACGATTGGCGATGCCGGTCAACGGGTCCTGACCGACCAGACGCCGCAGGCTGTCTTCCAGGCGACTGCGCTCGTGGACATAGCGCAGGCAGCGCCGCAGCGCATCGCCGGTCAATGCATCGCGCACCAGCCAGTCACTGACGCCACTCGGTCCGACCAGCGGTTCCTTTTCGAGCAGCACCACGGTAGGCAGCAGGCAGGTTCCGGTTCTGGGCTGCAGGTCGGGCGTTGTCAGCAGCACGGTGTTGCGCTCGTTAGCGTACCCGGCGCTGAAAGCGTCCCAGTTCTCGCCATGCAGAAGTACTACGTTGCTGCCCGGCGCAGTGAGGCAATCGCGCAGCAGCACGTACCAGAAAGGCTCGTGCGCCAATAACAGCAATCGCAAGGGTTCGACAGGTGTAGGCAATCTAACTTCCTAAGTGCAAAGGAAAAACCGGTGGCCGCACTCCCGCTGGAGCATGACAAATACACGTATCGTTGCGTCGCGGCGCAAATGTAACAAAAACAGAAGAATTAGATAGCGATCACTGTCTGGCTACGATGACCGCTGCACAAACCCGTGGGCCTGTTAAAATGCCCGACCTTTTTTACAGACGACTCTTCATACCGCCATGTCCCGACTCAATCCCCGGCAGCAGGAAGCCGTGAACTACGTCGGCGGCCCTCTTTTGGTGCTCGCCGGTGCCGGTTCCGGCAAGACCAGTGTGATCACCCGCAAGATTGCGCACCTGATCCAGAACTGCGGCATCCGCGCCCAGTACATTGTCGCCATGACCTTTACCAACAAGGCCGCGCGCGAGATGAAGGAGCGCGTCGGTACGCTGCTCCGAGGCGGCGAAGGACGCGGCCTGACGGTCTCGACCTTCCACAACCTGGGTCTGAACATCATCCGCAAGGAACACACGCGGCTGGGCTACAAACCGGGCTTCTCGATCTTCGACGAGACCGACGTCAAGGCCCTGATGACCGACATCATGCAGAAAGAGTATTCGGGCGACGACGGTGTCGACGAAATCAAGAACATGATCGGTTCGTGGAAAAACGACCTCATTCTGCCTGCCGACGCGCTGGAAAACGCCCGCAACCCCAAGGAACAGACCGCCGCCATCGTCTACACCCACTACCAGCGCACGCTCAAGGCGTATAACGCGGTGGACTTCGACGACCTCATTCTGCTGCCGGTCAAGCTGTTCCAGGAACACGCCGACATTCTGGAGAAATGGCAGAACAAGGTGCGCTACCTGCTGGTGGACGAATATCAGGACACCAACGCCAGCCAGTACCTGCTGGTTAAACTGCTGATCGGTTCGCGCCATCAGTTCACCGTGGTGGGCGACGACGACCAGTCGATCTATGCCTGGCGCGGTGCGCGACCGGAAAACCTGATGCTGCTCAAGGACGACTACCCGTCGTTGAAAGTGGTCATGCTGGAGCAGAATTACCGTTCCACCAGCCGCATCCTGCGCTGCGCCAACGTGCTCATCTCCAACAACCCGCACGCCTTCGAAAAGCAACTGTGGTCCGAGATGGGCCACGGCGACGAAATCCGTGTCATCCGTTGCCGTAACGAAGATGCCGAAGCCGAGCGCGTGGCGATGGAAATCCTCACCCTGCACCTGCGCACCGACCGGCCCTACAGCGACTTCGCCATCCTGTATCGCGGCAACTACCAGGCCAAGCTGATCGAGCTGAAATTGCAGCACCACCAGGTGCCGTATCGACTTTCGGGCGGCAACAGCTTCTTCGGTCGCCAGGAAGTGAAAGACCTGATGGCGTATTTCCGTTTGCTGGTGAACCCGGACGACGACAACGCCTTCCTGCGGGTCATCAACGTGCCGCGTCGTGAAATCGGCTCGACCACGCTGGAAAAACTCGGTAACTACGCCACCGAACGCAAGGTCTCGATGTACGCCGCCACCGAAGAAATCGGCCTGGGCGAGCACCTGGACAGCCGTTACACCGACCGTTTGCAGCGCTTCAAGCGCTGGATGGACGGCGTGCGCCAGCAATGCGCGCAGAACGACCCCATTGCCGCGCTACGCAGCATGGTCATGGACATCGACTACGAGAACTGGCTGCGGCAGAACAGCTCCAGCGAAAAGGCCGCTGATTACCGGATGAGTAACGTCTGGTTCCTGATCGAGGCGTTGAAAAACACGCTGGAAAAGGACGAAGAAGGCGGCATGACTATCGAGGAAGCCATCGGCAAGCTGGTCCTGCGCGACATGCTTGAACGTCAGCAGGAAGAGGAAGATGGTGCCGAAGGCGTGCAGATGATGACCTTGCACGCCTCCAAGGGTCTGGAGTTTCCTTACGTGTTCATCATGGGTATGGAAGAAGAGATCCTGCCGCACCGCTCCAGCATCGAAGCCGACACCATCGAAGAAGAACGCCGTCTTGCCTATGTCGGCATTACGCGCGCGCGGCAGACTCTGGCCTTCACGTTCGCCGCCAAGCGCAAGCAGTACGGTGAAATCATCGACTGCGCGCCAAGCCGCTTTCTGGATGAGCTGCCCCCGGATGACCTGGCCTGGGAAGGCAATGACGACACTCCGACGGAAGTCAAAGCGGTTCGCGGCAATACCGCGCTTGCCGATATTCGCGCCATGCTGAAACGCTAGTCGACAAACGAAATTGATCATTTATTGCGCAATGGCGCAGTCTAGGAATTGAAGTGGAAGCACTGCAAAAGAAGATTCGCGAAGAAGGCATCGTATTGTCCGACCAGGTGCTGAAAGTCGATGCGTTTCTCAACCATCAGATCGATCCGGCCTTGATGAAGGAAATTGGTGACGAGTTCGCCCGTCTGTTCGCCGACGCTGGCGTGACCAAAATCGTGACCATCGAAGCTTCCGGCATTGCGCCGGCCGTCATGGCGGGTCTGAACATGGGCGTGCCGGTGATCTTCGCCCGCAAGCACCAGTCCCTGACCCTGACCGAAAACCTGCTGTCGGCGACCGTGTACTCGTTCACCAAACAGGTGGAGAGCACGGTGGCGATCTCGCCGCGTCATCTGAGCAGCGACGACCACGTGCTGATCATTGATGACTTCCTCGCCAACGGCAAAGCCTCGCAGGCGCTGATCTCGATCATCAAACAGGCCGGTGCGACCGTGGCCGGGCTGGGGATCGTGATCGAGAAGTCCTTCCAGGGCGGCCGTGCCGAACTGGATGCACAGGGCTATAGAGTGGAATCGCTGGCGCGGGTTGAGTCCCTGGCCGGTGGGGTTGTGACGTTCAAGTAACGCGCTGAAGGGAGGACGCAGAGCGTCCGGAAAGGCATGCGACGCGGAGCGCCGCACGATAGTTGCGGTTATCGTTCCGCACGCTCCAGTGAACTGCCCCCCAAAAGTTGGACGGTTTAGCTTGCCGCCTGAGCCCTGTACTTTACGGGGCTTTGA
>NZ_JAWHOP010000027.1:0-67966 GCF_032586995.1 Pseudomonas syringae group sp. J248-6 | reverse complement strand
GTTTCAAGTATGGAGGTGAAGCAGGGGTTCGAACCTGTCCGATATAGGACTAGAAAGGAAAAGGATGTCTAAATTAGTGCAATCTTGGACGTTTTAGTCGGATGCACCTGAGCGCTTTTTAAGTCGTCAACAATTTCTTGGACACATCTGGCCGACAGCTTTTGGTCGACTCTTTTGAACATGTCGTTTTTCTTCGAAATCGTCAGTAGGCTGGCCAGGAAACTTTGGCGGTGCACGTCACGTTTTCATATCACTGCTTTTCGCGCAAATACAGCGTGGAGAAACATCCTGCCGGCGAACCGATTATTGATCCGACCAGCCAGCGACCACGCACGTTCTGTCCGATCCGTTATCGGCTGCCCAAGCAGCTGCCAGCATTGATCCTTGGTCTGATTCACCGAAGTGCAAAGTGAGCCAGACCAAGGGGCTACGAAATTGGGCATACACCCTGCAAATAAACGATCCATCGGGGCCGTAGTACGTCATCTTCGAAATCCGCAAAGCGGTGCAGCCAGGACGGCAGGAACAGGATCTGACAATTAGAAAAGCTTGTGGGCGCGTGTGCTGCCTGACCTTGTGGCATGAGGCTATTAGCCCATTTGTGCTATTGATCGTATTAGGTTTCAGTACTCAAATGTGCCATAGAGAAGCGCATCTCTAAATCAAAAATCATGCAGCTGACTTAGGGTCGCTGTTTGCCTGGTCACGGTTTAGGGCCGCGGCAGTGTACCTTGAGTGCCGACAATAAAGCGCTAAAGTCGGTGGGGTATTGTGACGTTCATGCGGCCTTTACAGGCTCGCATTACCTGCTAAAACTATGGAGCATTTATGAAAGACAACATGAAGAAAGTGCGTTCGCGAAATATTGGAATCGCCTTGGCGCTCGCATTGGGCGTTGCATTCAGCGGCACTGCAAGTGCGTTTACATTTGAACACGGGTGGAGTTGCCAGAATAAATGGTATCAAATGGGACTTATTGAACTGATTTCGTGCGGCGGTGGCGGCGAAGGTTGAGTTTTTACAATACACGCGATATGCGGTAAAAATAACATGTGCTTCAAGCCTGTACATGCCTGTGAAGATGCGGTCACACGGTCGCATCTTCACGCCGCATCATCGTGTCGATGATGCTGGAAGACGGCGAGCAAATTGGACGGTTCAAGGTGCGAGGCCTGATGCGGGAACTGGAGTTGGTCAGCGAACAGCCTGAATCACACGCCTACAAACCAGCGACGGTTGAGCGGTCTTATATTCCGAACATCTTGAGTCGAGAGTTTGATGTGCCGGTGCCGAATCGGGTCTGGTGACATCACCTACATCTGGGCTCAAGGGAAGTGGCTGTCGTTGTGGATCTCTTAATATTAGAAATAATTGCCGAGTAGTCATTTTCTGGAGATATCAAGTCATAACCGATTAAAAAAACGCCCATCGAACTCTCCTTGGGAGGCTAAATGCCACCGGCTGGAGAGCCGTAGCCTACGTCCTTGGCATTGCCACCCTTAATTTCTGCTCTGTCCCAACAGATTTCCGGGGTCGTCCTTACGTAACGCTGCAAGGTGGAGTCAATCAATTCATGGAACCCCAGTTTTCATTTGAAGATGCAAAAGACCCTACTATAGCTCAGTTGCAAAAGGGTAGTCGCATTACTCTGGCCTGCACCGGCAGGGGCGACATTGCCAAGACGCCTATTTCTGAAGACTGCCAGTTCGTACGCTGAACAATCTGAATCTGAATCGGGATCGGAAGCACCGCACTATCATTAAGCTGTGCTCGACTGCCCCCCCCGTGCGCTCTGTTTAGCAGCGCTGAAGCTGACCCGACCCCAACGATATTTCCAGTCAGCACAGTCAATCGCCGTCGAATGTAGCGCGAGCATGCAGCATGGGAATTGGAAAACAGGGAAAACGACCTCCCTGTTCCGTCAGCGCGGGAATCTTAGTATCATGCTAGCCCTTGCGAAAACCTTAAAAGGAATTAAGTATGTCATTTGAAGCCTACCTACAAATCGAAGGTATTCCCGGAGAAACGCTCTCCGAAGGTTACGAAAACTGGATTGAGCTACAGGATTTCGACCTCTCGGCCAGTCAGACAGCGTCCGCTACAGCTACGTCCGCTGGCGGTGCAACTTCTGGTCGCGCTTACTTAAGTGATTTGCTTGTCCGCAAACCTGTAGATAACGCTACCCCCAAACTTCATGAGGCTTGCTGTAGTGGAAAACATTTTAAGCAGGTGTCGGTTCATATATTTAGGGCTGGCGATCCGAAAGTTAAATACCTTGAGATAGTGCTTGAGGAAGTTATAATTAGCTCTTTCGCTTTAACGGGCAATGGCGATCAGTCTAATGCGTTTCCGAGTGAGCTGATTGCGTTAAATTATGGCCGCATCAAATTAATCTACTCCAAACAAAGTCGGAAGACTGGGCAAAGCGCAGGGCAAATTGCGGGTGGCTGGGATGCCATCAGCAATAAAATTTACGCCTGATCCTGTGCGCGTTTGGAAGAGAGCAAGCCATGAACTATGAAATGCCAGAAGCGATACCTCCCGGCGTTAGTGTCGATGTGCACATGAAGCTTGCGAACGATCAGTGGAAGAAGGACCCCGCTGTCGGTGCATTCATGAGTTGGTTTTATTACAAAGTACGTAATCATGGTCCATGGGACTATAAGCAGCAGAATCATGCGTGGGAAGATTTCGGCAATTTTCACTACGGCGCCGTGGGCAGAGCTGGTCAGCTGCCTGATCAGATTCTGCTGAGGGCTGCGGGGTTTGCTCAGAAGCGTTCAGGCACACAGAGCACCAAGGTGGATTGGGGGAAGTGGTACTGGCGTGCGCCGTATGGCGATGATCCAACTGACCAATATTGGATAGAACAAGGTATTGAATATGCAAAGTCAAAAGGATACTAAGTCGCGTAATGTGTACAAGATTCTGTTCTGGTGCCTGTTAGGTCTTTTAGTTATTGATTACATTCTTGATTCGGTGGTCGGTGGCATTGCAGATGCTGATGAGCTTGTTATTAAGCAGGAGGTTAAGGGCGGGGCGTGGGTATACGTAACTCGCTACGGTGCACCTGCTACTGATTTGGATACTCTGAGATTCTATATCGACAATCAGATCCAAGGAACAGATCAGGAGATTTTAAAGCAGCTAAACAAGCAGTCTTCTTTTATGATTACGGACAGTAGTGTGCAAGATGTCGTAATTCGCGATACTCAGAATGGAGTGGGTATTGATGTAAAAGGCGCTGTTTACAATTATTACAGCAAGCAGTACACCGACGGCGAAAAGTTTAAAAGTTACCGCGTCAGCTTGAATCAGCAAGATGAGCGACGCTGAGTGCAAACCCTCTAATGCTTTTGTCTTTCTACATCTGTCTTATTGAATATCGGTCTTACTACCGGTCGAATTCCGTCTACGCCGGATAGACGATTTCCGACCATGGCGAGATCGAATTTAGGCTACGTCTCTCATCCATTCCGGCTAATCTTCGAAGTGTTCGTCGTACGCGATAACGCTGGGCGCCGGTGCCATCTGCGCCGCTTTTGGCAAGGGAGCAGGGGTGTACTCAGGCACACGTTCGCCTCTTGGGTTTGGCGTGACCGCTACAGGCTTAGGGATGGCCTCCAGCGGCGACATGGACGCCAGAATAAGGTCGCGAGTGATTGTCATCGAGTTGGAATATGCGCAGCCATGAATACGGCACTTCTCGATGGTCAGGTATCCATGCTCACGCAATTTCTTGATGAACGCCTTTGCAACAGTAAGGCTGCAAGCACACGCGCTGGCGATGTGGTTCTGATTGTCGAACCACAGCTTGCCTTCGCCGGTGAAGTAGTCGTGCCGATCTTTCATGAGCACCCACAGAATCTTGTCCTGTGCAGAAAGTGCGACGGGCTGGCGAGTAGTCAGGCTGAGAAGCTGGCGGGCTTGGAGAAGGGTGTGCGGGCGTCGAGAATGTATGTACATCCCCAGCCATCGGGGGAGGGGAAGCGCTGACCGGCGAGAACTTGCAGCACTGTGAGTAGTACAAACAAAAAACCCCGTGAACTCTAAGTAACTGAATTCACAGGGTTTTCTTAATATGGCGGTGAAGGAGGGATTCGAACCCTCGATACAATTTCTTGTATACACACTTTCCAGGCGTGCTCCTTAAGCCACTCGGACACCTCACCGTATCTCGACGACAACGTTGTGTCTGTCGAGGCGCGCTAATGTAGTCGAAACCTTTTCCTAACGCAAAACTTTTTTTCAGATTTTTCATGCGGTTAAGCAAATAAACGCTTATGCGCCACTGAAAAGCCCGAGAAGGCGGTGCGGCGCTGAGGCGCAGCGCCGCTCGTCTCGTTAAGTTCAGGCGCTGAAGCCGCCGTCGATGGTCAGGCTGGCACCGGTTATGTAGCCTGCTTCCGGGCCTGCCAGGTAGGCAACGAAGCTGGCGATTTCTTCGCTTGTGCCGTAGCGGGGCAAGGCCATCAGTGCTTTCAGGGTTTCGGCGAATTCGCCCTGTGCCGGGTTCATGTCGGTATCCACCGGGCCGGGCTGGACGTTGTTGACGGTGATGCCCTGGGGGCCGAGGTCGCGGGCCATGCCTTTGGTGAGGCCGATCAGCGCCGATTTGCTCATGGCGTAGGTTGCTCCGCCAGCAAATGGCATGCGGTCGGCGTTGGTGCTGCCAATGTTGATGATGCGACTGCCTTCTTCCATATACCGGGCGGCTTCCTGGCTGGCTATGAACACGCTACGCACGTTGATTGCCAGAGTTTTGTCGAAGTCCTGCATGCTGAATTCATTGAGCGGCGCAATGGCCAGAATGCCGGCGTTGTTGACCAGAATATCCAGCCTGCCAAGGGTCTCGGCAGTGGTCTGTACGGCCCGGCGGATGGCTTTTTCGTCGGCGCTGTCGGCGCGAATGGCCAGGGCCCGGCCGCCGTTGGCGACGATGCTGTCCTGAATCTCCAGAGCGTTGACCTCGGAGCTGACATAGGTAAACGCCACGGCGGCGCCTTCTTTGGCCAATCGCTGGACAATGGCTGCGCCGATACCACGTGAGCCGCCCTGCACGAGCGCTACTTTGCCGGCGAGTTTAAGGTGTTCGATCATGATGTTCTCCTTGGGGGCAGGTCTCGGACAGGCCTGAGCCTATCGACGATTGCGACCAGAATAGACCTTGATTGCGATAGTCTTGCTGAACCAAAAGTTCGGACTGATTCATCATGGATATTCAAGGCAACAGCGCGCTGATCCTGATCGACATGCAGCAGGGCATCAATCACCCCAAGTTGGGGCGGCGTAACAATCCGCAGGCCGAGGCGAATATAGGCGCGCTGCTGAGTGCCTGGCGACAATCCGGGCGTCCGGTGATCCACGTCCGGCATTTCTCGACGTCGCCGCAATCAGTGTTCTGGCCCGAGCAGTCGGGGGTCGAGTACCAGCCAGCGTTCTTGCCGCACGCCGATGAGCGGGAGTTGAGCAAGCAGGTGCCTGACGCGTTTTGCGGGTCGTTTCTGGAGATGTGGTTACGCTCGGACGGGATCGGGCAGGTGGTGATTGTCGACGTGATCACCAACAATTCCGTCGAGTCCACCGCGCGCAGTGGCGGCAATCTTGGCTTTGACGTGCTGGTGGCGCATGACGCCTGCTTTACCTTTGATCAAGCAGACTTCTTCGGCACGCCGCGCAGTGCCGAAGACGTGCACGCGATGTCGCTGGCCAACCTGCACGGTGAATACGCGACGGTCCTGTCCACGGCGCAGATCCTTCAGCATGTTGCTGTCGAATAGCGCCGGACGGGTTTACTTGCGGGTTTTCTTCGGGGCTGCGGGAAGCGGGGCGAACAGGGCCTGCAGGTCTTCGTCGCGCAGTTTCCAGTCGCCGGTTGTACGGCCATCAAGCACACCGGCTGCCAGCGCTGACTTTTCCCGTTGCAGGCGCTGGATTTTCTCTTCCACAGTGCCGCGCGCGATCATCTTGTAGACGAATACCGGCTTGTCCTGACCGATACGATAAGCACGGTCGGTCGCTTGGTTTTCGGCTGCCGGGTTCCACCACGGGTCATAGTGGATCACGGTATCGGCGGCAGTCAGGTTGAGGCCGGTGCCGCCGGCTTTCAGGCTGATCAGGAAGATCGGCAGCTTGCCGCTCTGGAAGTCATGAATCGGCGTGCGTCGATCGCGGGTCGATCCGGTCAGCAGCGCGTAAGCGATGCCGCGTTGCTTGAGCTCTTCTTCGATCAGGCTCAGCATCGACGTGAACTGCGAGAACAACAGAATCTTGCGGCCTTCAGCCAGCAGTTCTTCGAACATCTCCATCAGGCTGTTGAGCTTGCCTGAAGTGCCTTGTTTGCTGTTGACCGGCATGTCCTGATTGACCAGCCGCAGGTCGCAGCACACCTGACGCAGCTTGAGCAGCGCTTCAAGAATGATGATCTGGCTACGCGCCACGCCTTTGCGGGTGATTTCGTCCCTGACCTTCTTGTCCATCGCCAGGCGTACGGTTTCGTACACGTCGCGCTGGGCATCGTTAAGGTCGACCCAGTGGATGATCTCGGTCTTGGGTGGCAGCTCGGTGGCCACTTGCTCCTTGGTGCGGCGCAGCAGAAACGGCTTGATACGCGCATTGAGGTGGTGCAGGCGGTCCTGGTTGCCATGCTTTTCGATGGCGGTGCGGTAATTGCTGTTGAATTCCTTGCTGTTGCCCAGCCAGCCGGGCATCAGGAAGTGGAACAGTGACCACAGCTCGCCCAGGTGGTTTTCCAGTGGCGTACCGCTCAGGCACAGGCGCTGACGTGCGTTGAGGTTGCGTGCGGCCTGGGCGGCCTTGCTGTTGGGGTTCTTGATGTACTGCGCTTCATCGAGAATCAGCACGTGGAAGGGCTGTTTTTCGAGCAGTTCCAGGTCCCGTGGCAGCAATGCGTAAGTGGTCAGGATCAGGTCGTAATCCTGCAGGTTGCCAGCGTCCTGATGACGATTGGCGCCATACAGGGCCAGTACCTTTAGGTCCGGAGTGAAGTGCTCGGACTCGTCCAGCCAGTTGGGAATCAGGCTGGTGGGCATGACGGCCAGTGCGGGGCGGTCGAGGCGTCCGGCCTGTTTTTCCATCAACAGGTGAGCCAGGGTCTGCAGCGTTTTGCCCAGCCCCATGTCATCAGCCAGCACGCCGCCGACTTCCAGCTCGCGCAACGACTGCATCCAGCTCAGGCCTTCCAGCTGATAAGGGCGCAGTGTGGCATTAAGGCCATCGGGCAGGCTGACCGGCGCGTCCTTGATGTTGATCAGGCGTTCGGCGAAGTGGCGCAGACGGTCGCCACCCTGCCAAGTCAGCGGCAGGTCTTCAAGCTGGGTCAGGCGTGCTGCATCGGCCTTGCTCATGCGCAGCGCGTTGTTGCCCTCCTGCCGCCAGTAGAAATCGCCCAGCGTCGCCAGTACCGGCTTGAGCCTGCCGTAGGGCAGGGCGATCTGCACCGGGCTGCCGCCGCTCTGGGTGAAGTGGTTGAGCTGCACCAGCAGTTGTTCTTCGTCGCCGCGCTTGGCCACGGCCGAGGGGCTCATCAGTTCGGGATGGCTGCGGATCAGGTTGATCAGAATCGGCAACAGGCTCAGGCGCTCGCCGTTGACGATGATGCCCAGTTCCAGGTCGAACCAGTCGCGTTCGTTCTCTTCGTCGATGACGGCATACCAGTCTTCCACGGGGGTAACGTCGAAGCCGAACTCGTCCTGAATGTCGATTTCCCAGCCTTGCTCGCGCAGCCGTGGCAGGTCGTCGAGGACAAAATGCAGCCAGGCCTTGTCATTGGGCAGTTCGTACATGTCACCAGCACTGTCGGGCAGGGCCTTGCTCTGCCGGGTGGCAACCTTGAAGCCCAGATCGGCCAGTTCCTGACGCAACTGCCGCTCCCGTTCGCCCTGACGACGGATGCGCAGGGTTTCGGTGTCGGTGTGCTCGATGATGTCGCTTTTCTGATTCACCAGGTCGCTGCCCAGCGAACTGACCAGAATGCTGACGTTGGTGGTGCCGACCGCGTAATGCTTGCCGTAGGCAAAGGCCAATGCAGCACGGTGCTGAATATGCCGCTGCATGCGCCCGTTGCGTGGCTCGTAGGCGCTGAACTCGATGCTTGCCAGAATCAGTCTTGGCCGCGGTTGCAGGTTATCGATCAGGCGTTCCGGCAGCTTCGGCTTTTGCTCGACATGCTTTTCCATTTCCTGCTGGTGTGAAGCCAGCGCGGCTTGCAGCAGCGGCCGGTTCTGCGGGTCCTGGAGAAAATGCAGCGCGGCCACACAGTGCTTACAGTCGTTGCGGACCGGGCAGGTACATTTGCAGGTCAGGTAGTTCTTGTAGCGATCCGGGTCCTTGAACAGCAGGGTCTGGGTGTAGATTTCCAGACCCGAGCCGCGGCATGCGGTACGGATGATCTGCGGGCTGGAGTCTTCCAGCACGATGCGTTTTTGCCGGGCGTAGTCAAGCCCTCGCTCAAGCGTTCGATCGTTGAATAAGTCTGTCCAGGCCGAGGCCAGGACTTTTTCGAGAATGGACGACAAGTTTTAAAAGGCCCTACGCCGCAGCGATGCTCAAAAGAAAGGGGGCGCCTTGGCGTCCCTTGCGTACGTAAAGATCAAAGAGGAGAAACTTTGATCAGCAACGCGAGGTTGCCATTGTCCAGATAGGTCAGCTCACCGTTTTTTACCCTGGCGGTCTGCTTCAATCGTTCACTGCTGATGACCACGCCATGCGGGTCCAGCTGGTTGACCCAGAATTGTGCATCAATATCGGTAAAGCGTGCCATCGCCAGACTCACGGTGCCCTCGATCGGGAAGTGCCCGAGCCGCTCGTCACCACTGGTGACGGCAACCTTGCCTGGCTCGGTGCCGATGCTCTGCTGCCAGGCGCGCTGCATCAGCACCTGGTAGTTGCCGCTGCCCTGCAGTTTGCTGGCCAGATCATTGAGGGCTGGGCTTCGTTCATCGTTCGCGGCGATCTTCTGCGCGTCCTTGTCCCAGTTTTCCGGGACACGCTGACGGGTCGAGGCGGGTTCGCCGTTCTGGCGGAACAGTAAAATCTCGACCTGATACAAGCCATCGGCGAACGCGGTCGGCGCGATCAGCGTCAGCAGCAGGATCAATGAACGAAACAGACGCATGCGTGAATCCTTCAAGCAGTTTTCGGGGTCAGGCGCTCAAGCAGCGCTTCGATGGTATTGAAACGCTCTTCCGGGCGCTCCATGGGGACCAGGAATTTGAACAGCGTGGCACCTTCGAACTTGTAACGGTTGGGCTGGCTCTGGATCAGCTTGATCAGGGTCAGCGGCTCAACCGGAGTCTCGGTCGCGAATTCGATGCGGCCACCTTGCGGGCCGCCGTCGATTTTCTTGATACCCAGCTGTTCGGCGTGCAGTTTGAGCAGCGTGATGCGCACCAGGTTCTTGGTCGGCTCCGGCAACAGGCCGAAGCGGTCGATCATTTCTACCTGCAAGTCTTTCAACGCCTCTTCGTCTGCTGCGTTGGCGATGCGCTTGTAGAGAATCAGGCGGGTGTGCACATCCGGCAGGTAGGCTTCCGGAATGAGTGCCGGTACGCGCAGGTTGATTTCCGGTCCGCCGCCCAACGGTTGATCGAGATTGGGCTGTTCGCCCTTGCGAATCGACTTGACCGCGCGCTCGAGCATTTCCATGTACAGGGTAAAACCCACGGCCTGGATCTGACCGCTCTGGCCGTCCCCGAGCAGTTCGCCTGCGCCTCGGATCTCCAGGTCATTGGTGGCGAGCACAAAGCCCGCGCCCAGGTCCTGGGTGTTGGCAATCGCTTCCAGACGCTTTTCGGCGTCGGGGGTGATTTGCTTGCGCGGCGGGGTCAGCAGGTAGGCATAGGCCTGGTGGTGACTGCGTCCGACGCGGCCGCGCAACTGGTGCAGCTGGGCCAGGCCGAACTTGTCGGCACGCTCGATGATGATGGTGTTGGCGCTCGGCACGTCGATGCCGGTCTCGATGATGGTCGAGGCGATCAGCACATTGAAGCGCTTGTGGTAGAAATCGCTCATCACCTGTTCGAGTTCGCGCTCGCGCATCTGGCCGTGGCCGATGCCGATACGGGCTTCCGGCACCAGTTCGGCCAGATCCGCCGCGCATTTCTCGATGGTTTTGACGTCGTTGTGCAGGTAGTAGACCTGGCCGCCGCGCAGCAACTCGCGCAGCAGGGCTTCCTTGATGGTCGGCTTGTTCTGCTCCATGACGAAGGTGCGTACCGACAGCCTGCGCGCCGGTGGCGTGGCGATGATCGACAGATCACGCATGCCCGACACGGCCATGTTCAGGGTTCGCGGAATCGGCGTTGCGGTGAGGGTCAGAATGTCGACCTCGCTGCGCAGTGCCTTGAGCTGTTCTTTCTGGCGGACACCGAAGCGGTGTTCTTCGTCGATGATCACCAGACCGAGATTCTTGATCTTGACGTCATCCTGCAACAGCTTGTGCGTACCGATGACGATGTCGATCTTGCCCTCGGCCAGATCGGCAACGGCGGCGCTGACTTCCTTGGCCGACTTGAAGCGGCTCATCACTTCGACCGTCACCGGCCAGTCTGCGAAACGGTCGCGAAAGCTGTTGTAGTGCTGCTGGGCGAGCAGGGTGGTCGGCACCAGAATGGCCACCTGACGCCCGCCGTGCACGGCAATGAAGGCGGCGCGCATGGCCACTTCGGTCTTGCCGAAGCCCACGTCGCCACACACCAGGCGATCCATCGGTTTGGGCGCCAGCATGTCGGCGCGCACGGCCTCGATAGTGGTCTGCTGATCCGGCGTTTCTTCGAACGGGAAGCCCGCGCTGAAGGTGGCGTAGTCGGCTTTCGGGTCGGCGAAGGCATAACCCTCGCGAGCAGCCCGGCGTGCGTAGATATCCAGCAGCTCGGCAGCCACGTCGCGAACCTGCTCGGCCGCCTTGCGCTTGGCTTTCTGCCAGGTTTCCGAGCCCAGGCGGTGCAGCGGCGCGCTTTCGTCGTCGCTGCCGGTGTAGCGGGCAATCAGGTGCAGGTTGGCGACCGGGACGTACAGCTTGGCGTCCTCGGCGTAGGCCAGCATCAGGAATTCGGCGACCTGGTTTTCGACTTCCAGCGTCGCCAGCCCCAGATAGCGGCCAACGCCATGGTCGATGTGCACCACCGGCGCGCCTTCGCGCAGTTCGGTCAGGTTCTTGATGACGGCGTCGTTATTGCCGCCATCGGCGCGCTTTTCGCGGCGGCGGCGCTGCATGACCCGTTGGCCGAACAGCGGGCTTTCAGCGACCAGCGCCAGTGCCGGTTGCTCCAGCAGCAGGCCGTCGTCCAGCGGGGCGATGGTGATTGCCAGCCTGTCCTTGCCATCGACGAAGTCCTGCCAGCTGTCGACCGTTTTCGGCCGCAGCTTCAGGCGTTCAAGCAGTTCCAGCAGTACTTCACGGCGACCGGCGGACTCGGCGGTAAACAGCACGCGACCGGGGAAGTCATCAAGAAATGTCGACAATGCCGCCAATGGCTGGCTGGCCTTGGCTTCAATGGACAGGTCCGGCAGGGTCTGGGCCGGGAAGCGTTCGCGCCCGGCTCCGGCATCGACATCCTGCTGGCTGGCCACCACGCGCGGCCAGTTTTTCAAGCGTGCAAAGCAATCTTCCACCGGCAGGAACAGCTCGGCCGGTGGCAGCAGTGGTCGTGCAGGGTCGACGCGACGTTCTTCATAGCGGTTGCGCACGTCGTTCCAGAAATTCTCTGCGGCCTGCTCGATACCCGGCAGGGAAAACACCTGAGTGTCCTGCGGCAGATAATCGAACAGCGTCGAGGTTTCCTCGAAGAACAATGGAATGTAGTACTCGATACCGGCGGGCGTGATGCCGCTGCTCAAGTCCTGGAAAATCGGGCTGCGCCGGAAGTCCACGTCGAAGCGCTCGCGAAAACGCGCCTTGAAGCGCGTGACTTCTTCTTTCTGTAGCGGGAATTCGCGGGCAGGCAACAAGCGCACCGACTCGACCTTGTCGATGGAGCGTTGCGTGTCCGGATCGAAGGTGCGCAGGGTTTCGATTTCATCGTCGAACAGGTCGATACGGAACGGCAGCTTGCTGCCCATCGGGAACAGGTCGATCAGTGCGCCGCGCACGGTGAACTCGCCGTGCTCGTAAACCGTGTCCACGTAGCGATAGCCGCTGGCTTCCAGGCGCGTGCGCATGGCTTCCACATCAAGCTTCTGGCCGACATCCAGCACCAGGCTGCTGCCGAGCAGGAATTTGGTCGGCGCGAGTCTGTGTAGGGCGGTCGTGATCGGTACTACCAAAACGCCATGCTCCAGCTCCGGCAGGCGATAAAGGCTGGCGATGCGCTGGGAAATGATGTCCTGGTGCGGCGAAAACAGGTCGTAGGGCAGGGTTTCCCAGTCCGGGAAGTGCAGAACCGGCAGCGTGGGCGCGAAAAACTTCAGCTCTTGCTCCAGCCGCTCGGCGCTCTGGCTGTCGGCGGTCAGTAGCAGGGTAAAGCGCTTGGCTGCGCTGGCGGCCTCGGCAATGGCCAGGCTCAGTGCGGCACCGGGAAGATTGCCCCAGTGTTGTTTGCCTGCAGCGGCAGAAAGATGCGGTAGACGCAGAACTGGCACGGGAAGGTCGGGCTCCAGGCGTTGCAACAGGGGCGGCGATTGTAACGGGGGAAGGTGGTGGCTGTCAGTTTTCCGGAGTGTTACCGCGTATTTACGGGCAAAAATTATGTAGTGCCCACTGATATGACAGTCGCGCATTGCTCATAAACAAAGGCGCGGTCATAATGTAGCCCCTTTTTTCAGCCCCTACATGTGGAAGGTTCCCGTGACTCAGAAGCCCGACCAGTGTCTTGGTGAATGGATCGATCGTGAAGCTCTCGCCGAAGCGATGATCCCGCTCATCGGTCAGCTCTACCGCAATAATAATGTGGTGAGTTCGATCTATGGCCGCAGCCTGATCAACCGTTCAGTCATCGCGATTCTCAAAGCTCACCGCTTTGCGCGTCATCGTCAGTCCGATGCGGTTGAGTTGTCCGTACACGAGACGTTCCCGCTTGTAAAAGCGATGAGCGAGCTCAAACTGGGTGCCGCTTCGGTGGACCTGGGCAAGCTGGCCGTGAAGTTCAAGACTGAAGGCAACGGCCGCACGCCCGAGCAGTTCGTACGTGAAGAACTGGCCGGTGTAGTGGGTCAGCAGGGCACCAGCCCGCGCAAGGGCACTGATGTCGTGCTTTACGGTTTCGGTCGTATCGGTCGTCTGCTGGCGCGGATCCTGATCGAGAAGACCGGTGGTGGCGACGGTCTGCGTCTGCGTGCCATCGTGGTCCGCAAAGGCGCGGAAAACGATCTGGTCAAGCGTGCCAGCCTGCTGCGTCGTGACTCGGTACATGGTCCGTTCGATGGCACCATCACCATTGATGAAGCCAACAGCACCATCACCGCCAACGGCAACCTGATTCAGGTGATCTACGCCAAGAACCCGTCCGAGGTGGATTACACCCAATACGGTATCAAGGACGCTCTGCTGGTGGACAACACCGGTGTATGGCGTGATGCCGACGGTCTGGGTCAGCACCTGGCCTGCCCTGGCATCGACCGCGTGGTATTGACCGCGCCGGGCAAAGGCAAGCTGAAGAACATCGTGCACGGTATCAACCACGGTGAAATCACCGCGGATGACAAAATCGTCTCGGCGGCATCCTGCACCACCAACGCCATCGTGCCGGTGCTCAAGGCTGTCAACGACAAGTTCGGCATCACCAATGGTCACGTTGAAACCGTTCACTCGTACACCAACGACCAGAACCTGATCGACAACTTCCACAAGGGCGATCGCCGTGGCCGCAGCGCCGCGTTGAACATGGTCATCACCGAAACCGGAGCAGCCACCGCTGCGGCGAAGGCGCTGCCTGAGCTGGCCGGAAAACTGACCGGTAACGCGATCCGCGTTCCAACGCCGAACGTGTCCATGGCCATTCTCAACCTCAACCTCGAGAAGCCGACCACCCGCGAAGAAATGAACGAGTACCTGCGCTACATGGCGCTGCACTCGGACCTGCACAAGCAGATCGACTTTGTGAACTCGCAGGAAGTGGTGTCCACCGACTTCGTCGGCTCGCGTCACGCTGGTGTCGTGGATGCCGAAGCCACCATCGTCAACGATAACCGCGTTGTGCTGTACGTCTGGTACGACAACGAATTCGGCTACAGCCATCAGGTTGTTCGCGTGATGGAAGACATGGCAGACGTCAATCCGCCAGCTTTCCCGCAGTAAATGTTGAACGCTTGAACTGCCCGGTCTGACCGGGCAGCAAATAAACGGGCCGAACCCTGCGCATGCAGGCTTCGGCCCGTTTTGTTTTGTTGCGTGTCATGAGAACCTGTCAGGCACAGCCTTACTGGATGACGGAGTAGTCAAGGATGGGCAGTTCGGCCATGGACGGATCGCAGCAACACCTCAAAAGCAGCTTCTTTTTTCTGTTTCTGACGATTTTCGTCCCCTTTGGTCTTGGGCATTTCGTTTCCTACCTGTTTCGTACCGTCAATGCGGTGATCTATGTCGATCTGCAGGCCGACCTGAGTTTGCCCGCGAGCAGCCTGGGGTTGTTGACCGGAGTGTATTTTCTGACCTTCGCTGCCGCGCAGATTCCCCTCGGCGTCATGCTAGATCGTTACGGCCCGCGCAGCGTGCAGGCGCCGATGCTGTTGTTTGCGGTCGCCGGTTCGGTCATCTTCAGTATTTCCAGCAGCGAAACAGGGTTGTTGATCGGGCGAGGTCTGATTGGCCTGGGGGTAGCGGGTTCGCTGATGAGTGCCATCAAGGCGTGTGCCATCTGGTTGCCAATCGAGCGTTTGCCGCTGAGTACCGCCTGCCTGCTGTCAATTGGCGGGCTGGGCGCGATGGCGTCGACCACGCCTTTGCATGCGTTGCTGAGCTGGCTGACCTGGCGAGAAGCGTTTCTGGCGCTGGCGCTGCTGACCTTTTGTGTGGCCGTGGTCATACACCTCAGCGTTCCCAAAGCCTACGAGAGCAAAAATACTCGCTACGCCGATATGTTCGCTGCGGTCGGCAAGCTGTACTCGTCGTGGACGTTCTGGCGTCTGGCGTTGTACTCGGTGTTCGCGCACGCCATCTATATGTCGGTACTGTCGCTATGGATGGGGCCGTGGTTGCGTGACATGGCCGGGCTGAGCGATTCAGGCATGGCCAATGTACTGTTGTTCGGCGCAATCGCGATGGTGGCAGGGTCCCTGACGTTCGGCGCGATCACCGATTATCTACGCAGGTTCGGCGTACAGCCGATCATGGTCTGTGGCGCTGGCATGGTGATCTTCATCGGCTTCCAGATGCTGATGGCCAGTGGTCTACCGGTGTCACCTTATATTGTTGCGATGGGCTTCAGCTTCTTCGGCACGTCGACCACCATGAATTACGCCATTGTGGCGCAATCGGTTGCACCGGAGCTGGCGGGCAGGGTCAGCTCTTCCTTCAATCTGGTGGTGTTTGTGCTCGCGTTTTTCCTCCAGTGGCTGATGGGTGTGGTGCTCAACTTTTGGCCGGTTGTGCAGGGTGCCGGTCATCCGCTTGAGGCCTATCAGTGGTCGCTGGGTTTAATGATTGCGTTGCAATTGCCTGGGGTGCTGCTCTGGCTCGGCTTTCGGCCCTGGAGGCGCGCTGTCTGAAAAAGCAAAACCCCGGCCGAGATCAACTCGTACCGGGGTTTTGCTTTTAGCCGTTACAGCCATCTGATTGATCAAGCGATGAATCAAGCGGTTGCAGGTGCTCCAGGCGCTTCAAGCTTCTGTCCGCCTTTGCGGAACAGCACCAGCGTGGCTATCAAGCCCAGCACTGCTGCGCCGGTCAGCCAGATGCCTGGCGCTGCCTTGTTGCCCAATTCGTGAATCAGGTAAGTACAGGCCGCCGGGGTGAAGCCGCCGAAGGTCGCGGTCGCCAGGCTGTAGGCCAGCGAGAAACCCGTGGTGCGGACTTCGACCGGCATGATCTCGGTCAGCGCAACGACCATCGCGCCGTTGTAGGAGCCGTACAGGAACGAGAACCACAACTCGACCATCAGCAGATTGCCGAAGCTTGGGTGTGCGACCAGCCACGACAGGGCAGGGTAGGCGGTGGCGATGGCCAGCACGGTCGCTGCAATCAACAGCGGCTTGCGGCCGATGCGATCCGAGAAAGAACCCATGATCGGCAGCCAGATGAAGTTGGACACGCCGACGCAGACGGTCACCAGCAAGCTTTCCAGGTCGGTCAGGTTCAGTTCGTTCTTGCCGAAGGTCGGGGTATAGGCGGTAATCAGGTAGAACGACACCGTGGTCATCACTACCAGCGCCATGCCGCCCAGCACCAGGCCAAAGTTCTGGCTGATGGAGCGCACCACTTCACGCAGTGTCGGGCGGTGCGTGCGGGCTTCGAACTCCGGTGACTCTTCCAGCGAACGGCGGATGATGAAGATCGCCGGCACAATCAGGCAGCCGATCAGGAACGGCACGCGCCAGCCCCATTCGCCCATTTGCTCGGGGCTCAGCCAGTGGTTCAGACCCACGCCCAGCAAACCGGCGAATACCACGGCAGCCTGTTGACTGGCGGACTGCCAGCTGACGAAGAAACCTTTGCGACCCGGTGTCGAGATTTCAGCGAGGTACACCGAAACACCACCCAGCTCGACGCCAGCCGAGAAGCCTTGCAGCAGGCGACCGAGCAGCACCAGCAGCGGTGCAACAACACCCAGAGTGGCGTAGCCCGGCACACAGGCAATCAGCAAAGTGCCCATTGCCATCATCGCGAGGGTGATAATCAGGCCCTTGCGACGTCCGTGACGGTCGATATAGGCACCGAGAAAGATCGCGCCCAAGGGGCGCATCAGGAAGCCTGCGCCGAAGGTCGCCAGCGACAGCATCAACGAAGCGAATGCGCTGTCGGAGGGGAAAAATGTCTTGGCAATGGCCGTGGCGTAAAAGCCGTAGACCATGAAATCGAACATCTCGAGGAAGTTACCGCTGACAACGCGAAAGATCGCTTTGCCCTTACTTGTTGTGGAGGCCATTTAGTTACTCGCTCAGGCTCGTCGGCTTGGAGTCCGTTGTCGTTGTTATCCCGTTTACATCGCCATTACGTGTGTGCGACTGGCGATGCACATTTGTAACAGTATGTGTAACAGGGCTCAAAAACAACCGTTTCGGCGATTTGCTATCACTTAACAGACGCTTGACAGGTATGACCGGTCGATGCGTGCACGGCGTACCAACTAGATGAAACCGGATGAACAGACATGCTGTATGGGAACCATAAGCCCGACACTGACCACTCAATATTTTGGTCGACCTCGTATGAGTGAAGCCCTGTCCTGGTCCGAGTGGGCCGCTATGGACGGTTTTCTGTCTTGTTTGCCAATGAAGGCAAGTCACTCTGAATGGTTTTTTTAGTGCGGGGCATGAGTTTGCGTGGGTTTTGCAGGGTTGCAGGGTGCCTGGTGCTGCTGGCGTGTGCTGGTTGCGGCCAGGAACGCAAGCTGGAGAGCTTTGGCGGGCCGGCCATGGGCAGTCACTATTCAGTGGTATACGTGCGCGCCTCCGGGCAGCCTGAACCTGAGGTCGTGCGCCCGCAGATCGAATCAATTCTGGCCGAAGTCGATCAACAGATGTCGCTTTGGCGCAGTGACTCGGATATCGAGCTTTTCAATGCATTGCCTGCCAATAGCTGCCAGACCATGCCCGAACCGGTTTTGAAACTGATCGGTGTTGGCGAGCAGCTGTCACGGGACAGTGATGGTGCGTTCGACCTGACGGTGAAGCCGCTGATGGACCTGTGGGGGCTGGGCGCTCATGCACTGTTTGAGCAAATGCCGCTGGTGCGCCAGTTGGCCCGCACTCGGGCGACGGTGGGCTATCGCGGTCTGCGTGTCGTCGGGCAGCAGTTGTGCAAAAGCGACGCTGTGCAAGTGGACCTCAACAGTATTGCCGCCGGTTATGCGGTAGATCGCATCAGTGAGCGCATGGAAAAGCTGGGGTTGCACGATTATCTGGTGCAAGCCACGGGTGAACTGAAAGTCAGCGGGCTCAAGCCCGACGGTTCGCCCTGGCGAGTAACGCTGGACGCGCCGCTCGACGATGGCAATGTCACGCAAAAAGTATTTCCGCTGAAGGGCTACGCCGTATCTACGTCGGGCGACTATCGTCGTTACGCCGACCATGACGGGTGGCGCATTTCCGATACGCTCGATGCCTTGACCGGTAAGCCGATCAGCCACAGCCTGGCGTCGGTGACGGTCATTCATCCCTCGGCGCTGATGGCTGACGGCCTCTCCTCACTGCTGTTGATTCTCGGCCCGCGGCGCGGCTGGAATTATGCGCAAGAACATAAAATCCCTGCTTTTTTTGTGATTCGTGCCGATAAGCGCTTTATCATCCGCAGCAACGCGTCGTTTGATCGTCTGGCGGTGGAGCAGCCGCGGTAAGTCAAGAGGCCGGAACTTCCGGTCAATTGCCACTCTGCACAGACAAAAATTGGCCTTCGACGCGACCAAGGGTTAATGTTCGCCGCCTCGGTGCAGCGCTAGACTGCGCCGCGTGATTTAGCCAGAGATGCCAGAGTGGCGCCTCGGTCTGTTTAAAGGAGTACGCATGGCTGTCTACAACTACGACGTAGTGGTACTGGGTTCCGGCCCTGCCGGAGAAGGCGCGGCAATGAACGCCGCCAAGGCGGGGCGCAAGGTCGCCATGGTCGACAGCCGTCGGCAAGTGGGCGGTAACTGCACCCATTTGGGCACCATTCCGTCCAAGGCTCTGCGTCACTCGGTCAAGCAGATCATCCAGTTCAACACCAATCCGATGTTCCGGGCCATTGGCGAGCCGCGCTGGTTTTCGTTTCCGGATGTGTTGAAAAACGCCGAAATGGTCATTTCCAAGCAGGTGGCCTCGCGCACCAGTTACTACGCCCGCAACCGTGTCGATGTGTTCTTCGGCACCGGCAGTTTTGCCGACGAGACCAGCATCAACGTGGTCTGCACCAACGGTGTGGTGGAAAAGCTGGTGGCCAACCAGATCATCATCGCCACCGGTTCGCGCCCCTATCGTCCGGCCGACATCGATTTCAGTCACAAGCGCATCTACGACAGCGACACCATCCTCAGCCTGGGGCACACCCCGCGTAAGCTGATCATTTATGGCGCGGGCGTGATCGGCTGTGAATACGCCTCGATCTTCAGCGGTCTGGGTGTTCTGGTCGAGCTGGTGGATAACCGTGACCAGTTGCTGAGCTTCCTGGATTCGGAAATCTCTCAGGCATTGAGTTATCACTTCAGCAACAACAACGTGATGGTTCGCCATAACGAAGAATACGAGAAGGTCGAAGGTCTGGATAACGGCGTTGTCCTGCACCTTAAGTCCGGCAAGAAAATCAAGGCAGATGCCTTGCTGTGGTGCAATGGCCGTACCGGCAACACCGACAAGCTGGGGCTGGAAAACATTGGTCTCAAGGCCAATGGTCGTGGCCAGATCGAGGTGGACGAGAACTATCGCACCAGCGTTTCCAATGTCTATGGCGCAGGCGACGTTATCGGCTGGCCAAGTCTGGCGAGCGCTGCCTACGATCAGGGCCGCTCGGCGGCTGGCAGCATGGTCGACAACGGCAGCTGGCGCTATGTCAACGACGTACCGACCGGGATCTATACCATTCCGGAGATCAGTTCGATCGGCAAGAACGAGCACGAGCTGACCCAGGCCAAGGTGCCGTACGAAGTGGGCAAGGCGTTCTTCAAGGGTATGGCCCGTGCGCAGATTTCCGGTGAGCGGGTCGGGATGCTGAAGATCCTGTTCCACCGCGAAACGCTGGAAGTGCTGGGCGTGCATTGCTTCGGTGACCAGGCGTCCGAGATCGTGCACATCGGTCAGGCGATCATGAGCCAGCCGGGCGAAGCGAACACCATGAAGTACTTCGTCAACACCACGTTCAACTACCCGACCATGGCCGAAGCCTATCGGGTAGCGGCATACGACGGTCTCAACCGGCTTTTTTAAGCGACTCCGGCCGGTGGCCTGAGCCGGCCGGGGAGACCGATTTCAGCGACTCCCGAGCGTGGCGGTGGCCAAACCGGGAAAGTCTGTAATCAGGCTGTCGACGCCGAAATCAGCGAGCCTGCGCATCAGTGCAGGCTCGTTGACTGTCCACACAGACACATGCAGGCCCTGACGCTGTGCTTTCTGCAGGCGCTCCGGGGTACACAGTGTCCAGTTCAATGCCAGAATTTCACAGCCGTAGCTTTGCGCGACTTTCAACGGGTCGAGCCAGGCGTACTCGGCCACCAGCCCGCGCGAGATGTCCGGCGTCAGGTCGAGGGCGGCGCGCAGCACTTCACGAGAGCTGGAGGTGATGGTGACCTTGTCGAGCAAGCCATGACGCTGAGCCATTTCACGAATGGCCAGCACGGTGTTGGCGGCGCGGGTGCGCGAAGCGCTTTTGACTTCCAGTTGCCAGTGCTCGAAATCGCATTGCTCGAACAACTCTTCAAGGCGCGGAATCGGGCAGGGCGAGACCCAGCCGGGGCCACCTTTGCGCGCGTCATAGGTCACCAGGTCGGCGGCCAGATGCTCATTGACCTTGCCGCGTCGGTCGGTGGTGCGCTTGAGGGTAGGGTCGTGAATGACCATCAACTCTCCGTCCAGTGACAGATGCAGGTCCAGTTCACAGCGGCGCACGCCGTGCTTGATGCATTCCTGGAAGCTGACCAGGGTGTTTTCCGGTGCTTCGCCCTTGGCGCCGCGGTGGCCGTAGATAAGGGTCACGTTTACTCCTGGCCGTTAAGGCACCCACTGCTGATATGAAATGATGAGGTGAAACCAAGCATCCCGGAAACTCAATTGCCGGATGGCTGACCCTGTTCAAGGGCCTGACGTCGATGCTGAGCCTGACGCTGCAGCACGTGACGTGCGAGCAATTGGCGTTGAGCGTCCGGCAGGTTGACGAAGTCGGTGCTGATGTCAAAACCGCCATCTGGCCGTGCATCGCACTGGCTGACCCTTGCGCGCAGCATCAGCCCTGCTGCCTGAGGCATCAGCACCATCTTGAGCGACAGCTGTTCGCCCACGGCAAAACCTTGTTGCGAATTGAATTGAATGCCGCCTTCGGACAGTTTTACCGGCTGCGGAGCGCCCAGTTTGCCCAGCGCCGTATGTGCAACCACTTCGCTCAGCAGGTCGATGCGCTTGCTCAGCGACTTGAGAAAACTGTTCAGCACCCGGTCGCGCTCGTCGAGTTGGCGCATCAAATGCTGCGATTCGAACTCGCTGACGTGCAGCTCGCTGAGCAGGTCGAACAGTGTCGAGGTGTCCTGCATGGCGTCCTGACTTGCCTGGTCGGCACCGGACAGGGGGTTAATTTCCAGTGCGACGCTGTCGTCGATACGGTAGTATTCGCGGCGTCCTGCTTCATCTAATGTCGACATGGCGAACCCAAGCTAGCGGCGGTGGTCTGAGAGTTTCGAGTGTAAAGCTGCACGTCAAGGCCCGCCACATGGACGTCCTCATTCCTGCGAACAAATTCCTACATGTTCAGACCTCTTTTTGTATTTATCGGCACGCGCTACACACGTGCCAAGCGACACAACCATTTTGTTTCGTTCATCTCCCTGACGTCCATGATCGGCCTCGCCCTCGGCGTGGTAGTGATGATAGTCGTGTTATCGGTGATGAATGGCTTCGATCACGAAATGCGTACCCGCGTGCTCGGCATGGTGCCACACGCGACCATCGAATCGGCTGACCCGATCACCGACTGGCGTGGCCTGGCCGCGAAGGTTCAGGAAAACCCGCAGGTGCTGGCCGTTGCGCCATTCACTCAGATGCAGGGTTTGCTGACCCACGACGGCAAGGTTCAGAAGGTGCTGCTCAATGGCATCGACCCGGCCGAGGAGCGCAAGGTCTCGATCATTGACCACTTCATCAGGCAGGGCCAGCTCGACAGTCTGTCTCCCGGCAGTTTCGGCATCATGATCGGCGACAAGGCGGCTGCCAAACTGGGCGTCGTGGTCGGCGACAAGCTGACCTTTGTCGCGCCTGAGGTAACTGTCACGCCTGCCGGCATGTTCCCACGCATGAAGCGTTTCGAAGTGACCGGTATCTTTCATGTCGGCGCTGGCGAAATCGACGGCTTTCTGGGGTTGACCAACCTCGATGACCTGGCTCGTCTGCACCGCTGGAAGCCCAATCAGGTGCAGGGCTTGCGACTCAAGTTCGACGATCTGTTTGCAGCGCCGCGTACCTCGTGGGAAATCGCCCAGAAGCTGGGCGAAAACAATTTCTATTCCCGTGACTGGACACGCACCCACGGCAACCTCTATCAGGCCATCCGCATGGAAAAAGCCATGATTGGCCTGTTGCTGCTGCTGATTGTGGCCGTTGCGGCATTCAACATCATTTCCACGCTGGTGATGGTGGTCAATGACAAGAAGGGCGATATCGCCATTTTGCGCACACTGGGCGCGACACCACGGCAGATCATGGCGATCTTCATGGTGCAGGGCACGGTGATCGGGGTGGTCGGCACGCTGATCGGCGCGGCGCTGGGCATCCTTGCAGCGCTTAACGTCAGTGCTGCCATCGCTGCGCTGGAAGGGCTGATTGGCCACAAGTTTCTCAACGCCGACGTCTATTTCATTGATTACCTGCCTTCGCAACTGATGGCCCAGGACGTGTTCCAGGTCTGCGGTGCGGCGTTGGTCCTGAGTTTCCTCGCCACCCTGTATCCCGCCTGGCGTGCTGCGCGCACCCAGCCGGCGGAGGCGTTACGTTATGAGTGAGTCGGGCATGTCTGATAAAGCAGTATTGAGTTGCCGCAACCTGGGTAAATCCTACGAGGAAGGCCCGGAGTCGGTCGTGGTGTTGTCCGGTCTGCAACTGGAGCTGCATCCCGGTGAGCGGGTCGCGATTGTCGGCAGTTCGGGGTCGGGCAAAAGTACTTTGCTCAATCTTCTGGGCGGTCTGGACACACCTTCCGAAGGCAGTGTCTGGCTGGCGGGCGAAGAATTGTCGGCGCTGGGCGAAAAGGCGCGTGGCCTGCTGCGTAACCGCGCGTTGGGTTTTGTCTACCAGTTCCACCATTTGCTGCCCGAATTCACAGCGCTGGAAAACGTCTGCATGCCCTTGCTGATCGGCCGTACGGCGATACCCGAGGCCCGTAAACGCTCCACCGCGTTGCTCGAACGTGTCGGCCTCGGCCATCGTCTGGCGCACAAGCCTTCGGAGCTTTCCGGTGGCGAGCGGCAGCGTGTGGCCATTGCTCGTGCCTTGATCAATCAGCCAGGTCTGGTGATGCTTGACGAGCCGACCGGCAACCTCGATCACCACACCGCGCAGGGCATTCAGGACCTGATGCGTGAGTTGAGCACGTCATCGCGCACGGCGTTTCTGATCGTGACCCACGACATGAGCCTTGCCAGACAAATGGACCGCGTCCTGCGTCTGGAAGACGGCCGCCTCGTCGAGGCCTGATTGACCCGGCCCGGCGCAATTCATCGCGTCGGGCTCTACGTTTTTATACGGTGTTTTTTCCCACGGTGCTTCGCGAATGTTCAGACCGTTACCCATCTTCATCGGCATGCGCTATACCCGCGCCAAACGCCGCAAAAGCTTCATCTCGTTCATTTCGATGACCTCGATGATCGGGCTGGCACTCGGTGTGCTGGCAATGATCGTGGTGCTGTCGGTCATGAACGGTTTCCAGCGGGAAATGAGTTCGCGAATCCTGGGCATGGTGCCGCATGCGGTTATCGCCGGTGCCACACCGGTGGATGACTGGAAACCGCTGGCCGACGCTGCGTTGAAAAATTCTGAAGTCACCGCTGCTGTACCGTTTACCGACATGGAAGGCATGCTGTCCTACAAGGGCTCGATGCAGCCGATCCAGATCAGCGGCGTTGACCCGGCGCTGGAGCATGAGGTGTCGATCGTCACTCAACACATTACGCGTGGAAGTCTTGAAGACCTGAAGCCGGGCGAATTTGGTGTGGTACTTGGCGATATAACCGCGCGCCGCTTTCGCCTGAGCATCGGCGACAAACTGACCCTGATCGTACCGGAAGTCAGCAGTGCGCCGGGCGGCATCACGCCGCGCCTGCAACGTCTGACCGTCGTGGGTATTTTCAAGGTCGGTGCCGAGCTGGACGGCTCGATGGGCTTGATCAACATTGCCGACGCCGCGCAGATGCAACGCTGGCAACCCAATCAGGTTCAAGGCGTGCGACTGGCGCTCAAGGACCTTTACAAGGCGCCTCAGGTGTCCACAGCCATTGCTGTCGGTCTGGGTGCCGGGTATCACGCCGATGACTGGACCCACACTCAGGGCAGCCTGTTCAGCGCCATGAAAATGGAAAAGACCATGATCGGCCTTTTGCTGTTGATGATCGTTGCGGTTGCGGCGTTCAACATCATTGCCACGCTGATCATGGTGGTCAATGACAAGGGCGCGGACATCGCCATTCTGCGTACCATCGGCGCCACGCCCCGGCAAATCATGGCGATCTTCATGGTCCAGGGCACGGTGATCGGTATTGTAGGCACCCTGATCGGCGGCGTGCTGGGCATTATTGCCGCGCTGAACGTCAGCAGTCTGGTCGGTTGGGTCGAGCGGGTCAGTGGTCAGCACATCTTCAGTTCCGACGTGTACTTCATCAGCAACCTGCCTTCCCAATTGCAGGGCGGCGATGTGCTGCTGATCTGCAGTGCCGGTTTTATCCTGAGCTTTCTGGCCACGATCTATCCAGCCTGGCGCGCCGCGCAGATCCAGCCTGCGCATGCATTGCGTTATGAGTGATCAGAACCGGGTCGCCCTCGTCGAGGCTGCATTGCGGCCCGCGACGGCTGCGGGCTGAAGCGGATTTTCGCTGAAAGCCCTGCGCAAACGCTATAAACTCGCCGCGTTAATTCATGATCCAGGTATCGCCATGCATCCCGCAGCCGAACACTCGCCGCTGGGCAAGTCCAGTGAGTACATCGCCACCTATACGCCATCTTTGCTGTTCCCGATCCCCCGTGCTGCAAAGTGGGCGGAGCTTGGGCTGACGGCTCAGACGCTGCCTTATCAGGGTGTCGATTTCTGGAATTGTTACGAGTTGTCCTGGCTGCTGCCGTCCGGCAAACCAGTGGTGGCCATTGCCGAGTTCAGCATTCCGGCCGATTCGCCGAACATCATCGAATCGAAGTCCTTCAAGCTGTACCTCAACTCGTTGAATCAGACCGCCTTCGCTGCCGTTGAGCAGGTGCAGGCAACCCTTGAGCAGGATCTGTCAGCTGCGGCCGGCAAGCCGGTTGGCGTGCGCATTCGCAGCCTGAGCGACATTGAGGGGGAGGGTGTGGCGACTTTGCCGGGCGTCTGCATCGACGATCTGGATATCACGGTCAGTAGCTACGATCGCCCTCAGCCTGAGCTGCTGCGCTGCGATGAGTCGCGAATTATCGAAGAGAGCGTGCACAGTCATTTGCTCAAATCCAACTGCCCGGTCACCAGTCAGCCCGACTGGGGCAGTGTAGTGGTCGAGTATCGCGGTGCGGCGCTGGATCACAGCAGCCTGTTGGCGTATATCGTCAGCTTCCGCCAGCATTCGGACTTTCACGAGCAGTGTGTGGAAAGAATCTTCCTCGACCTGCAGCGTTTGCTCAAACCGGAAAAACTGACGGTTTATGCACGCTACGTGCGCCGCGGTGGTCTGGATATCAACCCGTATCGCAGCACAGAAACGCTGGACGTGAATAATCGCAGGCTGGCGCGGCAGTAGCAGCGTCTGCCGCCAAGGGCGTGGACGCAGAGCGTCCGGAACGGCATTCCCACGCGGAGCGTGTGGAACGATAGTTGTCTGTGTCCATCAGTGCCGATGCAGCGCGTCGTTACCCACTGACTGATATTTCCAGGTTCAGGATTATCGTGCCGACGCCCCGCGTCGGCATGCATTGGGTGACGCTCTGCGTCACAACTCTACGCCTCACCATGCATCAGCGGCCGGACGCAGAGCCAGCAGAGCGGCATTCCCTAATCAGACTCCGATATTGCCCAGCGTCTGCACGATGTTGCGCAAGGTGCCAGCGATGGTCGGATGCTCCAGCTCGAAACGCTCGACGGCCAGGTTCACGCCGTCAGCCAGACTGCTGTCCTGTTCATGAGTGGCGTGTTCCAGCTGAATTTTAGTTTCGATTTGTTGCATGAGTTCGTGCAGGTTTTCCCGCTCAGACTCTGAAAGCGGCGGGTTATGCTCCAGTTGCTCGCGCAGGGTGTTGAGTTGTTCTTGCAGTTCGCGGGCGGGCATGACGTGCTCCTTGATTGATAAGTCTGTCTCATGGACTTCGCCGAAGAGCTAAAGGTCCATGATCACTCAAGACTAATCCAGTCAGTGCCTGGCTGCACGTGTATCAGGGTTTTTCACCTTTGCTGCGGCGTAATGCGATATCGGCCAGGCAGGACTCCAGATCGCCAAGGTGATCAATGACCGAGTGCACACCCATCGAATAGAGTTTGAGCGTGGCCTGCGCGCGTCGCTGCTCGCGTTCGGCGTCACTCAGTGCCTGCCATTGCGAAGGCGAAAGTCCGCACAGTGGCCCGCAAGACGCCAGGCCAATGGTCCACAGCCCGGCATTCAGCCCGGACTGCAACAGGCGTGGGTCGCCGCTGATCAGCACGCAGCCATCCAGCTGGCTGACCTTCAGGGCCATCAGCGCCATCCAGCAAGCATCCGGGGCGGGCCATTTGGCGGTTGGGCGAGGGGCGGGAATCATCCAGTCACTTACTGGCTCAGCCAGCGTAGCGCTGACGGTTTCAGGCAGCTCGTCAAGCCAGGCGCAAGGCATTCCCTGATCACGCAGAGTCCGCAGAATATCCTTTGCGCCAGGTGTGAGCTGCGTGTGCTCATGGCCTGGTGCAAGCAAGGTCGCGGCCTGTGCACCGAAGTCCACCAGACAGCCACTAAGGCCGAACAGCAGGGCGGGAAAGGTTGGCAGGGGCGTGAGGACCGGCGCGAGCATGAGGAACTCTCTGAAATATCCAGAAACGCTACCGGTATTTTGTGACACTTCAATGAATGTGCGATGACGGGGTTTATCCGGAACCCTTTGCTGACAGACCTGCCTTATTCATGACAGAAGGCTTTATACTCCCTGTCCTAGCGTGTGGGGCGTAGCACCCGCGTCATTATTTCGATATCTCGATCAGGAGTGTCAGCTATGCCCGTGACCGGTGCAGGCTTTATCAAGCGTTTGCTGCAATTGTCCCTCTGTGCCGGCATTGCGCTGGTTCCGGTAGCTGTTCAGGCCGCCGAAGATGACCCATGGGAAGGCATCAACCGCTCCATTTTCAGCTTCAACGATACCCTCGACGCTTACACGCTCAAGCCGCTGGCGAAGGGTTATCAGTACATCGCGCCGCAATTTGTCGAAGACGGTATCCATAACTTCTTCAACAACATCGGCGATGTCGGCAACCTGGCGAACAACGTGCTGCAAGCCAAGCCTGAAGCGGCCGGTGTCGACACTGCGCGTCTGATCGTCAACACCACGTTCGGGCTGCTGGGCTTCATCGACGTGGGTACCCGCATGGGCCTGCAACGCAACGATGAAGATTTTGGCCAGACACTGGGCTACTGGGGTGTGCCGAGCGGCCCGTTCGTGGTGATTCCGCTGCTGGGTCCAAGCACCGTGCGTGATGCCTTCGCCAAATACCCGGACACCTACACGTCTCCATACCGCTACATCGATCATGTGCCGACCCGTAACACGGCGCTGGGCGTGAATCTGATCGATACACGTGCCAGCCTGCTGTCTGCCGAGCGTATGGTCAGCGGTGATCGTTACACCTTCATCCGTAACGCATACCTGCAGAACCGCGAGTTCAAGGTCAAGGACGGAAAGGTCGAAGACGATTTTTAATCGACACTTTGCATCTGCATGAATCAATAAAGGCGACCCTGGGTCGCCTTTATTATTTTTTGAAAGTGTGAAGTAATTCCGCCTGCAGTCAGCGCATCGAGACGATGGAAAGCCCCAGTTTCTGTCCGCCGCCTTCTTCGTCATTGACCCACACCACCTCGGTTTCGGCCTCAAGTCCCTTGAGCGCAGGATGATCAGAGTCGATGCTCACGCTAAGCTTGTCCCCGACCTGGAATGAGCGTGGTGCCTGGACCTGCATGCCTGAGCTGGAAAGGTCAATGCATACGGCGGGAATCACCTGGCCCGCGTGGATCAGGTTGACGTCTGCTTCGACGCGCATGCGGATGTAATCCCGCTTTTCCTCGTAGTTGCGATCATTTCCACTCATGTACAGTCCTTCGTTTTAGTTGCTGATTTGTGAGTTCTTATAACTCCGGGTGATTTGCGATGTAAAGAGCGCAAAGTGAGGATAGGAGCATGCTTGAAACACCCGTCGGATGGGAGTACCGTCTGCGCCTTGAAGGGCACCTCTGAGACACGCCACGCACATCCAGTTGTCGCGTGTTATTACGGAGAGGCTAGAAGCGAATCCAGTAAGCTGGTTCCGGAAACACCGGGCCGCCTACGCCAACCTGATCTGGCGCCGTTTGCCCCCATGCCAAAAACCAGTGCCAAGCTGCTGATTATCGATGACGACGACGTAGTGCGCGCGAGCCTTGCCGCCTACCTTGAAGACAGTGGCTTCAGCGTTCTGCAAGCGAGTAATGGCTTGCAGGGAATTCAGATGTTCGAGCAAGAGAACCCCGATCTGGTGGTCTGCGATCTGCGCATGCCTCAGATGGGCGGGCTTGAGCTGATCCGTCAGGTCACCGCCATTGCTCCGCAGACGCCTGTCATCGTTGTATCCGGTGCGGGCGTGATGAGCGATGCGGTAGAGGCCTTGCGCCTCGGCGCTGCCGATTATCTGATCAAGCCCCTTGAAGATCTTGCCGTGCTGGAGCATTCAGTGCGTCGGGCGCTGGACAGGGCTCGTCTGCTCACTGAAAACCAGGTCTACCGCGAAAAGCTGGAAAAGGCCAATCGCGAACTCGAAGCCAGTCTTCACCTGTTGCAGGAAGACCAGGATGCCGGCCGGCAAGTGCAGATGAACATGTTGCCGATCACCCCGTGGTCGATTGACGAGTTCAAGTTTGCGCACCAGATCATTCCGTCGTTGTATCTGTCCGGCGATTTTGTCGATTACTTCAGGGTCGACGAACGGCGTGTTGCCTTCTATCTGGCAGATGTTTCAGGTCACGGTGCTTCATCGGCATTCATCACGGTGCTGCTGAAGTTCATGACCACGCGGCTGCTGTTTGAGTCCAGGCGCGGCGGAACGCTGCCGGAATTCAAACCGTCGGATGTGCTGGGGCATATCAACCGCGGGCTTATCAGTTGCAAACTGGGCAAGCACGTTACGATGGTCGGCGGTGTCATTGATGAAGAGTCAGGTAAACTGACATACGCCGTGGGTGGTCATCTGCCGCTGCCGGTGTTGTATTCCGAAGGGCAGGCGCGTTATCTGGAAGGCCGTGGGCTTCCGGTCGGTTTGTTCAACGAAGCGACCTATCAGGATCACGAAATCGACCTGCCAGCATCCTTCAGTCTGACCATGCTGTCTGATGGCATACTGGATCTGTTGCCCGGTGATACACTCAAAGAGAAAGAAGCCGTCCTTCCCGAGTTGGTCAAGACGGCGGGCGGCAGCCTGGATGGCTTGCAGCGGGTTTTTGAATTGGCAACGCTAGGGGAGATGCCGGATGATATCGCCTTGTTAGTGTTAAGCAGGAATCTTGAATGAGTACCGGTAGAATCCAGTTCGCCGAGCAGGAAGGCACCTTCGTTCTCAAGTTCGTGGGTGAAGTGCGGTTGACGCTGTGTTCGGCCCTGGATGCGACTATCGAGCGTATCTTCACTGCGTTGAATTTTTCGGCGGTGGTCATCGACCTTACCGAGACGCGCAGCATTGACAGCACCACGCTTGGCTTGCTGGCCAAACTTTCGATCCTGTCGCGTCAGAAGGTCGGGCTGTTGCCGACTCTCGTGACCACTCACGAGGACATCACGCGGCTGTTGCAGTCGATGGGCTTCGATCAGGTGTTCAACATTGTTGACCGGCCTCTGCCGCGGCCTGAGTGCCTGACTGACCTGCCGTCGCAGGATCAGTGTGAGGAAGTGGTCAAGGCCAAGGTACTTGAGGCGCACAAGATCCTCATGGGCCTTAACGACTCGAATCGTGAAGCCTTCCACGATCTGGTCAATGCACTGGAAGGTCAGCGCTAGGCACCATTGGCGTCTGTCCTTCTGATCACTGAACGACAGGCAGCAAAAAGGGCGACACCCGTTAAGGTGTCGCCCTTTTTTGTTATCAGGCTTTTGCGGAGAGCAGCGCTTCCAGCTTTTCCTGATCGCGAGCGAACTGACGAATGCCTTCAGCCAGTTTTTCAGTGGCCATGGCATCTTCATTGGAGGCCCAGCGGAACTGGCTCTCGGTCAGGCTCTGGCGAGCCTCACCGGCATTGCCCGGTGCAAGCTTGCGTTCCAGCGTACCGGTATCTTCAGCCAGTTTCTTGAGCAGGTCGGTGCTGATGGTCAGGCGATCACAGCCAGCCAGCTGTTCGATCTGGTTCAGATTGCGGAAGCTTGCCCCCATGACCACGGTTTTGAAGTCGTTGGCCTTGTAGTAGTTGTAGATTCGCGTCACGGACTGCACACCCGGATCCTCTGCGCCTACATAGTCGGTGCCTGAAGATTTCTTGTACCAGTCGTAGATACGGCCCACGAACGGCGAAATCAGGAACACGCCTGCCTCGGCACAGGCGATTGCCTGGGCGAAGGAGAACAGCAACGTCAGGTTGGTCTGAATACCGTCCTTCTCTAGCTTCTCAGCGGCACGGATACCTTCCCACGTGGCTGCCAGCTTGATCAGCACCCGATCACGTTTGATGCCGGCGGCATCGTAAAGGCCGATCAAGCGCTCGCTGCGCTCGATCAGGGCATTGGTATCGAACGAGAGGCGTGCGTCCACTTCAGTGGATACGCGGCCCGGAACCACCTTGAGAATTTCCTGACCGATGGCGACTGCAAAGCGGTCGCAGGCCAGGCCGATGTCACCCTTGGCACCGCTGAATGCGTCGGCGAGCATCTGAGCGTTGTTGACGTCGGATGCGGCCTTGAGCAACAGCGAAGGGTTGGTGGTGGCGTCCTCTGGTTCGAGGCTTTTGATTGCGCCGAAGTCGCCGGTGTCAGCAACAACGGTAGTGAATTTCTTGAGTTGATCCAGCTTGGAAGTCATGAGCGTGCTCTGTCCTGTGCGGTTGGATAACATTACCCGAGCGCTGCCGACCACTCAAGGCCGCAGCGTTTCCTGCTGCCGATGATAGGCCCTGAGGGACGGCATTGTCGTGAATACCTTTGTCGAGACTGTTTTTGAGCCTCGCACGCACTGCTTGTTCCCTTGATGTGAATTTAACGGCTATCAAGCAGCCAGCAGTCTGAGAAATTCAAAGCGACCATTTCAACGAGACCATCAGGTTGCGCGGGTCACCGTAAACGCCGCTGCCGGTCGCCAGGGGAATGCCCTGCCAGTATTTTTCGTCGAATACGTTGTTGAGGTTGACCCGCGCGTCCCAATGCTCGTCGAAGCGGTAGCCTGCCATCAGTCCAACAACCGCATAGGCCTCCTGCTCGGAGTGACCGGTGCCGACCCGGTTGTACGTCTCGCTTTGCGCCAGAACGTCGGCACCCACGCGCCATTTGTTCAGGTTGCCGGGCAGGTGATAGGACGTTGCTGCCTTGAACAGGTGCTTCGGCTGATTGGGCGCAAACAGGTCGCCCTTGTCATTGCTCCTGTCTTTGACGTACTGGCTCAGCACCAGTGTGTAGGACGCGGAGGCTTGCCAGTCAGGTGTCAGCTGGCCGCTGATTTCTGCGTCGATCCCTCGGCTGCGCACTTCACCGGCTGCTTCGTAGCAGACGCGATTCTGCTGCTGGCAAGTGACTGGCGGATTGACGATGGCGTACGCGCGGTTTTCCTGGGTCATGTCGAAGACTGCCAGCGATGCGTTCAGACCACCGTCGAAGTATTCGCCTTTCAGGCCGATTTCGTAGCTTTCGCCTGTCATCGGGTCCAGCACGCCGCCGCCCACGTCCAGCTGGTTCTGCGGCTTGAAGATCTCGGTATAGCTTGCGTAGGCCGAGTAGGTATCGTTCAGGTCATAGACGATGCCGGCATAAGGCGTGACCTCTCGGATGACTTTGTAGTCACCATTGCTGGCCGACCGATTCTGATAGTCGTACCAGCTCACCCGGCTGCCGACGATAACGTGCAACGGATCAATCGGGTTGAAACGCGCGGCTGCGTAGACGCCTTCCTCGGTAGCGGTGTTCTGATTGACATAGGCGGTACGCGTGGCAGGGTCCGGTTTTGCAATGAGATTAGGGTTGAAGGTGTAGATATCGATCGGTGTTGAGCCGTAAAAGCCGCCTTTCTGGTCAAACTTTTCTTCGCGTCGACTGACGCCGAGCATCAGCTCGTGCTGTCGGCCAAACAGCTGGAATGGCCCGGACAGCGAACCATCCAGACTGGTCTGCACGTCTGTGGTGTCGTATTCGCCGGCCGCCTGGCCGTAACCCGTGCCACTGGCGGTCAGGTAGTTGGAGTACATGTCGGATTCGGCCCAGATTCTGGTCGCCGCCAGTTTGCTGCTCCAGCCGTTGTCGAAGCGATGAGTCAGGTCAGTGAAAACGCTGACGTTCGCCCTGTCCCAATACGCCCAGTCGTTACTGAGGAAGGTAGAGCGCGGCAGGTGAAGGTTTTCACCATTAGGGCCTGATGGCAGGCTGCCCCAGTCCGAGGTTGCGTCATCGCGCTGTTTCGAGGCTCCGATGGTCCAGGTGGTCGATTCGTTGAGGTCGGCTTCCAGAACGCCATAGAACGTCTGGCGCTCTTTGTCGCGTTCATCGACAAAACTGTTGCCCGTTTCATAGGCTGCTACCACCCGGCCACGTAACGTACCGGAATCGTTGAGCCTGTTCGACGCGTCCACCTCGGTACGGTAGCGGTCCCAGCTCCCGGCGCTGGTGGTCACGCTGACTTGCGGGTTAGCAGTAGGGCGCTTGCGGATCAGATTCAGTGTCGCCGACGGACTGCCTGCACCGGTCATCAGCCCAGTAGCGCCGCGTACCACTTCAACGCGGTCGTACAAGGCCAGGTCAGCGCCGGAGATGGTGTCCAGTGTAAAGGTGCTGACGATAGTCGGCAGACCGTCATACATCAGGTTATCAATGGTAAAGCCGCGCGCCAGAAACTGCTGACGGTCCGAGCCGAATTTGCGCAGCGTCACGCCGGGTGCATATTTGACGACATCATTGAGGTCGTTCATGCCCTTATCTTCAATTCGCTGGCGGGTGATCACGCTTACCGACTGCGGTGTCTCGCGAATCGAAAGGGGCAGCCCGGTCGCGCTGCTCATCGAGCCCGTGGTGTAAGAACCGCTGCCTTCTGTGGTGGCCATTCCTGCAATGCCCGCCTGAGCGCTGATGTCCACGTTGCCCAGCATCATCGAGCCACCGCTCGATGGCTGGAATACCCTCGCAGCATTGCCCTGCACCTGCGCATCAAGGCCGCTGCCCAGCAGTAGCTGATTCAATGCCTGAGCCGGTTCCAGGCTGCCTGTGATAGCTGGAGCCTGCTTGCTTGCAAGCAATTGGTCATCCACCGATATCTGCATACCGCTCGCCTGACTCAGTTGTGCGAGCGACCTGGAAAGCGCCTGTGCAGGCAGATCGAGTTGAACGGGGCTGGCCACAGCGGCGGCCGACAGACCTAGAGCCACAAGGCTGGCCAACGACGGTAGAAACGGACGAAGCATTGGGGTAATTCCTGCAGGGACTGGGACGTGGCGGGAAACCTGGGTGATGGCGTGCTGGCTGGCAGGTCGTGACAGGCGGCAGCGGAGGGCGAGACTAACAAATTTTTCACATCTTATTAAATGCTAATCACTATCAGTTACATTCTCATACATATTTGTCTGATGAGACTCGCTTGTGGCGTCGAGCAGTGCATTGGGGTAAAGATGCTGTTCAACTCGCGATGATCTGAAGGAACCAGCATGCATTCACGAAGTTTCCCCATCACGGCCGCAATCGGCTTTTCATTGTTTTCCATGGGCGTCATCGCCGCTGAGCTGCCATCTGATCTGTTACTGAAAAAAGCTCAGGCTGAACAACACTCCTACCTCGAAACCGTCCGGCAACTCGTGGATATCGATACGGGTACCGGCCAGGCAACCGGACTGAAAACCGTCAGCGCGATGCTGGTGAAGCGTCTCAAGGCATTGGGTGCCGAAGTTTCCACCACGCCGGCAGACCCTTCTGCGGGTGACAACATCGTTGGCAGGTTCAAAGGCAATGGCACCCGGTCCTTTCTGCTAATGGTTCATTACGACACGGTCTTCGGGCCGGGCACTGCCGCCAAACGCCCGTTCAGGCTCGACGGCGAACGCGCCTATGGCCCCGGTGTGGCAGATGCGAAGGGCGGCGTGGCGATGATTCTGCATTCGCTGCAACTGCTGCAGGACCAGAATTTCAAGGATTTCGGCACGCTCACCGTGCTCTTCAATCCGGACGAGGAAACCGGCTCCAGCGGGTCGAAGAAAGTCATAGCCGAACTCGCTCGCCAGCATGACTACGTGTTTTCGTATGAGCCGCCTGACAAAGACGCCGTGACTGTCGCTACCAATGGCATCAATGGCTTGCTCCTCGACGTCAAAGGCAAGTCGTCACACGCAGGTTCGGCCCCTGAAGCCGGGCGCAATGCGGCGATCGAGTTGGCGCACCAACTGCTGCAACTCAAGGACCTTGGCGATCCTGGCAAGGGTACGACCGTCAACTGGACGCTTGTCAAAGGCGGTGAGAAGCGCAACATCATCCCGTCCAGCGCTTCGGCCGAGGCGGACATGCGCTACTCCGATCCAAGCGAGAGCGACAGGGTGCTCGCTGACGGTCAGCGGATTGTGAAGAAAACCCTCGTTGATGGCACCGAAGTGACCTTGCGCATGGAAAAAGGCCGTCCGCCACTGGCCAGGAATCCGGGTTCCGAGCAACTGGCGAAAACCGCGCAGACGCTCTATGAAAAAATCGGTCGCAGTGTCGAGCCGATCGCCATGCGCTTCGGTACCGATGCGGGCTACGCCTACGTACCGGGTAGCGCAAAGCCTGCCGTGCTGGAAACCATGGGCGTTGTCGGGGCCGGCTTGCATGCGGACGATGAGTACATCGAACTGTCGAGCATCGCGCCCAGGCTTTACCTGACGGTGGCGCTGATTACCCGTTTGTCGCAAGGTGAGGCGCCCTGACAGTCCGTGAACGTTAACCTCGCGTCGGGTTGAGGCCACGCCATTTGTCGATGGGTCAGCTAGTGGAGATTGACCTGACGCCTGATAAACGATTAACTGTATATGTATACAGTTAATCATAAAAGGCTCGTCCCATGAGTGTCACATTCCTTGGCCCCTTGTCGGCAGGGGGCATCAAGCTACCTTTGCTATCCTTGTCATCCGTCGGCCCCAGGTCGCCAGTGGTCGAGAAGCATGTCTCTATCGCAGAGCTTTGTGAGGTCCGTGAGCCGCACGTTTATCTGGCCAGGGTCGAGGATGAAGGCATGCAGGGAGGCGGCATGCGCACCGGTGACATGCTGGTTGTCGACCGCAGTCAGTACGCCGAGCATGGTGACATCGTCGTCGCCTCACTCAACGCAAGGCAGATGTGTCGGCGTTTGCACATGCGTGGCGATGTCGTGATCCTCAAATCCGAAAACCCGGATTATCCACCGCTGCACGTCACTGACCACGACGACCTGATCATTCTGGGTGTGGTGACCTACAGCCTGAAAAACCTTCTTGAAGGGCGCACCGCCTCTTCAGCTCATCGATGATCGGGTTCATGGCCTTGCATTGCACGCTTCACCGTGATCTGCTGCCGACCCTATGGTTTTAACCCGGAAATTGAGCGAATGCAGGAACAACTTGACCAGTTACGGCTCCCCAAGGCTGTCCAGGGGGCTATCAGTGATCTGGTGAGAGCGCTCGAGGCAACCAGCACCCGCGCTGACGTGGAGGCCGAAGGGGCGTTGCAGATCGAATACGTTCACGGTCTTGAGACAAGCAGAAAGCTGCGTCCCGCCGATGCCGAGGCGCTTTACATCATTTTTGACGACGCTGTTCAGGCTCGTCTACAAGCGCTTTCCGATTAGATCCGGGCCTCGATATTTTCGCGGCCTGCGTGAAATTCATTTAACAAATGTATCCGTCTCTTTGATCGGGATTGGTGTTTAACTCGCCCCACGAATCTGCAATTCGCGGGGTTCACTTTCAGGTTTTTATTGCTATGCGGTTATCGGGCTTCATCCTTGAGAACATCGAGCCTATTGTGCGGGACTGGACCGACTTTGCGCGTACCATTTCCACGCTCGGTGAGCCTCTGGATACCAAGGAGCTCAGGGATCACGCCGAGCAGATGCTTCGAGCCATTGCCACTGATCTGAGGACGGATCAGTCGTCGCAGCAACAGGTCGAAAAATCTCAGGGTCAGGTCGTATCGCAAGAAGACACCGCTGCGAAAAGCCATGCGATCACTCGTTTGATGTCAGGCTTCACCATCGATCAGGTGGTCTCGGAGTTTCGAGCGTTACGCGCTAGCGTGATAAAACAGTGGATGATGCGCCCGACCTCGGACACCCAGCAGCAGATGGATGACATGATCCGCTTCAACGAAGCAATAGATCAGGCTCTCGCGGAATCCATCTCCAGCTATACCGGTGCGGTTCAAGCCTCGCGCAATATCTTTCTGGGCATCCTCGGGCACGACTTGCGCACACCGTTAAGTGCCATATTGCTGGGCGCAGACGTGCTGTTGCGCACCAATGACCTGGGCGCGCGGCCAACCAAGGTGGCATCAAGGATCTACTCAAGTGTGAAGCGAGCCAATCAGATCGTTGGCGATCTGCTCGACTTCACACGGTCACAGATCGGTCCCGGCATTCCGTTGAAAAAGACCCAGACAGACATCCAGCCCATCTGTGCTCGCATCGTTGACGAATCGCGTACGGTCAATCCAGAGGCGGATATTCACCTGACTTCCAACGATCCGGTCATTGGCAATTTTGATGGTGATCGCCTGGAACAGGTCTTCTCGAACCTCATTGGCAATGCGATACAGCACGGCAACAGCCGCGACCCTGTCGAGGTAACGCTGGCAGCTTCTGACGGCACACTTCAGTTCACCGTGCACAACACAGGCAGTCCAATTCCCGAAGACGTGCTTCCTTTTATCTTCAACCCGATGGATCGCTACTCGCCCGAGAAAATGACTGACAACGGTCCTTACTCAAGCCTTGGGCTTGGCTTGTTCATCGTCGCCAAGATCGTCGATGCCCATGGCGGGCGTATTGAAGTGACGTCAAAAGCGGACCTGGGGACTACGTTTGCGGTGTTTATTCCGTTGCATGCGGAGTGAGCCCCCGATAGATGGAGTGCGCTTACCGTGTTAGTTACCAACTGTGCAGTTTTGCCAATCCAAGTGTTCTCCAAGCCAAATAAGTGTAACAACCTCACTCAACGAATACTCATGCGCTCCAAGCAGATAGTCTGTCCTGGCTGTGACGATAAAATAGGCATTAGGCGCATGGACTGCCTAACTGGCAGCACGCTTCCCTCACGCCACGCATTGGGCATGACGAATAACTCATCGCGTTCATGTGGTTTTCTGAATGCTTGAGTAGTGTTCATGGCGACTCCCTGAGAGCGCAATGTGAGTACCATTTCACAATGGGCAGGATTAAAAAGTTTAAGGGAATTACAAAGGTTGAGCAGGCAAAAGGTAGCGCATATGAAATGCTTTTATTCACTTTGTCGTACGTGCGTCGGCTGATGAGAAGAATGATTTCTGCCGACTTTTTTTTGCTTCCTGTGCCACTGCCTTAATGGTAGCTGCCTTCCAAGTGCTTACTACTCCAGCGGCGCGTCTGTGCGTGAAGGCCCTCGTATGGACCCACGCTACGGCGATGCAAACGCGCCATTTTTTATTCGTCGTCTTTCAATGAGCGTCTTTCAGATGCCTATTCGTCTCGCCACTGAAGCTTTCGTGGCAAGCATGACTCAGTATTTCAAACGACTGCCCAATGTGATCGGGTTTTTATTGTCGATATTTTTTCCCGCAGCTGCCAAAAAATCATGAACTATGGAAAGCGCACCGCTAAACATTAACGTCATGATGATATAACCAATAACCTCGACGTGCTGGTTAGGCAAAAGTTGAACGGTGTTTTTAAACAAAACGACTGCGTAAAAGCCCATGAGTGCGCCCAGTCCTGTCCTTAGCATTGTCAAAAAGCTTGCGCCAACCTCTGCAAAAACCTTGTAGATGAATCGGAATCTTTCCACCGCGGCGTCTGACCTAAAACGCAGCACGAATTTTAAAGCGCACACCAAAAAGTAGGGGATTAAAAGTATGAAATAATGCTTTATCAATACTTCGGGCGCCAAGAGCATAGAGAAGGCATCTTCAATTTCTTTTTCCGTGCTTGAATACTCCAGAAAGGGAATGGTTCCAAGCAGAAAACCCACGATGAGCTCTGTTGGGAGCTTTTTTGCGTAGGCAATACTTTCGGTTTTTAAATTGTTGGTTTTTTTTCTCATGACTCTCCTGAATGGGCTTGTCAGCCTCAAATGTTTGTAATGGCTGAAGAGGTGCTGAGACGGCTGCCGCAGCGTTTGACCAATCCACTGTCCTCTCAGCTTACTCTTGCAAGTCCAACCATCGCCTCTGCTCTGTGCTCTAAGTGGAGCTCAGCGCCTCGTTCGTATCCTGTGAGGGCTTGCTTTGGCCCTTTGGCTAAAAAATACGTAACGCCGCTCATACACCTCCGGCGTCAGATCCAATCAGGTCAATACGTTGGTTTCGTGCATTTCCTGCCACTGATCTGACGCGGCACCATTTGAACTACCGATAGGCTTACAGCTGTCATAGGCTACACCTGTAGCGCGTGTCGGCCTGTCAAAATGTAGCCCGGTCGCCGATCTGCATCAGCACGAAGGCCAGCGGTTACCATTTGAGATATCGAGCAGAATTTGACTTCTATCCCCACTGGCCCTTGACCTTAGCCACCTACTGCACTCCACAGCCTGCCTTCCTGTTAAACTGCCGCGCATTCCTGACAATCCGTATCTGCGCCGTGAGACCAGTGGTTTTACCGTTGCGTTTACGTGCTGTGATCGTACCCATCTCACATTGCTACATTTCCAGCGTCGGTTGCTACATTGTGGCAACCGCTTGCTGAAAATGTAGCAACCCGGGTAGGAGCGGCTGCATAAAAGATCAATTCACATGACAACTGAAAACCACGAAGCCCCTGAAACCATTGGCCAATCAGCCACAACGCTGTCCCGCCGCTTCTCCGTTGCGCCGATGATGGACTGGACCGACCACCATTGCCGATACTTCATGCGCAAGCTCTCAAAGCATGCCTTGCTGTACACCGAAATGGTCACCACCGGTGCCTTGCTGCACGGCGACCGCGAGCGGTTCTTGCGTCACGACGAGACCGAGCATCCGCTGGCGTTGCAGCTGGGCGGTAGCACGGCGGCGGATCTGGCTGCCTGTTCCCGGCTGGCTGAAGAGGCGGGCTACGACGAGGTTAATCTGAACGTCGGTTGCCCGAGCGATCGGGTGCAGAACAACATGATCGGCGCGTGCCTGATGGCGCACCCTGAGTTGGTGGCGGATTGCGTGAAGGCGATGCGCGATGCGGTTGGTATTCCAGTTACGGTCAAGCACCGGATCGGTATCAATGGCCGCGACAGCTACGCCGAGCTGTGTGATTTCGTTGGCAAGGTTCAGGAGGCGGGTTGCGGGAGTTTTACGGTTCACGCGCGTATCGCGATTCTCGAAGGACTGTCTCCCAAGGAAAACCGCGATATTCCGCCGCTGCGTTATGACGTGGTCGCGCAGTTGAAGTCTGATTTCCCCGATCTGGAAATTGTACTCAACGGCGGCATCAAGACGCTGGAGCAGTGCAGCGAACATTTGCAGACCTTCGACGGCGTCATGCTGGGCCGTGAGGCTTATCACAACCCGTATCTGTTGGCGCATGTTGATCAGCAGTTGTTCGACAGCACTGCGCCGGTTATCAGTCGTTACGATGCGTTGGAGTCGATGCGGCCGTACATTGCGGCGCATATTGCCAGCGGTGGCAACATGCACCATGTCACTCGGCACATGCTCGGGCTTGGTTTGGGTTTCCCCGGCGCACGGCGTTTCCGTCAGTTGCTGTCGGTTGATATACACAAGGCCGAAAATCCCATGCTGTTGCTGGATCAGGCAGCAGCGTTCCTTGAGGGGCATTGAGTTAATCGGACGAGCTGAACGGGTGGATTTGGCGGACTGATCTATGCTCAGGTCTACCGCCCACCAGATCTACCCCCACCAGGTCACTTCCCACCATGTTGAATCGACGAAACTTTCTCGAGTTTTCTTCGATATCTGCTCTGTTGTTCGTATCAGGTATCCCTTCTTCCTCACAGGCTGACGAGCCGCTGAAAATGGGCGATAGCGAGCCCTTTTCGTTTGATCTTTTAGTGCAGCGCGCAAAAGAGGCCGCCTCACAGCCGTACATTGTGCCGTCAACTCTTTCGGCGGAGGTACTGGCGAAACTGGACTACGACGCTCACGGCAAGATTCGCTTCAAGCCGGAGTACGCATTGTTCGCGGAGGGACCGGGCCAGTTTCCTATCACTTTTTTCCATCCGGGGAAGTTTTTCCCCAAGCCGGTGCGGCTCTATGTCGTCGATAAGGGTGCTGCCAGGGAAATTCTCTACGATCAGGCGTATTTCGACATGCCCGAAGACAGCCCTGCGCGTCAGTTGACTCAGGGTGTTGGCTTTGCCGGGTTTCGCTTTCAGGAAAGTCGAACAGGCGATCAGAAAAAACTGGATTGGCGTAATAACGATTGGACGGCTTTTCTCGGCGCTGCGTACTTTCGTGCCATTGGCGAGCTGTATCAATATGGACTTTCCGCACGGGGTATCGCGCTGGATGTCGCCCAGCCCGAGCGTGCGGAAGAATTTCCCGACTTCACTCACTTTTGGTTTGAATCGCCGGACAGCAATACATCCGACTCGGTCGTTGTCTATGCACTGCTTTACGGGCCGAGCATCTGTGGGGCGTATCGCTTTGCCATACAGCGGGGCAAAGGGGTGGTCATGGAGGTCGAGGCCGCACTGTTCATGCGCGGCGAAGTGCAAAGGTTCGGCATCGCGCCGATCAGTTCGATGTACTGGTTCAGCGAAAAGGCCAAGAAAACAGCTGCTGACTGGCGGCCCGAGGTGCATGACTCCGACGGACTGGCGATCTGGACCGGTGCAGGCGAGCGAATATGGCGACCGTTGAACAACCCGCCGAGAACCATGGCATCTGCCTTCAGCGACAATAACCCGCGAGGTTTCGGTCTGCTGCAGCGGGATCGCGAATTCAGCCATTACCTGGATGGCGTGCATTATGAACGGCGGCCGAGCCTGTGGGTCGAGCCCTTGGGCGATTGGGGGAAAGGCGCCGTACAGTTGGTTGAAATTCCTACAGACGATGAGATCCACGACAATATCGTCGCCATGTGGGTACCTGAAAAACCGGCAGGCCCTGGAACAGATTACCGGCTGCGTTATCGTCTGCACTGGCTGGCGGACGAGCCATACCCCGGTGAGTTGGCTCATTGCGTAGCGACTCGTTTCGGTAATGGTGGCCGGCCAGGACAGACGCGGCCGCAAGGCGTGCGAAAATTTGTCGTCGAATTTCAGGGCCGCACTCTGGAAAAAGTGCCGTTCAATACGTTTCCGGAAGCGGTATTGTCCAGCTCCAGAGGGACTTTCTCCAATATTTTCACCGAGGCAGTGCCTGACGGTCTGGCGGGGCATTGGCGGGCGCAATTCGACCTGACGGTAGAAGGTGCAGAACCGGTAGACATGCGTCTGTATCTGCGACTGGGTGAGCTGACGTTAACCGAGAGCTGGCTGTACCAATACCATCCATTCTGACGGATGAGGCCCGATGCGGTCAGTGCTCTGGATGATAGTCCTGCGGCTCGGTGATTTTTTTGAGCACCAGATAACCCGTATTTTCAGACAGGTGAACGCGATAAAGCGGCCTGATCAGCACCGGGGGCTGAAGATGTTCACCGACTGGCGGTTCGGTATATTTATGGACATTGATGATGCCGGTTCTCGGCAGTGCTTCCGGCAGCGTCAGGTAATGAGTATTCAGTAGGTAACCCAGTACCGGTAAGACGTTTGAGGCCGACTGCGCCGCGGGCAACCAGTTTTGCAAATAGAACCCTCGCAAATGTATACGCTCCAGCGTTCTCGACTGTGATAGCGCGTCGATGTCGTAGGCAATGCTTCGTGCAACATGCTGGCCCAGCTCTTTTTGCGCGCTCAGAACATTCCCGTAGACAAACGAAAGCGAGAGCATGCCCGCCAGTGGCAGGACGATAAACAGTCTGGGTAACAGCGTTTCAGGCGGGCAGGAACGTTCGTAAAGATAGAGCGCTGCGACAATCAGTATCGAAAAACCGGTCAGGGTTCGGGCCTCCGGGATGAAGTCTTTGAGCATCAGGGTTGTACCCGATACAAGAAATATCAGCAGTGGGGCGGTGACCAGAAATATGAAAAACACGCCCACTCTGCGCCAGAGGGGCTCGGCATATTGCAGCAGGGCTGTCGCGATGGAAATGAGTTTCACAGTGGCAACAAGGGTGATAATCGTGGCGGTCATTTCAAGTAACTCACCGTGCACGAGCAGTGCTATTTGCTGAGCCAGAAACTGTATACGGTCATCTAGCTCCTGTAACGCGCCCTGATTTATATTCAGCAGATGCGTGCGGCTGCCTTTGATGAACGGTATCGCCAGGCACGCATAAATCAGAAGCCCCATTGCCAGGATGATCAGTTGGCTCAGTAGTGAAGAGAACAAGGCGTTGAACGTCTTTCTCGCCTCGACGCTGCGAATAAACTCAATACAGTACAGGCCCACTAAAACATTGAGTGCCGGCTGATAGAGTGCAAGCGCTGCAGCCATCCATAAGGCCGCTTTCCAGCTGCTTTTCAACGGCTTGCAGGTCGAATGCAGCAGTGCCTCCACCGCCAGGCACAGGCTCAGTACCATCCCTGGACCGTCGTATTGGTAAGACAGGTTCTGCAGGAAGAAGGGGTTGTACAGAACAGGCAACACAATCAGGCAGTTCAGCGCGGTAGGGCGGCTAAAGTAATGATGCGCCAAGCGGGTCAGGGATACCGCCAGCAGGCCAGTGGTCAGCAATAACGGCAGCGGGAACAGATTGATCGCGCCTGACGAAAAACCGAGCACCATATAAAGTAGGTCTACGCCGGGGCGGCCTTGTTCTGTCCAGCGACCCTGTGCAAGTTGCGACCTCCAGTAGTCATCGGCGTAAGTCTGGTCGGCCATGAGAAACGGAACTATGTACAGCAGGCTTGCCCCGAGCAGTAGCCAATATGAGTGTTGCCAGGAAAGTGCTTGACTCAGCCATCTGATAGGGGGCATTGGAAGTGTCGCTGCGGAAAGTGGGTTACGGTTCCCAGATATAAGTATCGGGGGTTGTAATTTTTTTCATGACGATGCAGCCGGTCTGCTGATGAACCTTAATGCTGTAGAACGTGCGATCAACTATCGGTGCACTGGACGTCAGGTCCTGCGCAGTGCATGGCGATGTCAGCCATTCACCGCGAGTGATACCAACGCGTTGCAGTCTTGCAGGTGTCGCGCGCTCGTCGACATTCATGATGTATTTGATCGCAGGAAGTTTTTCGAAGGTTCCGCTGGCCGCTGGCAGCCAGTTTTGAAGTGGCTGACTGTCGAAGTGAAAAGTGTCTATATTTTGCAGATCAGGCAGGGTGTCGATGTCGTAGGCAAGGCTGAAAAGTACATAAGTGCCGAGCTCTTTCTGCAGGATCAGCACTCTGGCGTAGGCATAGGAAAAGGACAGCATGCAAACGACCGGCAGGATCAGCACCAGACGCACTGCATCATGCTGTTTCCAGGCATGCGTGTTGATCAGGAAAAAAAGCGCGATCAGCAGTGTCGAGAATCCCGTCAATGTTCCGGCCCGGCCGGCGAAATCATTCGCTAACAAGGCTGTTCCGGGAATCAGCAGCAAGAGTGCAACAGGCAGGCTCAGGTAAAAGAGGACAGCGACTGCCTTGCGGGCAACGCCGTTCGGTCGCCTGAATGCGCTGAGTACTTGGCTGACGTAACCAGGTAGCGCAACCAGTAAAAGCGCGATAGCCAGCCAGGTGGTGCCTGTGTTGAACAAAAATCCCACGTTCTGGTGGAGCAGGGCCAGCCGCCTGATTATTTCCGCAAGCCAGTGACTGTCCATTGTCAGCAAGTCGTATGCGCCGACCGTCACGTAAAGGCACAATCCGCACAACAACTGCGTCAGCCTGATCATCAGCAGCCTGCCAATGAAACCCGGAATGCGCTGCTGTATCAGCGCTCTCATGCATTCAACGCAACAGAGGCCGAGGAAAACATTGAGGCTTGTTGTACTGGACGCCAGTGCGCAGGCGATCATCAGGCCTGGAATGGCCAGTTTTCTGATCATTGCGGGGGAGTCATAAACAATTGCGAAAACGATCAAAGCGATGCCCAGCGCAATGATCGGGCCATCGTAGTGGCTAGAAAGGCTCTGCAGGAGGAACGGGTTGTACCAAAGCGGCAGTACCACCAGACAGTCAATCACTGTGGGCGTCGCAAAGCAGTCACGCACCCACTTGAACATGGCCCACGAAATCAGCGCTGTAGCGATTAACAGTGGCAGTGGGAAGAGTTCGGGTGCGCCGGTTGTAAAGGTCAGCGCGCGATAGGCGAGGGTGGCAAGTGGATATCCTTGCTCTGCCCATTGCCCCTGAGCATTGCTTGAGATCCGGTCATCTTCGGCAGAGGGCGCATTGGCGAGCAGTAACGGCAGAATATAGAAAACGTTGGCAGCCAGGATGAATAGCAGCGTGGCCTGTTTCGAGAGGCGTTTTTTCCAATGGGCAGTCATTGACTGATCGTTCCATGAGACCGATACCGCCACTGCCGGTCGTTGCTGGCACTACTGCACTCACTCTAGAAGAATAAATGCCTTCGTCAAATCAAATCATCTTCCAGCCCATCGTGTGTTGCGGTCGCAGAGGTGTAGGCCAGCACACATTGTCCTGAATCAACAAGCTGCCGTTCAGCAGTGGTTGCCCACCAGCCAACGGATTATATTGATCGCATACCCCCTCAAGGAAAGCGCACATGCACAAAGTTTTGGTTCCCTTCGACGGCTCCGAGCACGCCATGCGTGCCTTGGGCTATGTCATCGAATTGTCTGGCGACCTCACCAAATCGCTTGAGGTGCATATCCTCAATGTGCAGGCCAGCCCCATTGATTACAGCCTTTATCTGGCCCCCGACATGATTGAGGGCGTAAAGGCCGGGCTGACCAATGAAGGCAAGCGCGTGCTTGATGACGCGATTGCACTGCTGACCGCCGCGGGCGTGCCGTTCCAGGCCCATGTCGAGCTGGGCAACGTCGCCGAACAGGTAGAAGCCGAGGTTCAGCGATTGGGTTGTGATGCTGTGGTCATGGGCACCCGCGGGCTTGGCAACTTTGGCGGCCTGCTGCTGGGCTCGGTAGCCACGCGGGTGATCCATGAAGTGTCGGTGCCGGTGACGCTCATCAAATAAAGACGCCTCACTGCTGCGCCAGTGTCCGTGGCTGGCGCAACAGCTCGATGTTTTCCGGCGGCACCAGCTTGCGCAGCGATTTATACAGGGCGCGAGTTTCCAGCAGGTTCCAGATACGCAGCATGGTCTCCAGCGCATCCAGCGGTTTGCTGATGAAATCCCGTGCGCCCAGCGCCAGAGCGCGCAGGCGGGTATCGCGTGTCGCGTCGGCGGTCAGGACCATGATTGGTAGATAGTCATTGGCCGGGATGCGCCGGTTGAGCTGTTCCAGAACCGCAAAACCATCGAATTCGGGCATGTGCAGATCAAGCACCACCAGGTCCGGCTCAAAGCTGTTGAACAGGTCCAGCGTGCGCAGCGGCTCAGTGCTGCTCAGCACATTGGTCAGGCCCTCGCGGGCAAGCAGTTGCTCCATCAGATCAAGGTTGGGCCGCTGGTCGTCAATGATCAGAATGCGGAAATCTCCGGTCATGTTGGCTCCGGTAAATACTGGTCCAGGAGGGCGAGAAACACCGGCACCTGAATAGGTTTGGTCAGAATGGCCGTTGCACCGGCCTGTTTCAGTTCGCAACTGGCTTTATCACTGGTGTCGGCTGTAATCATCAGGACGGGGGTATTGGCCGTAGCCGGCATGCGCCGCAGACGATGCAGCACCTCAAGGCCTTTGATGTCCGGCAGGTTCAGGTCCAGCAGAATCAGCTGCGGCGCATGCTGGCGGGCCAGATCCAGCCCCAGCTGACCCTGCATGCTCGACAGCAGCTGGATACCGGGCCTGCGCTGCATCAGCGTCTCGATCAAGGCCATGCTCGACAGGTTGTCTTCGATGCACAGCAGCTTGCCGTGATAAGCCGGGCGAGCAGGCAGGCGGGCGACAGGGGCGGCGTCAGCAGGCATGCCAGTCTGTGGCAGGGGAGCTGTGGGGGCGTGCACCAGAACAAGTGGCAGCTCCAGTATGAAGCGGCAGCCTTCAGCCGGTGTGTTCTGCACTGACAGGGTACCGTGCATCATTTCCAGCATGCTTTTGCTCAGCGCCAGCCCCAGCCCGGTGCCCTCGACGCTCGGGTTGGCATCCAGTCGTTCGAACGGTTTGAACAACTGCCCGATACGCTCTGGCGCAATTCCGTAGCCGGTATCGATTACGCTCACGGTAACGCGCTCGTCCGACTGCTCGACTTCAATCCGCACCTGACCTTCGGGACGGTTGTATTTGATGGCGTTGGACAGCAGGTTGAGCAACACCTGAATCAAGCGCTGGCGGTCCGCGACCACGCCCAGCTTGTCAGACAATTGCGGCAACGCCTTCAATTCGATGTTGGCGTCAGCCGCCATCGGCGAGACCAGCACCAGCGCTTCTTCAAGCACGCTCGACAGTGATACCGGTTCCAGGCTCAGGGACACATGCCCGGCTTCGATTCTGGCGATGTCGAGCACTTCATTGATCAGTTTCAGCAGGTGCTGACCGGCTCGCAGAATATGGCCGATTTGCGGTCGCTGGCTTGCAGGCGAGTCCATGTCCAGCAACTGGGCAAAGCCCAGAATCGAGTTCAGGGGCGTGCGCAACTCGTGGCTCATGCGTGAGAGAAACTCACTTTTCGCCCGGCTGGCCCGCTCGGCTTCCTCGCGGGCAGTGCCCAAGGCAATTTCGGCGACACGACGATCACTGATGTCACGGGTGATCTTGGAAAAGCCACGCAGTTCGTCATTGCCATCGTATTGGGCGGTAATCACCACGCTGGCCCAGAAACGGCTGCCGTCCTTGCGTCTGCGCCAGCTTTCTTCGGTATAGCGGCCGTTGACCGTGGCTTCACGCAGGGCCATATCAGGGTGTTGCGGACACTCCTCCGGCAGGTAAAAAACAGAGAAGTGCTTACCGATGATCTCTTGTTCTGTGTAGCCCTTGATGCGCTCGGCACCTGCGTTCCAGGTGGTGACATAGCCGTTGCGGTCCAGCGCAAAGATGCCGTAGTCCTTCACGCCTTCGATGATCAGCCGCAAACGTTCTTCATTGTCGCGCAGCGCGCGTTCGCGTTCAGCCAGCAATTGACCGGCTTCGACCAGTCGGGTGCCGAGCTGGCCGATTTCGTCCTTTTCCGGGGGTTGGGGCAGCAACGGGTGCCCGAGCGCCAGCCGCTGAGCATTGCGTTGCACCTGATGCACCCTGGCCACGATGCCTTTGGACAGCATCAGCACGGCAAGAATGGCTCCGAATATTCCGCAGGCGGCTGCCAGCAGGGTCGAGAGCAGCAGGCGTTCGCGGGTAGCGGCCGCCGCTTCGGTACGTTCGGCGAGCAAGGCGTCTTCGCGCTCGCGCATGATGCCGATCCGCTCGCGCAACTGGTCGAGCACGTATTTGTTTTCGACCAGAATGCGGGCAACGGTTTGTTGATCTTCCATGCTCATCGAGCGCAGCTTTTCCAGGCCGTCGACCTTGGTGTTGATCAGCGGCTCAATGGCTTTGAGGTGTTCGCGCATCTGCCCATCGCGCACATTGTCGTTGAGTCGCGCCAACGCCGCCCCGATCAGCGGCTGTGCATTGATGTAGCCGGGCAGGAAGTCTTCCTGATGAGTCAGCAGGTAGCCACGCACACTGGCCGCACCTTCTGCGATCTGGGTATGCAGTGTCTGGATGTCGCCTTGCACCAGCAGCACCCGACGTACATCTTCCTCTGCCTGAGCGGTCTGGCGTTCAGCGATATAGATGAGCACCAGCGAGAACATGAGAATCGCCAGCGGCAAAGAAATGGCCACCAGCGCCTTGCCGCGTAACGGAAGGTCTTCCCAGCGACTGCTTCCGGGTGTCGTCATCGCCACTCGCTCGTCGACTGGCTCACCAGGCCCAGCGCCACGCCACGCACGGCGGCCTGAGTACGGTCCGAGGCACCCAGTTTGCCGATGACCTTTTCCACGTGTGCCTTGGCGGTGCCGGTAGTAATACCGAGTTTTTCGCCGATTTCCCGGTTGCTGAAGCCGCCCGCCACCAGTCCCAGTACCTGACGTTCGCGAGGTGTGAGGGATTCCGGCAGGGCTGCGCCACTGGTGTTGCGCTCGGTCATGCGCCGTAGCAGGCGCGCACTGACGGCGCTGTTCAAGGCTTCTTCGCCACGGGCCACACGTTGCAGGCCGGCTATTACTTCGTCGCGGCTGGCGTCCTTGAGCAGGTAGCCCACCGCCCCCGCGCTGATCGCGGCTTCCAGATGATCAGTGCTGTCGTCCATGGTGAAAATCACCACTTTAAGGTCCGGCATGCGCTGCTGGAGAATTCGCGCAGCGCCCAGCCCATTGAGCACTGGCATGCGAATGTCGAGAATCGCGATGTCTGGCTGCAGTTCCTGGCACAGGTCGATGGCTTGCTGGCCGTCTGCGGCCTGGCCGACCACTTCGAATTCCGGATGTCCCGCCAGCAGCGAGACGAACCCGGTGCGGGTCACTTCATGATCGTCCGCCAAAACCAGTCGCACAGTGTCAGTCATGTTATTGCCTTGTATGCGGTAAAAGGGACGATGGCGCGCAGCCGGGTGCCGCGCTCAAGGCGGCTGACGCAGGTCAGGCGGCCGCCCAGAAGGCTGGCGCGTTCCTGCATGGCCACCAGGCCCAGTTTCTGAACGCTACTGCCGTTACGCGGCTTTTCGGTGATGAAACCACGGCCGTTGTCTTCCAGGCTTAGTGAAACATTGTCGTTACTCAGTTCCAGCGCCAATTCTACGCGGCTGGCACCTGCGTGTTTGAAGACATTGTTGATGCCTTCCTGAGCGATGCGGAATAACGCAATTTCCAGGTGGCTGGGCAAGCGTGCCTGGGAACGCGACGTCCACTGCACGGCGATGCCCGCTTCACGCAGGCGGTCGGCTTCCTTGTCGACTGCCTGCAACAGCCCGAAATCATCCAGCACGCTGGGTCGCAGACCGCTGATCAACTGTCGTCCTTCACCGACGCAGTGCTGCGCCAGCTTGAGAATGGCTTGCAGGTCGGCGTCCAGCGGTTCAGGCAGTTGCGGACAGCGACCGGCAAAACCCTGCAGCCGCTGGTGCAGACCGGCGAGTGTCTGGGCCAGCCCGTCGTGCAGGTCGTAGGCCATGCGTTTGCGTTCGTCTTCCTGAGCGGTGAACAACTGGCGGACCAGTTCGGACATGGTGCGTTCTCTGACGACCAGTGCTTCAAGCAGCCGATTGTTTTCCAGATGTGCGGCCAGCAACGTTGCCAGCAGTTGCAGGGACTCGATGTCCTCATTGTCCGGGGCATTGATGCCCACGCTGTTGGCCAGCAGCAAGGTACCGAAACAGCCTTCGTCGGCACCACGCAACGGCAATAACAGCACACAAGGCAAGTCGGGACCGCTGCGCTCCAGCCATTGCGGGCCGATGGCCAGCGGGTCGGCGACTGTTTCAAGGGTACTCAGGCGGTCGGCATTGCCATGACTGGCGGTGGTGTGCACGTTGTTGTCGGTGCCCCATTCCAGCAGCAGGCCATGGTCCATGGCGACGAATGCGCAGGCGCGCTGCAGCACTCGCTGGCGCATGGCCTCGGGAGGTAATTGGGTCAGCTCCTGACCGGTATCCACTAACAGGCGCAGGCGAGCTGCGCGGCTTTGCGACTGGCGATACTGGTTGCGGATGGCCAGCGCGCTTGCCGGGTCATGGGGGGGGCTTTGCATGGGGAGCTCCAGCGAGGGTGGATGCCCGCGCGGGCATAACGAAAGTGACGCTATTAGAACTTTATCAGGAGGTAAAGCCTATCTGCCGATTGGCATACACAGTTAACCCCGGTTGGCCGATGGCGCGCAGTGGCGGGGAGGGCAAAGTGGCACTCACTGAATCCCTGAACAGATCCCCCGTAGGAGAGTAGCGATGAAAACTAAATTGACCGCCCTGGCCCTGTTGCTGGCTGTGAGTGCACCGATGGTTCAGGCTGCTGCCGAGCCGTCCGGCTACACTTACCGCATGGTGGCCGAGACGCCAAGCAATGTGAATGACAAGGAAATCGCCGGTCTGTTTGACCGCTGGAACAAGGCCCTGCAGACCGGTAACTCGAAGACAGTCGCCTCGTTGTATGCGCCGGACGCAGTCTTGCAGCCTACGGTCTCCAACAAGGTACGTGCTACTCCGGCAGAGATCACAGACTACTTCGATCACTTCCTGGCGCTTAAGCCGGTTGGCGAGATCAACTACCGTGAGATTCGTCGTCTGGGGCCTGATGCCGCTGCGGACAACGGCGTCTACACCTTCACTCTGACGGCTGCAGACGGCAAGAAAACCAAGGTACAGGCGCGTTATTCGTTCCTTTACCACCGCATCGGCAACGAGTGGAAGATTCTCAACCACCACTCTTCGGCCATGCCGGAAGTACAGCCTGAGTACCAGGTCAGCCGCTGATCGACCGTCTACTCAAGGCTGAAACAAAAAATCCGGAGCCAGTGCTCCGGATTTTTTTGTCTTTCTGAATTGTCACGCTTCAGCGTTGGCACCGTTGACCTTACGGCAATGAACAAGCGCATCGCGGATCATGAAGTTGACCAGCGTCGGTGATACGCCCAGTTCCTTGGCGATGTCCTTTTGTGGCACGCCGTGCAGACGATACATCTCGAACGCGTAGCGGGTGCGGGGTGGCAGCTCGGTCAGGGCGTCGGCAATTTTCTCCAGGCTGGAGAAGTTGATGTGCGAGGTTTCCGGCGATGCCCCCTGAATGACCACATTCAGCCCCTCGGCCTCGGGGCCGGTGTATTTCTGTTCCAGCGCCTGTTTGCGGTAATGATCGATGGCCAGATTGCGCACGATCTGAAACAGGTAACTGAGCTGGGCCTTGAAAGTCAGCGTGGCTTGAGGTGCCGAGCGCAGTCTGAAGAAGGCGTCCTGCACTACGTCCTCGGCCCGGGACCGGCAACCCACGATGCGCGCCGCGATTTTGACCAGCAGCAAGTAGTTGTCGACGAATGCCTGGAGTAATGGTGAGTCGCACTTACTTGTGATTACGTGTTCCGTCATGGAATTCACCTTGCTGCCTGAACAATGGAGGGGGAGGGCCACAGGAGGAGCGGCGCCGTCACATGGGGCGATAAATTAGCCTTAATGATAATTATTGTCAAATGCGAAAGCCAATCAGCGCACTTTAAAAGTGCGGCCTTGTCAGGCGCGCTCTCGCGACGCGCATCTCCACTAATTATTTGCAGACGCCATCCGTTCTCATTGGTGACAGGCCCGACCACGGTTGCGGCCAGGGAATACCTCAGGAGAACCCCATGCGCTTCGATCACGCGCAACGCCGCTTTTACATCCGCGCCAACAGAGGGACGGTTCAGATATGAGCACGCCCGTGAGCCTGACGCTGTTCTGCCTGCCTTTTTCCGGTGCCAGCGCGATGTTCTACAGCCCCTGGCGGCGCAAATTGCCGGAGTGGCTGAACGTACGGCCTTTGGAGCTTCCCGGTCGCGGCATGCGCATGGATGAGGCGTTGCAGACCGATATCGTGCAGTTGGCCAACCGTCTGGCCGACGAAATCAGTGCTGACCTGAATACGCCCTATGCGCTGTTCGGCCACAGCCTTGGTGGTCTGCTGGCCTTCGAACTGGCGCATGCGTTGCGTGAACGGGGTCTGCCTGAGCCGCTGGCGCTTTTTGCATCGGCTACCGCCGGTCCGGTGCGTCGCGATGTCAGCGAATACGCTCTGGCCAAGACCGATGAGCAACTGATCGACCGACTGCGCACGCTCAAGGGCACCAGCGAAAACGTCATCGCCAATGACGAGCTGATGCAATTGATGCTGCCGATCCTGCGCGCCGATTTTCTGCTCTGCGGCAGTTTCGTGTATGGCAAGCGCGAGCCGCTGAACCTGCCGATCCATGTTTTTGGCGGCAAGCAGGACAGTGTCAGCGTCGAGCAGCTGCTCGACTGGCAGGAGGAGACCTGTACCGGTTTCTCGCTGGACATGTTCGAGGGGCATCACTTCTATCTGGTCGATGAGCAAGTGCAACTGCTCCGGCACCTGCGGCGCTATTGCGAACTGCATCTGGCGCGTTGGCGCAACAGTGCGTCACGGCAATTGAACCGGGCAGCCGGCTGACCGCTTTTGCCTCTTTTGGCTTTTTTGTCTCACGCGCGGCCCACCTCAGGGCGCGCGCCTTTTTGAAATTCAGATCTTATCTGGCACGCCGAATCTAGCAGGAACTCCATCATGGATGCGTTTGAACTCCCCGACACTCTGGCCCAGGCTCTTCAGCGTCGCGCCTTGCACACGCCGGATCGGCTGGCGCTGCGGTTCCTCACCGACGAGAAAGACCAGGGACTGGTGTTGACCTACCGTGACCTGGACCTGCGCGCGCGGACCATCGCCGCTGCGCTGCAACGTCAGGCCGTGCCGGGGGATCGGGCGATTCTGCTGTTTCACAGTGGGCCGGACTATGTCGCTGCGTTTTTCGGCTGCCTGTACGCCGGGGTCATTGCGGTCCCGGCTTACCCGCCGGAATCCAACCGTCGTCATCATCAGGAGCGGCTGCTGTCGATCATCGCCGATGCCGAGCCACGGCTGGTACTGACCGGTTCCGACCTGCAGCCCGCCTTGCTGCAGATGGATGAGCTGGCTGCTGCCGATGCCCCACAACTGCTCTGCGTCGATACGCTGGACAGTGCGTCTGCCGACAATTGGCAGGGGCCACAATTGCAGGCCGACGACATCGCGTTCCTGCAATACACCTCGGGCTCGACCGCCTTGCCCAAGGGCGTGCAGGTCAGTCATGGCAACCTGGTTGCCAACGAGCTGTTGATTCGTCATGGCTTCGGCATCGACGTCAATCCGGACGACGTGATCGTCAGCTGGCTGCCGCTGTACCATGACATGGGCCTGATCGGCGGCTTGTTGCAGCCGATTTTCAGTGGCGTTCCGTGCATCCTGATGGCCCCGGCCTACTTCCTCACGCGGCCATTGCGCTGGCTGGAAGCTATCAGCGAATACGGCGGCACCATCAGCGGCGGGCCCGACTTTGCCTACCAGCTGTGCAGCGCGCGCGTCAGTGATTCGGCGCTGGAGCGGCTCGACCTGAGTCGCTGGCGCGTGGCGTATTCCGGCTCCGAGCCTATCCGCGAAGACAGCCTGAATGCGTTTGCCGAGAAGTTCGCCAGTTGCGGCTTCACGCCGGACAGCTTCATGGCGTCGTATGGGCTGGCCGAGGCTACGCTGTATGTGGCGGGTGGCAAGCGCGGCAAAGGCATTCCTTCACTGCGTTTGAATGCGCAGGCGCTGGCGCGCAATCTGGCAGAGTTGGGCGACGGTCAGCCAGTCATGAGCTGCGGCACCGGCCAGCCGGGACATGGAGTATTGATCGCCGACCCCGCCACCCTGCAAGTGCTGGACGAAAACCGTATCGGCGAAGTGTGGGCCAGCGGGCCGAGCATCGCCCACGGTTACTGGCGCAACCCTGAAGCCACCGCCAAGGCGTTCGTCCAGCATGACGGCCAGACCTGGCTGCGCACCGGCGATCTGGGCTTTCAGCGGCACGGCGAGTTGTACATTACCGGCCGTTTGAAAGACATGCTGATCGTCCGTGGCCACAACCTTTACCCGCAGGACATCGAGAAAGTCGTCGAGCGCGAGGTCGACGTGGTGCGCAAAGGCCGTATTGCGGCATTTGCGGTCAATCAGGACGGTAGCGAAGGCATTGGGATCGCTGCCGAAGTGAGCCGCAGCGTGCAGAAAATGCTGCCCGCCGAGGCGCTGATCAAGATCATTCGCCAGGCCGTTGCCGAGGCGTTTCAAGAAGCGCCGAGCGTTGTGGTGCTGCTCAATCCGGGTGCTCTGCCCAAAACTTCCAGCGGCAAGTTGCAACGTTCGGCCTGCCGCACGCGTCTGGCCGACGGCAGCCTTGACAGCTACGCGGTGTTTCCCGCGAACGATGCAACGCATCAAAACCGGACCCTGAGCACAGGATCGGACCTGCAAGCGCAGATCGCCAGTGTCTGGTGCGAGCATTTGCAGTGTGAGCAGGTCAGCGCCGACGATCATTTCTTCCTGCTGGGCGGCAACTCCATCGTCGCCACCCAGGTAGTGGCCCGGTTACGTGAAACACTGGGCATTGACCTGAACCTGCGCCTGCTGTTCGAAGCGCCGACGCTGGCCGCCTTTGCGGCGCAGATCGAAGCGCTTCAAATCGCCGCATCGCAAGGCGACAGCCAGACGCAGAACGCTATCGCCCGGCTGCCCGGCAACGAACAGCTGCCGCAATCGCTGGCACAGAATCGCCTGTGGTTCCTCTGGCAACTCGACCCGCAAAGCAGCGCCTACAACATTCCCGGTGGCCTGTACCTGCGTGGCGAACTGGACACTACGGCGTTGCGTACCAGCTTCCAGCGCCTGATCGAGCGTCATGAATCGCTGCGTACACGCTTCTACGAGCATGACGGTATCGCCCTGCAGCGCATCGACGCCCCCGGTGAATTCCATTTCGATACCGTGGATATCAGCGATCTGCCGAGCGACGAACGCCAGACGCGTGCGCTGGCGATCCGTGAAGAGCAGGCGCGTCTGCCATTCGATCTGCAAAACGGCCCGTTGCTGCGCGTTACGCTGCTGCAACTGGACGAGGAAGAGCATCAGTTGCTGGTCACGCTGCACCACATCATTGCCGATGGCTGGTCGCTGAATGTGCTGATCGACGAATTCTCGCGCCTCTATGCGTCGGCTGTTCAGGGGCAGCCACTGGAACTGGCACCTCTGCCACTGCGTTACGCCGACTATGGCCAATGGCAGCGCGAATGGCTGGCAAACGGCGAGGCCGAGCGCCAGCTCGACTACTGGAAGCAGCAACTGGGCGATGAGCAGCCAACCCTGGAATTGAGCACTGATCGTCCACGCTCGGCACGTCAGCAGCACAGCGCTTCGCGTTATAGCCTGCGCCTGAGTGCCGAGCTGAGCGCCGCCGTACGCAACACCGCGCAAGTCTGGCAATCAACGTCGTTCATGCTCTTGCTGGCGGGCTTCCAGGCCTTGTTGCATCGCTACAGCGGGCAGACCGACATTCGCATCGGTGTGCCCGGTGCCAACCGTCCTCGTCATGAAACCCAGGGCCTGATCGGCTTCTTCATCAACACCCTGGTGCTGCGTGCGCAACTTGACCCGCGCCTGCCGTTTTCCACACTGCTGGAACAGACCCGCCAGGCCGCGCTGGAAGCTCAGGCGCATCAGGACGTGCCGTTCGAACAACTGGTCGAAGCGTTTCCGCAGGCCCGCGAACACGGGCTGTTTCAAGTCATGTTCAACCACCAGCAACGTGACCTCGGCGCATTGCGTCGCCTGCCGGGGTTGCTCGCCGAAGAACTGCCGTGGCACAGCCGCGAGGCCAAGTTCGACCTGCAATTGCACAGCGAGGAAGACCGTAACGGTCGTCTCAACCTGTCCTTCGATTACGCCGACGAGCTGTTCGAGCGCGACACCATTGTGCGTCTGGCGCGGCACTACGTTGAGTTGCTGACCCAGGTCAGCCAGCAGGCGCAGGTTGCGTTGGGCGACGTGCAATTGCTCGGCGCTGACGAACTGGCCGAGCAGACGCAGTGGAGCGCTGCCGCACGCACGCCTGCACACGTCTGGCTGCCGGAACTGCTGGAGCGTCAGGCACTACAAACTCCCGAGCGTATTGCGCTGGTCTGGGAGGGCGGCAGCCTCGATTTCGCCAGCCTGCATGCCCAGGCCAACCGTCTGGCGCATTACCTGCGCGACAAGGGCGTCGGCCCGGACATCAAAGTGGCAATTGCCGCCGAGCGTTCGCCGCAACTGTTGATCGGTCTGCTGGCAATCCTCAAGGCCGGGGGTGCCTATGTGCCGCTGGACCCGGATTACCCGATTGAACGACTGGCCTACATGCTGCAAGACAGCGGCGTCGAGCTGCTGTTGACCCAGAGCCATCTGCTCGGCGACCTGCCGGGCGCAGACGGGGTCTGCACGGTTGCGATGGACATGCTGCACCTGGACAGCTGGCCGGTCAGCGCGCCGGGCCTGCATTTGAGCGGCGACAATCTCGCGTACGTGATTTACACCTCCGGCTCCACCGGTCAGCCCAAAGGCGTCGGCAACACCCACGCCGCACTGGCCGAGCGCCTGCAATGGATGCAGGACACCTACGTGCTGGATGAAAGCGATGTGCTGATGCAGAAGGCGCCGATCAGCTTTGACGTGTCGGTCTGGGAATGTTTCTGGCCGCTGATTACCGGTTGCCACCTGCTGCTGGCAGGCCCCGGCGAACACCGCGACCCGCACCGCATCGCGCAACTGGTCAACGAGCACGGTGTGACCACGCTGCACTTTGTGCCGCCCCTGTTGCAGCTGTTTGTCGACGAGCCGCTGGCGCAGCAATGCACCAGCCTGCGTCGCCTGTTCTCTGGCGGCGAAGCGTTGCCGAGCGAACTGCGCAACCGGGTGCTGGAGCAACTGCCGGGCGTACAACTGCACAACCGTTATGGCCCGACCGAAACCGCGATCAACGTCACCCATTGGCAATGCCAGGTTAGCGACGGCTTGCGTTCGCCGATTGGCCGTCCGCTGGGTAACGTGCTGTGCCGGGTGCTGGACAGCGAGCTCAACCCGCTGCCGCGCGGGGTTGCCGGGGAACTGTGCATTGGCGGCATCGGCCTGGCACGCGGTTATCTGAACCGTCCAGGGCTCACCGCCGAACGCTTTATCGCCGATCCACTGGGCCAGCCAGGTGAGCGCTTGTACCGCACCGGCGACCTGGTGCGCTGGGCCGCTGACGGTGCGCTGGAATACCTTGGGCGTCTGGATCAGCAGGTCAAACTGCGTGGCTTCCGCGTCGAACCGCAGGAGATCGAAGCCCGGCTGCTGGCCCAGCCGGGCGTCGGTCATGCTGCCGTGCTGGTGCGCGAAACCGCCGCTGGCCCGCAACTGATCGGTTATTACACGGCCGAAATCGGGCAGGACGTTCAGGCCGAGCGCATCAAGTCGGCGCTGGCGCTGGAACTGCCGGATTACATGGTCCCGGCGCAACTGGTGCGCCTCGACAGTATGCCGCTGAGCCCGAGTGGCAAGCTGGACCGACGCGCCTTGCCCGAGCCGCAATGGCAGACTCGCGAGCACGTCGAGCCGCAAACCGACCTGCAAAAGCAGATCGCCGCCGTCTGGCGCCAGGTGCTGGGCGTGCCGCGCGTCGGCCTGCGCGACGACTTTTTCGAGCTGGGCGGGCACTCGTTGCTGGCCACGCAGATTATTTCCCGCGTGCGTCAGGCCTGCGATATCGATTTGCCGTTGCGTGCGCTGTTCGAAGCCAGCGAGCTGGGCGCGTTTGTCGAACAGGTTCAAACCATTCAGCTGTCCGGCGAACGCAGCAGCCTGCAGCCGATTGCCCGCGTTGACCGCAGTCAAGCGGTGCCGCTGTCCTATTCGCAACAGCGCATGTGGTTCCTCTGGCAGATGGAACCGGACAGCCCGGCGTACAACGTCGGCGGCATGGCTCGACTGAACGGCGTGCTCGATATCGAACGTTTCGAAGCCGCGCTGCAAGCCTTGATCCTGCGCCACGAAACCCTGCGCACCACCTTCCCGAGCGTCAACGGCGTAGCCTGCCAGAAGGTCAGCGAACAGACCGGCCTGCGCGTGCAGTGGCAGGATTACTCGGCGCTGCCTGCCGAGCTTCGTCAGCAGCGCCTTCAGGCACTGGCCGACAGCGAGGCGCATCAGCCTTTTGATCTGGAGACCGGTCCGCTGCTGCGTGCCTGTCTGGTCAAGGCGGCTGATCTTGAGCATTACTTCGTTCTGACCCTGCACCACATCGTCACCGAAGGCTGGGCGATGGACATTTTCGCCCGTGAACTGGGCCTGCTCTACGAGGCGTTTCTTGACGGCAAGCCGTCGCCGCTGGAGCCGCTGGCGGTTCAATACCTTGATTACAGTGTCTGGCAGCGTCAGTGGATGGAGGCGGGTGAGCGCCAGCGCCAGCTGGATTACTGGACCGCGCAGTTGGGTAACGAGCATCCGCTGCTGGAACTGCCCGCTGACCGGCCACGCCCAGCGGTACAAAGTCATCAGGGCGAACTGTACCGTTTCGACCTGAATCCCGAACTGGCCGCCAAAGTCCGCGCGTTCAACGCGCGCAATGGCTTGACCCTGTTCATGACCATGACCGCCACACTGGCGGTGCTGCTCTACCGTTACAGCGGTCAGAATGACCTGCGCATCGGTGCGCCGGTGGCCAACCGCATCCGTCCGGAAAGCGAAGGGCTGATCGGCGCGTTCCTCAACACCCAGGTGCTGCGCGTGCAGCTTGACGGGCAAATGAGCGTTGCGCAGTTGTTCGAACAGGTTCGTCACACTGTTATTGAAGGCCAGTCGCATCAGGACCTGCCGTTCGATCATCTGGTCGAAGCCCTGCAACCGCCACGCAGCGCGGCCTACAACCCGCTGTTCCAGGTGATGTGCAACGTGCAGCGCTGGGAATTCCAGCAAAGTCGCGAGCTGGCGGGCATGACCGTCGACTATCTGGTCAACGATGCGCGTGCCACCAAATTCGACCTCAACCTGGAGGTCACCGAGCTGGATCACCGCCTGGGTTGTTGCCTGACCTACAGCACCGATCTGTTCGACGAGCCGCGCATCGCGCAGATGGCCGAGCACTGGCTGAACCTGCTGCAAGCACTGCTCGCCGACCCGCAACAGCGCCTGAGTGAACTGCCGCTGTTGCAGGACGCCGAGCGTCAGCAACTGCTCGACAGCCTCGGCGTCGAAGCCGGCGAACAACGGCTTGATCAGTGCATTCACAGCCTGTTCGCCGAACAGGCGCTGCTGCGCGCAGAGGCGCCGGCACTGACCTTTGCCGGTGAAACCCTGAGCTACGCCGAGCTGGACGCCCGCGCCAACCAACTGGCGTGGATGCTGCGCGAGCGCGGCGTCGGCCCGCAGGTTCGCGTCGGCCTGGCGCTGCCACGCTCACTGGACATGGTCATCGGCCTGCTGGCGATCCTCAAGGCCGGTGGTGCGTATGTGCCACTGGACCCGGAATATCCGTTGGAACGCCTGCACTACATGATCGAAGACAGCGGCGTCGGCCTGCTGTTGAGCGACCGTGCATTGCTTGCCGCGCTGGGCGAGTTGCCTGCCGGTGTTGCCCGCTGGTGCCTGGAAGACGATCAGCTGCTGCTGGAGTCTTTTTCGTCCGATGAACTGCCGTTTATCAGCCTGCCGCAGCATCAGGCGTACCTGATTTACACCTCCGGCTCGACCGGCAAGCCCAAGGGTGTGGTGGTGTCCCACGGTGAAATCGCCATGCATTGTCAGGCGGTGATTCGTCGCTTCGACATGCAGCCCGATGACTGCGAACTGCATTTCTATTCGATCAACTTCGATGCCGCCACCGAGCGTCTGTTGGTGCCGTTGCTCAGCGGCGCGCGCGTGGTATTGCGCGCTCAAGGTCAGTGGGACGCCGAAGAAATCTGCACGCTGATTCGCCAGCAGCAGGTCAATATTCTCGGCTTCACCCCCAGCTATGGCAGCCAGTTGGCGCAGTGGCTGGCCACTCAAGGCCAGACCTTGCCGGTGCGTATGTGCATCACTGGCGGTGAAGCGCTGACCGGTGAACACTTGCAGCGCATTCGCGCAGTGTTCCAGCCGGAACTGTTGTTCAACGCCTATGGCCCGACCGAAACCGTGGTCATGCCGTTGGCCAGCCTGGCCCCGCAGCAACTGGAAGAGGGCGAAGCCAGCGTACCGATCGGTCGTGTGGTCGGCGCGCGGGTTGCCTATATTCTCGACGCCGATCTGGCCCTGGTGCCGCAGGGCGCGAGCGGCGAACTTTACATCGGCGGTGCCGGTCTGGCGCAGGGCTACCATCAGCGCCCCGGCATGAGCGCCGAGCGCTTCGTGGCCGACCCGTTTGCCAGCAACGGCGGGCGTCTGTATCGCACCGGTGACCTGGTGCGCCAGCGCGCCGACGGGCTGGTGGAGTACGTGGGGCGTATCGACCATCAGGTGAAGATCCGCGGCTTCCGTATCGAACTGGGGGAAATCGAAACCCGTTTGCTGGAACACGAGGCCATCCGCGAAGCCGTAGTGCTGGCGCTGGACACGCCGTCGGGCAAGCAACTGGCGGCTTATCTGGTCACTGATGTGGCCGGGCAGGGCGACGAGCAGCAGGCGCAATTGCGTGAATCGCTCAAGTCGCACCTCAAGGCGCAATTGCCGGATTACATGGTGCCAACCCACCTGATTCTGCTCGACAGCATGCCGCTGACCGCCAACGGCAAACTTGATCGACGGGCATTGCCTGCACCGGACCCGGAACTCAATCGTCAGCACTACGTAGCCCCGGCCAGTGAACTGGAGCAACAGCTGGCGGCGATCTGGTGTGCGGTGCTGAATGTGGAGAAAGTCGGCCTCAACGACAACTTCTTCGAACTGGGCGGCGATTCGATCCTGTCGATTCAGGTGGTCAGCCGGGCGCGTCAGGTGGGTATTCATTTCAGCCCGCGTGATCTGTTCCAGCACCAGACCGTGCAGACCTTGGCTGCCGTGGCGACCGCCAGCGAACTGATTCAGGCTGAACAGGGCCTGCTGCAAGGCGCGTCGGCCCTGACGCCGATTCAGCACTGGTTCTTCGACACGCCGATCCCCGAGCGTCAGCACTGGAACCAGTCGCTGGTGCTGGAGCCGCTCAATGCACTCGACCCGCGTCTGCTGGAGCAGGCGTTGCGTGCACTGCTCGAACAGCATGACGCATTGCGCCTGAGCTTCACCGGGCAAAACGGCAAATGGCAGGCTGAACACCGTGCAGTGACGGCAGAAACCTTGCTGATTCAGGCACGGGTTGCGGACATGGCCGAGTGTGCGGCGCTGTACGCCGACACCCAGCGCAGTCTCGATCTGCAAAACGGCCCGCTGTTGCGCGCCTTGCTGGTCGATGGTCCGCAGGGTCAGCAACGTCTGCTGCTGGTCATTCACCATCTGGTGGTCGATGGCGTTTCGTGGCGGGTGCTGCTCGACGATTTGCAAACGGCCTATCGACAGTTGAGCGAAGCAACGCCAGTGCGCTTTGCCGCCAAGACCAGTGCGTTCCGTGACTGGGCCGCACGCCTGCAGGCCTACGCGGGTAACGAATCGTTACGTGAAGAGCTGCACGTGTGGCAGCGTCAACTTGGCGGTCCAGCGGCGCAGTTGCCGTGCCACAACCCGCAGGGCGGCCAGCAGAATCGTCAGGCGCAAACCGTCAGCGTGCGACTGGATGCCGAACGTACCCGACAACTGCTGCAACAGGCACCCAGCGCATACCGCACTCAGGTCAACGACCTGCTGCTGACGGCGTTGGCGCAAGTGGTCTGCCGCTGGAGCGGGCAACCATCGACGCTGGTCCAGCTGGAAGGGCACGGCCGCGAAACCCTGTTTGACGACATCGACCTGACCCGCACGGTCGGCTGGTTCACCAGCGCTTATCCGCTGCGCCTCACCCCAGCAGTGGCTGGCGATGCAGCGCCGGGGGAGTCGATCAAGGCGATCAAGGAGCAGCTGCGTCAGGTGCCGCACAAAGGCCTGGGCTATGGCGTGCTGCGCTATCTGGCCGACAGTGCCAGCAAAGCCGCCATGCAGGCGCTGCCGGTGGCACCGATCACCTTCAACTACCTCGGTCAGTTCGACCAGAGCTTCGCCAGCGATGCGTTGTTCCGTCCGCTGGAAGAGTCAGCGGGCGCGGCACACGATCCGCATGCGCCGCTGCCCAACGAGCTGAGCATCGACAGCCAGGTGTATGGCGGCGAACTGCTGCTGCGCTGGACTTTCAGTGCCGAGCGTTATCAACCCGCCGCCATCGAAGCGCTGGCGCAGGATTACTTGGCCCGGTTGCAGGCGCTGATTGCACATTGCCTGAGCGATGGCAGCGGTGGCCTGACGCCTTCGGACTTCCCGCTGGCCGATCTGGATCAGGCGCAACTCGACGCACTGCCGGTCGCTGCGACGCACATCGAGGACGTCTACCCGCTGACACCAATGCAGGAGGGCATGCTGCTGCACACCCTGCTGGAACCGGGCACCGGCCTGTATTACATGCAGGACCGCTATCGCATCAACAGCGCGCTCGACCCGGAGCGTTTCGCCCAGGCCTGGCAGGCGGTGATCGCCCGTCATGAAGCGCTGCGTGCGTCGTTCTGCTGGGACATCGGCGAAACCATGCTGCAGGTCATCCACAAGCCGGGTAGCACGCCGATTGATTATCTGGACTGGTGTGATGTGCCGCAGGACCAGCAGGAGCCGCGTTTGCAGGCATTGCTCAAGTCCGAGCGCGAAGCCGGTTTCAACCTGCTCGATCAGCCGCCGTTCCACCTGCGCCTGATTCGCGTCGACGAAGCGCGCTACTGGTTCATGATGAGCAACCACCACATCCTCATCGATGCCTGGTGCCGTTCGCTGCTGATGAACGACTTCTTCGATATCTACACTGCGCTGGGCGAAGGTCGTGAAGCACAACTGACGCCTGCCCCGCGTTATCGCGACTACATCGGCTGGCTGCAACGCCGTGGCCTGACGCAGGCGCGTGACTGGTGGCAAGACAACCTGCGCGGCTTCGAACGGCCGACGCCGATCCCCAGCGACCGGCCGTTCCTGCGTGAACATGCGGGCGACAGCGGCGGCATGGTCGTGGGCGATTGCTATACCCGCCTTGATGAACGCGACGGCGCACGACTGCGCGAGCTGGCGCAGCAGCATCAACTGACCGTCAACACCTTTGCCCAGGCAGCATGGGCCTTGACCCTACGGCGCATGAGCGGTGATCGCGACGTGGTGTTCGGCGTCACGGTGGCCGGTCGTCCGGTGGAACTGCCGCAAATGCAGCGCACCGTTGGGCTGTTCATCAACACCATCGCGCTGCGCGTCGGCATGCCCGGCGACGATCAGCGTTGCAGCGTGCGCCAGTGGCTGAGTCAGTTGCTGGACAGCAACATGCAACTGCGCGAGTACGAATACCTGCCGCTGGTGACCATTCAGGAAAACAGCGAACTGCCCAAAGGCCAGCCGCTGTTCGACAGCTTGTTCGTGTTCGAGAACGCACCGGTGGAAGTTTCGGTGCTCGACCGTGCGCAAAGCCTCAACGCCACGTCGGATTCCGGTCGCACCCACACCAACTATCCGCTGACGGCCGTCTGCTATCCGGGTGATGATCTGGGCCTGCATCTGTCTTACGACCAGCGTTATTTCGATGAGTCCACCGTGCAGAACATGCTCGGCGAGTTCAAGCGTCTGCTGCTGGCGCTGATCGAGGGCTTCCACGGCGACATGAGCGAACTGGCACTGGTCAGCGAGCAGGAGCGCACGTTCCTGATCGAGGGCTGCAACCAGAGCGAGCACGCGTACCCGCTGGATAAAAGCTACGTCGAACTGTTCGAAGCGCAGGTCGAAGCACATCCGCAGCGCATTGCGGTCAGTTGCCTGGATCGCCAGCTCAGTTATGCCGAGCTGAATATTGCCAGCAACCGTCTGGGCCATGCCCTGATCGAGGCCGGTGTCAGTTTCGATCAGCCGGTTGCCTTGCTCGCCGAGCGTGGCGTTGAACTGCCGGGCATGATCATCGGCAGCTTCAAGGCCGGTGGCGGTTACCTGCCGCTGGACCCGGCGCTGCCCGATTCGCGACTGAGCGGCATCATCGGCCAGAGCGGCACGCCGCTGCTGGTGTGCAGCGCGCAATGTCTGGAACAGGGCAGGGCGCTACTTGAAGCGCTGCCCGAGTCCGCTCGTCCGCAGTTGCTGGTCTGGGAAACTGTGCAGCAGCGCGAATCAGCGCAGCACAACCCCGGCCGCTACAGCGCACCGGACAACCTCGCTTACGTGATCTTCACCTCCGGCTCCACCGGGCTGCCGAAGGGCGTGATGGTCGAGCAGCGCGGCATGCTCAACAACCAGTTGAGCAAGGTGCCGTACCTGAGCCTGAGCGAAAGAGATGTCATCGCCCAGACCGCTTCGCAGAGTTTCGACATCTCGGTCTGGCAGTTCCTCGCCGCGCCGCTGTTTGGCGCGCGGGTGGACATTGTGCCGAACGACATCGCCCGCGACCCGCAGGCCCTGTTGGCGCATGTGCAGGCGCAGCGCATCAGCGTGCTGGAAAGCGTGCCGTCGCTGATAACCGGCCTGCTCGCCGAACCGCAGGCAGCGCTCGACGGCCTGCGCTGGATGCTGCCGACCGGCGAAGCCATGCCGCCCGAGCTGGCCAGCCAGTGGCTGCAACGCTACCCGCAGATCGGTCTTGTGAATGCCTACGGCCCGGCTGAGTGTTCCGACGACGTGGCGTTCTTCCGCATCGATGCAGCGTCCACATGCAGCGCTTATCTGCCGATCGGTTCTCCGACCGACAACAACCGCCTGTACCTGCTCGACGATGCGCTGGACCTCGTGCCGCTGGGTGCAGTGGGTGAGCTGTGCGTGGCCGGGGCCGGAGTCGGCCGTGGTTATGTCGCTGACCCTTCGCGCAGCGTAACGGTATTCGTACCGCATCCGTTCGGTGCACCGGGCGAGCGTCTATACCGCACCGGTGACTTGGCGCGGCGGCGCAAGGACGGCGTGCTGGAGTACGTCGGCCGGGTCGACCAGCAGGTGAAGATTCGTGGTTATCGCATCGAGCTGGGCGAAATCGAAACCCGCTTGCTGGAGCATTCGGCGATCCGCGAGACGGTGGTGCTGGACGTCGACGGTCCGCTGGGCAAAGTGCTGGCGGCCTATCTGGTGCCAAGCGCTGCCACGCCGGATCACGATGCGCTGCGAGACGAGCTGAAAAACCACCTCAAGGCCAGCCTGCCGGACTACATGGTGCCTGCGCATCTGGTGCTGCTGGAAGCCATGCCACTGACGCCGAACGGCAAGCTTGACCGCAAGGCCTTGCCTGCGCCGGACGTCAGTCAGGCGCAGCAGGAATACCTCGCGCCGCAGACCGAGATGGAGCAGCAACTGGCGACCATCTGGGCCGATGTGCTCAAGGTCGAGCGGGTGGGCATTACCGACAACTTCTTCGAGTTGGGAGGGCACTCGCTGCTCGCTACCCAGGTCGTCACCCGTGCGCAGAAGCTGTTGCAGCGCAACGTGCCATTGCGGGCGATGTTCGAATTCAACACCGTTCAGGCATTGGCCGAGCATCTGCAAAGCCTTGGCGGAGCGCAGGTTGACGAGCAGAAATTCGACCGTCTGGCGGACTTGATGGCGGAACTGGAAGGGCTCTGATCGGCCTCTCGTCGGCGCGCTGGCGTTGCGGATAAAAAACTCGTTACCGGGTGTAAATCCGCAGCTCGCTGGCGCGTTTTCAAGGGAAGGAATAAACGCCTGAACCGGCATGGCCAAGCGTCATGCATCAGGTCATTCAACCAGCGTATTGAGGGTTGCACAGATGTCAGTCGCTACCAGGCTTATCGATGATCAGTTGACACGGGTTGCCCCGGCAGCGGCTGAAACGCTCTACCAATTCGAAGAGTCGCCATTGCTGGCCCGGCAAAATCGCCAGGAATCCAATGCGCGCAGTTACCCGCGGCGCATCCCGCTGGTGCTCAAGCGGGCCAAGGGCATTCACGTCGAGGACGTCGAAGGGCGGCGCTTCATCGATTGCCTGGCAGGTGCGGGCACACTGGCGTTGGGGCATAACCATCCGGTGATCATCGAAGCGATTCAGCAGGTGATCAGCGATGAGTTGCCGCTGCACACCCTGGACCTGACCACGCCGGTCAAAGACCAGTTCGTTCAGGACCTGTTCGGCCTGCTGCCCCCAGCGCTGGCCAATGACGCGAAGATCCAGTTCTGTGGCCCGACCGGCACCGATGCGGTGGAAGCCGCGCTGAAACTGGTACGCACTGCCACTGGACGCAGCACGGTGCTGTCGTTTCAGGGCGGTTATCACGGCATGAGCCAGGGCGCGTTGAGCCTGATGGGCAGCCTGGGGCCGAAAAAGCCGCTCGGCGCGTTGCTCGGCACCGGCGTGCAGTTTCTGCCGTACCCCTATGATTACCGCTGCCCGTTCGGGCTCGGCGGCGAACAGGGCGTGCGCGCCAACCTGCATTATCTGGAGAACCTGCTCAACGACCCGGAAGCCGGTGTGCAACTGCCCGCAGCGGTCATTCTTGAAGTGGTGCAGGGCGAGGGCGGGGTCATTCCTGCTGACCTGGACTGGTTGCGCGGCGTGCGGCGTATTACTGAAAAGGCTGGTGTGGCGCTGATTGTCGATGAAATCCAGAGCGGTTTTGCCCGCACCGGCAAGATGTTCGCCTTCGAACACGCCGGGATCATCCCGGACGTCGTGGTCATGTCCAAAGCCATTGGTGGCAGCCTGCCGCTGGCGGTGGTGGTCTACCGTTCATGGCTCGACACCTGGCTGCCGGGCGCCCACGCAGGAACTTTCCGTGGCAACCAGATGGCCATGGCTACCGGTTCGGCGGTAATGCGCTATCTTCAGGAACACAACATTTGCGAGCACGCGACGGCGATGGGCGCGCGTCTGTCCGGGCACTTGCGTGCCTTGCAGCGTGACTTCCCGCAACTGGGCGATATTCGCGGGCGCGGGCTGATGCTGGGTGTTGAGCTGGTTGATCCGGCCGGTGTGCGCGATGCGCAGGGTCATCCGCCGGTATTTGCCCGTCTGGCCCCGCTGGTCCAGCGCGAATGCCTCAAGCGCGGGCTGATTCTGGAACTGGGTGGTCGACACGGCAGCGTGGTGCGCTTCCTGCCACCGCTGGTGATCACCGCCGAGCAGGTCGACGAAGTGGCCGAAATCTTTGGTCGCGCACTCAACGCCGCTGTCGCACAGCTTTAATTTTTCGACGTAGCGATACGTTCAATCCCTATAGCTGCTATGAATTGGCACAGCAGCACTGAACCAACACGGAGAGCAGCAATGACTTCAGTATTCGATCGGGAAGACATCGTCTTTCAAGTTGTGGTCAACCACGAAGAACAGTATTCGATCTGGCCCGACTACAAAGCCATCCCCAACGGCTGGCGCACCGTTGGCAAAAGCGGCTTCAAGAAAGAGTGCCTGGCCTACATCGAAGAGGTCTGGACCGACATGCGCCCCCTGAGCCTGCGCCAGAAAATGGAAGCGCAGACGGCCTGATTGAGTGTTATACACAAGTCCTGTGGGAGCGAGCTTGCTCGCGAAGAGGCCGGTACAGCCTTGACCACCGTGCGATGCTGCGCAACTGACTATCGTGCGACGCAGAGCGTCGCGACCCGCATTCCCACGCTGGAGCGTGCGCAACGATAACTGACTATCGTGCGACGCTCCGCGTCGTCATGCCGTTCTGGACGC
>NZ_JAWHOP010000026.1:75665-76457 GCF_032586995.1 Pseudomonas syringae group sp. J248-6 | reverse complement strand
TACCCATTTGAACACCCCCATGAGGTCGGATTGGTGTCCAACTTCTTGGGGGCAGTTCACTGGAGCGTGAGGAACGAGCGCTGTCCGCAAGAACGCTATCGTGCCCATGCTCCGCGTGGGTACGCTTTTCTGGACGCTCTGCGTCGTCTCCCAAGCACACGGTGCGGCGCCAAAAGCTGACGCGGAGCATCATGGACGGTATTTCCATGCTGGAGCCTAAGGTACGCTCGCCATCCGTAAGAACGCTATCGTGCCCATGCTCCGCGTGGGTATGCCTTTCTGGACGCTCTGCGTCCTCTTCTGAGCACGCGGTGCGGCGCCAAAAGCTGACGCGGAGCATCATGGACGGTATTTCCACGCTGGAGCCTGAGGAACGATCGCTGTCCGTAAGAACGCTATCGTGCCCATGCTCCGCGTGGGTATGCCTTTCTGGACGCTCTGCGTCCTCTCCTGAGCACGCGGTGCGGCGCCAAAAGCTGACGCGGAGCATCATGGAAGGTATTTCCATGCTGGAGCCTGAGGTACGCTCGCCATCCGTAAGAACGCTATCGGGCCCATGCTCCGCGTGGGTATGCCTTTCTGGACGCTCTGCGTCCTCTCCCGAGCACGCGGTGCGGCGCCAAAAGCTGACGCGGAGCATCATGGATGGTATTTCCACGCTGGAACCTGAGGAACGATCGCCATCCGTAAGAACGCTATCGTGCCCATGCTCCGCGTGGGTATGCCTTTCTGGACGCTCCGCGTCTTCTCCCGAGCAAACGGTGCGGCGCAAAAGCTGACGCTGAGCATCAT
>NZ_JAWHOP010000026.1:0-75565 GCF_032586995.1 Pseudomonas syringae group sp. J248-6 | reverse complement strand
GGACGGTATTTCCACGCTGGAGCCTGAGGAGCGCTCGCTGTCCGTAAGAACGCTATCGTGCCCATGCTCCGCGTGGGTATGCCTTTCTAGACGCTCTGCGTCCTCTCCTGAGCACGCGGTGCGGCGCAAAAGCTGACGCGGAGCATCATGGACGGTATTTCCACGCTGGAGCCTGAGGAGCGCTCGCTGTCCGTAAGAACGCTATCGTGCCCATGCTCCGCGTGGGCATGCCTTTCTGGACGCTCTGCGTCCTCTCCCGAGCACGCGGCGCTTCACGACAAACGCATCGCCAGAGCCTTGGCCTGAATCGCCACGTCGGTCACTGCGGTGCTTTCCCACCACATGCCGCGCAGTGGCGGGCCCATGGCGAACAGGCGTGACGAGCAGTGACCTTGCGCGTCGAGCACCGCGCCACCGGCGTCGGCAGCAATGCCCAGCGCCAGCGGTCCGGGCTGAATCAAACCTCGCAGCAGCAATTGACGAGGCAACGGGCGATCCACCCGTCGCCAGTCGTATTCAATGCCGGTGGAGTTGATCAAGGCATCGCCAACGATCTGCGTCGGTTCGCTATCACCGCGCCGACGCACGCTGATCTGCACCTGGCCTGACGGCAGGCTCGCAACAGCCTGCAACGAAGCGGCGTCAATGCTCAGCCGACCTTGCCTGATCAGTTGCGCCAGCAGTGCGGCGCTGGGTGGCGGCGAGCGATGGTGATGACTCTCCCACCATGGCCGTACATGACGGACAAACTGACGGCGCTGCCTGTCAGTGGCCTGATTCCACAGCCTGCCGACGTTGGCACGCACGGTGTCCAGCGGGGCCTGCCAGTCAATGCCGCTTTCGATGGCCAGCTCGCACTGCTCGCGCACCTTGTGTACCAGTTGGCGAGTGCTGCGGATACTCGGGTCCTGCGCCAGAAAATCAGACCATTCCGGTGGCTGGCGTCGCACATGGGGCAGCAGGCCATGCCTGGAATAGATCTGAATCGGCCCGCGGTGCCCGGCCTTTTCCAGCGAGACCAGCGCATCGACCATGGTCAGACCCGAGCCGATGATCAGCACCCTGGACTGAGCATCGAGCTGTTGCATTGCCTGTACGTTCCAGGGGTCCAGCGCTGCCGCGTTCAGTGCGTTCGACTCACGCTGCGGTGTGCGTGAAGCAGCGTACATACCGGTCGCCAGTACGGCCTGGCTGCCACGCAATATACGACCGTCGGCCAGCGTGACGCTCACGCCCTGTTCATCGACCTGTACATCGACCGCTTCGCCGGGCACATGCGTTGCCGTAGAGCCAAACGCCTCGCCAGCGCCACGGGCTTCACGCAATCGCTGCTGGACATAAAGCCCGAACACGCCGCGCGGCGGGAACAGCTCGGCGACCGGGACCTTCTGCCCGGCCGCTTCAGGCCAGCCGCCCTCGGCCAGATAGGCCGTCAGCCAGCGCGTGAGGTCGTCCGGGTCATCGGGGTCGACGCTCATGCGCGCCGCATTGCCATTGAGCGTATGGCCCGGCTCTGTTGCGCTGTAGGCCTCGCCCCGGCCAAGCTCGCTGCGGGTTTCGATGATCAGGATCCGGCGCTGGCCAGGCCTGCGTAGCAACTGCGCCGCCAGCATGGTGCCGCTCAGACCGCCGCCGATGATCAGAATGTCAGCCGTCTGGTTAGGGTCTTCGGTCATCGAGCAGCACCTCGGTCGGGTTGCGATAAAAGAGTCGGGAGGTCAGAGCACGACGTTACGCACAAAGCGCAAGGGCACGTCAGCCTCATTGCAATAGCGATGCGGCTGATTGCTGGGGAACATGAAAAACTCGCCCGGGCCGACCTGTTGCACGGCTGCAGGATCGGAGAGGCGCAGAGTCAGATACCCCTCCACGATATACACCTGCTCACTCCAGCCATCCGGATCGGCTTCCGAGACATAGGCATCACCGGGCTCCAGGCAGAACTCCCACAGCTCGACTTCCCGGCGGGCAACCGCTCGGGCCAGCAGGACGGCCTTGCTGCCAGAAATCGTACCGGCCCAGGCCAGTTCGTTGATACGGCTGTAATCGGGATTTTCGGGGGCCTGGATCAAGTCACTGAACGCCACCTGCAATGCTTCGGCTACCCGGTCCAGCGTTGCCAGACTGACGTTTTTCTCGCCCGCCTCGATAGCGACCAGCATGCGGCGGCTGACCCCGGACTTTTCCGCCAGAGCGGTCTGGCTGAGGTCAGCGCAGTTGCGCAAACGCCGCACGTTCTGACTGACGTGCTGCAACACCGGTGGGCGCTGAGAATTTTCTTTGTGCATGGTGGTGCTCACATAAAACCGTTGCGCATTATACTGCCCAATCCGAGGACGCTTTCAGAGTGTTCCGCCTCTCATCAGGCGCATCGTCATTCATCGCCATTCACTGGAATCTGGAGCTGACATGAAGTCTATCAGCCGATTACCCCGCATCAGCAAGGCAGAAGCCGTGCTGATTCTGATCACCATGCTCTGGGGCGGTACTTTCCTGCTGGTCCAGCATGCGCTGACCGTCAGAGGCCCGATGTTCTTCGTCGGTCTGCGTTTCGCCGCAGCGGCGCTTATCGTAGCGCTGTTTTCAATGAAGGTGCTGCGCGGGCTGACCTTTATTGAACTCAAGGCCGGCGTGTTCATCGGGACCTCGATCATGCTCGGTTATGGCTTGCAGACCATCGGACTGCAAACCATCCCCAGCAGCCAGTCCGCCTTCATCACCGCGCTCTATGTACCTTGCGTACCTTTATTGCAATGGCTGGTGCTTGGCCGTCGACCGGGATTGATGCCGACACTGGGCATCCTTCTCGCCTTTACCGGGCTGATGCTGGTATCCGGGCCGCAAGGCGCTTCTCTGCAACTCAGCTCCGGCGAGATCGTGACGCTGATCAGCGCGGTGGCCATCGCCGCCGAGATCATCATGATCAGTGCCTATGCCGGCAAGGTCGATGTGCGGCGGGTCACCGTGGTGCAACTGGCAACCGCCTCCGCTCTGGCCTTTCTGATGATCGTGCCGACTCAGGAACGCTTGCCGGACTTTTCCTGGTTGCTGGTGCTCAGCGCAGTAGGGCTTGGCGCGATGAGTGCGATTATCCAGATCGCCATGAACTGGGCACAGAAAAGTGTTTCGCCTACCCGCGCCACGGTGATTTATGCCGGTGAACCGGTCTGGGCCGGGATTGTCGGAAGACTTGCCGGGGAGCGCTTGCCGGGTATCGCCCTGCTGGGCGCAGCACTGATTGTGGCAGGGGTGATCGTCAGCGAAATGAAGCGGCGTTCTGCCCCCGGTGAACAGAGCCTTGCTGAAGAAGATGGCATGCGCAAAGCCGAGTGAACGTCGGCTATTGTGCGCCGTGAAACACATGTCCCGTGACAACTTTTTGCTGCCTTAAAAACAGCAGACACTTTTTGTAGGAAATTTCGGAAACAGTCCCTTTGGTATCGGGGTGTCTGGCACGTATGATGCTTGACATTCCCCTGCAGATTAGAAGCCTATGTCCCTGATAGTTCTACTGCTTCTGCCTTTCATCGGCAGCTGTCTGGCGGCCTTTTTGCCGCACAACGCGCGTAACGCAGAATCGTTTCTGGCCGGTCTGGTCGCCCTCATCGGCGCTATCCAGATGGCATTGTGGTTCCCGCAGATCGCCGACGGCGGCGTTATTCGCGAAGAGTACTTCTGGCTGCCGAGCCTGGGGATGAACTTCGTTCTGCGTATCGACGGCTTCGCCTGGCTGTTTTCGATGCTGGTGCTGGGCATTGGTGCGCTGGTCTCGCTCTACGCCCGCTACTACATGTCGCCGGATGATCCGGTGCCGCGTTTCTTCGCGTTTTTCCTGGCTTTCATGGGTGCCATGCTTGGCCTGGTGATGTCCGGCAATCTGATTCAGATCGTGTTTTTCTGGGAGCTGACCAGCCTGTTCTCGTTCCTGCTGATCGGCTACTGGCACCACCGCGCCGATGCACGGCGCGGCGCTTACATGGCGCTGATGGTCACCGGTGCGGGGGGGCTGGCGCTGCTGGCTGGCATGATGATCCTCGGGCACGTGGCAGGCAGTTATGACCTGGACCGGGTGCTGGCATCCGGAGATGCGATTCGCGCCCATGCCCTTTACCCGGTATTGCTGACCCTGATTCTGATCGGTGCATTGACCAAAAGCGCCCAATTCCCCTTCCATTTCTGGCTGCCCCACGCAATGGCCGCCCCTACACCCGTGTCGGCGTATCTGCACTCGGCGACCATGGTCAAGGCCGGGGTGTTTCTCATGGCACGAATGTGGCCTGCGTTGTCCGGCACTGAGCAATGGTTCTGGATCGTCAGCGGCGCAGGTGCCTGCACGCTGATTCTCGGCGCCTACGCGGCCATCTTCCAGAATGATCTGAAGGGCCTGCTGGCCTACTCGACCATCAGTCATCTGGGCCTGATCACGCTGTTGCTGGGCCTCAACAGCCCGCTGGCTGCGGTAGCTGCGGTCTTTCACATTCTCAACCACGCGACCTTCAAGGCCTCGCTGTTCATGGCCGCCGGGATTATCGACCACGAGAGCGGAACGCGAGATATCCGGCGTCTCAGTGGGCTGGTGAAGCTGCTCCCCTACACCGCAACACTGGCGATGGTCGCCAGTGCATCGATGGCCGGCGTGCCGCTGCTCAACGGGTTTCTGTCCAAGGAAATGTTCTTTGCCGAAACCGTGTTCATTTCCGCCACTGCCTGGGTCGAAATTGCCTTGCCAGTGATCGCGACCATCGCCGGGATATTCAGCGTTGCCTATTCGCTGCGTTTCACGGTCGATGTGTTTTTCGGTCCGGCGGCCAAGGACCTGCCGCACTTGCCGCATGAGCCGCCGCGCTGGATGCGTGCGCCGGTAGAACTGCTGGTGCTGACGTGCCTGATCGTGGGGATTTTCCCGGCGCAATCGGTCGCTCCCCTGCTCGCCGCCGCTGCGCGTCCGGTAGTCGGCGGAACATTGCCCGAATACAGCCTGGCGATCTGGCACGGCTGGAACCTGCCGATGGTTATGAGCCTGGTGGCGATGGCTGGCGGTATCACCCTGTATCTATTGCTGCGCAAACCTCTCAAGCACGAGCGCATTACTGCCCCGCCGCTGGTGGGCAGACTCAACGGCAAGCGCTTTTTCGAACGCAGCCAGGTAGTGATGATGCACTGGGCGCGGCGTTTCGAGCGCAAGGTCAGTACTCGTCGCTTGCAGCCGCAACTGTTTCTGCTGGTACTGGCAGCCGTACTGGGCGGCTTCATACCGATGTATTTCAGTGGCCTGACCTGGGGCGACCGGCCGAAGATTCCGGGCTCCGGGGTGTTTGTCACGCTTTGGCTTATCGCAATTGCCTGCGCAATAGGTGCAGCCTGGCAAGGCAAGTATCACCGTCTGGCAGCACTGGTCATGGTCAGCGTCTGCGGCCTGATGACCTGCATCACCTTCGTCTGGTTCTCGGCACCTGATCTGGCGCTGACTCAACTGGTCGTGGAAGTAGTGACGACGGTACTTATCCTGCTCGGTCTGCGCTGGCTGCCGCGACGCAATGAAGACGTCGCCCCATTGAGCGCGCGCCTGCGCGCTCGTACCCGGCGAATACGCGACTTCGGGCTGGCGGTTCTTGTCGGCCTGGGTATGGCGATATTGTCCTACGCCATGCTGACCCGTCAGACACCCAACGCTATTTCGTCCTTTTACCTGAGCCGCGCGCTGCCTCAGGGCGGTGGTACCAACGTGGTCAACGTGATGCTGGTGGACTTCCGCGGCTTCGATACGTTTGGCGAAATCACCGTGCTGGCGGCGGTGGCGTTGACAGTGTTTGCCCTGTTGCGTCGCTTCCGCCCGCCGAAGGAAAGCATTCTGCTGCCCACACAGCAACGCCTGCTGGCCCGTGACGTGGTGACTGATCTGGTCAACCCGCGCAGTGCCAGCGATACCGCACTCGGCTTCATGATGGTTCCGGCAGCGCTGGTGCGATTACTGCTGCCGATTGCCTTCATCATTTCGATGTACTTGTTCGTTCGAGGGCATAACCAGCCAGGCGGCGGGTTTGTGGCCGGGCTGGTGATGTCGGTGGCGTTCCTCCTGCAATACATGGTGGCAGGTACCCAATGGGTCGAGGCGCAAATGAGCCTGCGTCCATTACGCTGGATGGGCACAGGCCTGTTGTGCGCGGTTCTGACCGGAGCGGGTTCCATGGTGCTGGGTTATCCGTTCATGACCACGCACACCGCGCACGTCGATTTGCCGATTCTGGGCGATATTCACATCGCCAGTGCGCTGTTCTTCGATGTCGGTGTGTACGCCGTGGTCGTCGGCTCGACGCTGCTGATCCTCACCGCGCTGGCTCACCAGTCGGTGCGCAGCCACCGTCCGACGCAACTACCCAAACCCGTTGCCAACCCGCAAGGAATCCTCTGATGGAAGAAGTCATTGCAATCGCCATCGGCGTGCTGGCCGCCTCGGGCGTCTGGCTGATCCTGCGGCCACGCACCTTTCAGGTGGTCATGGGGCTGTGCCTGCTGTCTTACGGGGTCAACCTGTTCATTTTCAGCATGGGCAGCCTGTTCATCGGCAGAGAACCGATCATCAAGGACGGCATTCCCCAGGACCTGCTCAATTACACTGACCCACTGCCGCAGGCGCTGGTACTGACCGCCATCGTCATCAGCTTCGCCATGACCGCGCTGTTTCTGGTGGTATTGCTCGCCTCCAGAGGCCTGACCGGCACCGACCATGTAGATGGCCGGGAGCCCAAGGCATGAGCTGGATGAATCAACTGATCATTGCGCCGATCCTGCTGCCGTTACTGACCGCCGGGCTGATGCTCTGGCTGGGCGAAAAGCATCGGCCGCTCAAGGGACGCATCAATCTGTTTTCCAGCATCCTCGGGCTGGGCATTTCCGTGGTGCTGTTTCTCTGGGTACAGCACAGCGGCAACAGTGGCTCGATCGGTGTCTACCTGCCAGGCAACTGGGGTGTGCCGTTCGGTATCGTGCTGGTGGTGGATCACCTGTCGGCACTGATGCTGGTGCTGACTGGCATCATCGGTGTTTGCGCCCTGTTGTTCGCGCTGGCGCGCTGGGACCGGGCAGGTGCCAGTTTCCACGCACTGTTCCAGATCCAGCTTATGGGGCTGTATGGCGCATTCCTGACCGCCGACCTGTTCAACCTGTTCGTATTCTTTGAAGTCCTGCTGGCAGCGTCATACGGCTTGATGCTGCATGGCTCCGGCCGGGCGCGGGTGTCGACCGGCCTGCATTACATTTCCATCAACCTGCTGGCTTCATCGCTGTTCCTGATCGGCGCTGCGCTGATATACGGCGTGACCGGCACGTTGAACTTCGCCGATCTGGCGATCAAGATCCCGCAAGTGGCAGAGTCAGATCTGGGCCTGCTGCATGCTGGCGCTGCCATTCTGGCCACGGCATTTCTGGCCAAGGCAGGCATGTGGCCACTGAACTTCTGGCTGGTCCCGGCCTATTCGGCAGCCAGCGCGCCGGTAGCGGCAATGTTTGCGATCATGACCAAAGTGGGCGTTTACACCCTGCTACGCCTGTGGACGCTGCTGTTTTCCGGGCAGGCCGGGGCCTCGGCATTCTTCGGCGGCGACTGGTTGATCTACGGCGGCATGGCGACGATTTTCACCGCTGCGATTGCGATCATCGCTGCCCAGCGCCTGGAGCGCCTCGCCAGCCTGAGCATACTGGTGTCAGCGGGCATTCTGCTGTCTGCGGTCGGTTTCGCCCAGCCGAGCCTGACCTCGGGCGCGCTGTTCTACATGGTCAGCTCGACGCTGGCGCTGAGCGCCATGTTCCTGCTGGGCGAATTGGTCGAGCGTTCCCGCTCGGCCAACGAGATCCCTCTGGAGTACGACGTGGATCAACTGCCCCGCACCCTTGAGTCGCTGCATCCGCCACCCGGCACCAACCTGGACGACGAGCAGAAAGTCGTGGTCGGTCAAGTCATCCCCATGACCATGGCATTTCTGGGCCTGAGCTTTATCGCTTGTGCGTTGCTGATTATCGGCATGCCACCGCTGTCGGGGTTCATCGGTAAACTCACGCTGCTCAGCGCCCTGATGAACCCGCTGGGGCTGGACGTCGCGCAGGACGAAGCGCTCTCAATCCAGGCATGGCTGCTGATCGGCCTGCTGATCTTTTCCGGGCTGGCGTCGCTGATCGCTTTTTCCAGGCTCGGCACACAGCGCTTCTGGACACCGCACGAGCGTCCTTCGCCGTTGCTGCGCCGCAATGAATGCTTGCCGATCATCATCCTGCTGGGCCTCTGCGTTGCGCTGACGTTCAAGGCCGAGCCCTTGTTGCGCTATACCCAAGACACCGCCGCCGCGCTGCATGAGCCCAAGCAGTATGTGCAGTCGGTCCTTGCCACACGTCCGATACCCGGCCCTACCAGCCAGAAAATCAGTTCGGAGGGGCAGCCATGAAGCGCCTGTTTCCGGCTCCTCTGCTTTCTCTGGCACTGTGGCTGTTGTGGCTGGTGCTGAACCTGTCGATCAGCCCCGGCCACCTGCTACTGGGTGCGGTGCTGGGCTTGCTCGCGCCCTTGCTGATGGCACCGCTGCGCCCGCTGCCGGTGCGCATCCGCAAACCTGGCACAATCCTGAAGTTTCTGTGCCTGGTCGGGTGGGATGTGGTGGTGTCCAATCTTCAGGTCGGTTTGAGCGTATGGCGGCTCGAAAGTCGTCCGCCACGCTCGGCTTTCGTGCGTATCCCGCTGGACCTGCACGATGCCCATGGCCTCGCCGCGCTGGCGATGGTCACCACGGTCGTACCCGGAACGGTATGGTCGGAACTGGCGCTGGATCGCAGTGTGCTGCTGATGCATGTTTTTGATCTGGAGGATGAAGCGCAATTCATTGAACACTTCAAGACCACCTATGAGCGACCGTTGATGGAGATCTTTCAATGAGTGCATTGCTCGACAACGCGATCCTGATCAGCCTGCTGATCTTCGCCCTGGCGATGGTGATCACCCTGCTGCGCCTGCTCAAGGGTCCCTCAGCCCAGGACCGGGTGCTGGCGCTGGACTACCTGTACATCATTGCCATGCTGATGATGCTGGTGCTCGGCATCCGTTACGCCAGTGACACGTACTTCGAAGCCGCCATGCTGATTGCCCTGTTCGGCTTTGTCGGCTCCTTCGCTCTGGCCAAATTCCTGCTGCGCGGAGAAGTGATCGAATGACCGGACTGCCGAACACCGTGCCCTTCTGGGCCGAGATACTGACCGCCGGGCTGCTGATCGCCAGCAGTCTGTTTGCCTTGACCGGTGCTCTCGGGCTGCTGCGCCTCAAGGACTTCTTCCAGCGCATGCATCCGCCAGCCCTCGCGTCGACGCTGGGTGCCTGGTGCGTCGCGCTGGCGTCGATCATCTATTTCTCTGCTCTGAAGGCAGAGCCGGTGATTCACGCCTGGCTGATTCCGGTGCTGCTGGCGATCACCGTGCCTGTGACCACGCTGCTGCTGGCGCGTACAGCGTTGTTCCGCAAGCGCATGGCCGGTGACGATGTGCCCGCAGAAGTCAGTAGCGGCACTGGCAATGGAGAATCGGCAGGCGGCTGAGCTCTCAGCCTAGTCAGCGTTACTCGCTGGCCTTGAAGGTCAGCTCGCCCTTGCGCCATTTGGCGGCCTTGCCGACTGCGCCTTTGAGAACCTTGCTCATGCCGATCTGCAACTGCTCTTTTGCGGCAAACACCATGACCACAGCCTGACCTTCCTTGAACACAATGCCGTGGCCTTCAGGGATATCGACGAACGCATATTCGCCCAGCCCATACACAGTCATTTTGATTTCACGGAATTTCAATTCGAGCTTGCCGCCTTCACGGCTGGGCAATACCGACGCGCGGAAATGATCGCCTACCTTGAGCTCCAGGCGCGGCTTGTCGTCGACGACCAGAGCGGTTTCGGTGTCGATTTCAGCGATATAAATACCTTCGGCTGACTGCTCGGTGATGTAGACAAAACGGGACTGAAACTGCTTGACCAACTGTGCGCGGAGATCGCCGAGCACGAACAAGGCATGGGTATCCAGATTACTTACAGCCAAAGTACAAACCCTCAAACATGAAAATGAGGCTGCCTGATGTCAGGGCAGTCAAGAAAGTGGTTAATCCATAGACCGCGTCAAGCGACCGGATTTTTTCCGGCACGCTGCACGCGGAAGCGCTGAAAGCGCCACCGCAAACCTTGTGCAGGCGGGTGGCGGATTCTACCGGCTCATGGCAGCTACGGGATATATACCTTTTGTACACTGCAGTGTCGCAAAAACGCTGGAGCCCTGAAACCGGCGGCCAGCTTGACCACGACTTAAAGGCTGGACGGGTTCCAGCCAGGCGATCAGTGTGCATTCGGCGATACTGGAAACATATCACTTGTAGGCAGAGCACAAAAGGCCATCTTCTCACACGGCCAAATGCATCGAACTCTTGAGTGCGTCGGCCACTCCCATAAGAACTGATGAAGACGGGGATATCCCCCGGCGAGGAGATGACATGGAACAGACTACAACGACCATCAACGACCTGTTCGCCCAACTGGCACTGGATTCGGACGATGAGAGCATCGAAGCGTTCATCGCCAGCCATCCCCTGCCTGACGACGTGAAGCTGATTGATGCCGACTTCTGGACGCCGCGGCAGGCTGACTTTCTCAAGGAGCAGCTGCATGAGGATGCCGAATGGGCGATGGTGGTCGACGAACTGAATGTGCGCCTTCACAAAAAGCCCGAGTGAACCACTCGGGCGTTGATTCCTACTGCGGATAACCGGGCTGGCCGACATTGGGATGCAACGTCCTGCCACCCGGTTGCGGAGCATGCACAAAGACGGCGTCGCCAAAGGTGCCCATTCTGCCGACCACTGCATTCCAGTGAGCGGACTGATGGATATAGCGCCAGCGCAATAGCCGCTCTTCATGACTTTCCAGTAAGTAAGGCCCGCCTCGCGCATAATCGATCAGGCGGGCTGAAATGCGTTCGAGCTCGGGAGGAAGCTGAAATTCAAGGCTGTTTGGCACCGGGCCGAAAGGCACCCCCTCGTCACAGGCCAGTGCATGCATGACCTGTAGCGACACCCTCGACAAGTGACCAAAAACCTGGCGGTTCATCCCCACTGCAGCAACGATCGTTTTCATGCCATTCAGGGTTTTTCTGCACGGGTAACATTTGCTTTCGCAGGTCTGAACCCTCAGAAATGCCTGGCTGTCCAGCGGGTCGATCCAGTCATCCCGGCTCATGGCGCTTAACAGGGCCTGGGCGTCCTTCCAGCAAGGCGCCGCCTCACACGGGCTGTCACGATTGACCTGGCTGCTTTGCGGACGCGTGAGCAACACGCTTTCTTCCATCTGTGGAGGATAACCACCGCCTATATCGGAATGGGCACCGGGTAAAACGATTTCTTTCGGCCATGCCGGCAGGACGCTGTTAAGCGCGAAGTTACGCCGTGATTCATCACGAGCCACCAGATGCAGCACCTGTTGGGCACACCCCGGCGGCAAGTAAAGATTGACCCTCCTGTTGTTCGCGTCCCGGGTATTGCCCATATCCCTGAAACTGCCGATGGCGGCGACAGTGTCGAACAGGCCGATAACCTTGAGCCGTACACTGCCGTTGCGCCAACTGAAATGCTCACTGAGCCTGACCTTGCGGCTTTGAAGTATCGGCTCAAGCATTCCTGCCTGCTGTTTCAGCACTTCGTTGGCCAGGTGCCTGGCCGACGCAGCACCGCGACTGAAGCCGAACACGTCCAGCTCAAGCCCTTCCAGTACACAATCCGGGTTGTCCCGTGGAAATGCCTTCAATACCGTTTCAAGCTTTCTGAATGCATTTTCCACCTTGCATATCACACCAGTGGTGCCCCGACCGAAACTCTGCCCCGGCCATACCGAATCACGCCCGCCGGAGGTAGTACCCGCCCCGCTTACATAGATCGAGTAGTACACTCTCAAGCCTGCACTGTCATGTTCGGCAACACGCTGCAGACGATAAAGATCGACCAGCCTGGCTATATTGCTCGGATCATTACTGTAACTACTGCCAGAATGAGCATGACGACCCGCGCACTCTTTAATGTGCTGACCACCATTTATTTCAATCAATGCCTGACAGTCAGCCCCGATCTGACTGTTGACGCGATTATTTCCCGTACCGTCGAAGAAAATTCCGACCCGCGCGGTAACGCGCCGCGTTACCACATCCGAGATTGCTGCCGTTTGTTCGACACTCCATTTATCGTTCATATCTTTTCCATCCTTAGAGGCAGGCCAAGAAAAGGCCGCACTTAAATCAAAACGTAAATAACGTTGATTTAAACAGCTTGCTTAAAGACGGTGATCAGTCAAGTCATGCAGCGCGTATTCAGAGTATTCCTACAACTTCTGTCGTCAGGTATTTATTATTTATAAACAAACACCTACACGTGTGTGCAAACGGGTTTCAGAACCCGCAATTTCACCAAACAGAAAAACCAGCCGGGCAGGTTATTTAATACTTGATCTAACCTGAGCCGCCTGTTTTAAAAATCAGCGGCTTTGCGGTTTATACCCAAGGCGCAGACCACCCCAATGTCGCCCGTTGACCACAATAGGCACGGACAGGTCGTGCATCAACTCGCCAGTGTCCCGCGTGTAGGTTTGCAGCAGGACAGGCTGTTGATGGCTGCCGCAGCGAATGCCGGTACGGTCATCGAACTTGCGCTTGCTTCGATTACGCGCATTGTCCACCGTCGCATCGCCTGTCAAAGGCTGACTGAAAGCGTTGTTGTGCGTCGGCACATAACCTTGCTGCGTGCAGGCAATGGCGAATACCAGACCTTCATGGCGCGAGAGCAGCGGTTCTTGCAATGCTGGCAAGACCTGATCGGTGTAGCGATCAAAACGCGTGGTAAAGCGGGTGGGTGAGGTATTGGGGACGGGTTTGTAGTTGCGATCAAACAAGTCATCCAGGCTGACGCGCCCCTGCACAATGTCAGCCTCGAATTTTTCCGCGATCAGCCGCGCCCCTTCGCGAGCCAGGTCATAGATACGCTGATGATATTCATCCAGACCGACCTGAGCCAGCCGCTGGCTGATGGTCTCGGCCTGCCCCTCCATCTGCACGGCGGCTTTGGCCAGTTGCCGGGTTTGTTCATCGCTGACGGCAAGATCACTGCGCATGTGCTCGACAGCATCGAACAGGCTGGCCAACTGGTCCTGGTTGCTCCTCGCGCCTTGAGCAATTTCGCTGACCTGGCTTTCCACCTCGATCGCAAGCCGGGCAATGTTGCCCAGATGCTGGCCGGTCAGCTCGACCTGCTCGACCCCCGCATCGAGGTCAGAAGACAGCTCGCGAATCTGCTCCACCACCTGAGCGGTGCGCTGCTGGATATCGGCCACCATCTGCCCGACTTCCCCGGTGGCGCTGGCGGTACGGCCGGCGAGCCCGCGTACTTCGTCAGCGACCACCGCGAAACCGCGCCCGTGCTCACCTGCCCGGGCAGCTTCGATGGCCGCATTAAGCGCCAGCAGGTTGGTCTGGCTGGCGATGGATTGAATGACCAGCGTCACACGCTGGATTTCTTCACTGCGCTGGCTCAGCGCCTCGATCAACTCACGACTGCCGATAGCACGCTTGCTCAAGAGGTGCATGCGCTCGATGGACTCATTCAGAACGCTGCTTCCCGATTCGCTGCGCTGACGCGCCTCGCTGGCTGCAACCAACGCCTGTTGACTCAACTGGGCAGTCTGCTGCTCGGTCGCAATCATCTGTTCGGCGCTGTTGACTATCTGTCCGGCAGCACCCAGCTGCGACTGCACCTTGCCCGCCAGTTGCCCGACAGAAAATGCCACCTGAGCGGCCGACAGTGCATTGTGACTGGTGGTACGCGACAGGTCGCGGGTCAGCAGCGCGATATCACTGTCACTTGCCTCGACTTGTAAGCCAGGCTGCCTTCTGCGCAACAAAAGCGGCAGCCAGGCCACCAGCAGCGCTGCGGGAATGACGATATAAAGAGACAAACCGATAACGCTCATGGCGGCGAACAGCAGGCATAACACGACACTTTGCACCGCCGGCACCCACCACTTCGACGCAGCACCGCGAGCATCGGCCAGTGGTAATCCGGCTGCCATGGATAGGTTCTCGGCCATGCTGCGTCACCCCGTCGGTATTTATCATTATTACGTTTATTAAACGCTAGATAACGGCCTTATGCCATGCCCCGTTGGTCGTAGCGAGCAATCCGTTTTCGACAAATTCCGCGCACAACAAAACCGGGAGGCAATCGCTTGCCTCCCGGTTCGGTCACTCAGCTGCTGCCTGCGTATCAGGCCTGACGCTGGTGCTTGTCGATCTGCTCGTGGCGCTCTTGCGCCTCGATGCAATATTTGGTGGTCGGGCTGATCAGCAGACGCTTCAGGCCGATTGGCTCACCGCTGTCATCGCACCAGCCGAAGGTATCGTCGGCAATACGCGAAAGGGCCATTTCCAACTGGGGCAGCATGCGCTGGTCGCGGTCAATCACATTGACCAGCCAGTGACGCTCCTCTTCAACCGAAGCAGCGTCTGCAGGGTCGGCAGGCGTGTCCAGGCTCTCGATCGCAATACGGCTCTGCTCGATTCGCTCGTGGATCTCGACCTTCATGCCCTGCAACAGCTCGACGAAGAAAGCGTGCTGCTCGGCGTTCATGTAGTCATCGGCCGGCATGGCCAGCAACTTTTCCTTTGTCATTTATTTCTCTATAAAAAAACGTGCATTGAGGAGCGGCTTGACGTTGCCGTGCAAACCAATAATCTCCAAGCGCCACCTGGCACTCAATTTACGAGGGGCGGCAGTCTAAGGCCGGCTAGCGGGCTCGGCAACACAATTGAAGGATTTTTGTACAACAATTGCCGTAAAACCCTTGAAATGCGGGCGAAAGACCCGGCCAGCATGCTGCTTGATGAGGCTCTGACCTGCTGACAGCTAATCGGTTCCTGCAACATCCAACGCACAAAAGGGCCTGAAAAGGCCCTTTGATGCAGATGATTGAAATCAGCGCTTGGTCTTGCGCTTGTTGCGATATTGATCGATTACTACCGCCACTACAATGATCAGACCTTTGATAATGTCCTGAACATAAGCATCTACGCCGACAAAGGTAAAACCACTGGCCATTACGCCGAGAATCAGCGCACCGATCACAGTGCCGGTAATTCGTCCTACCCCACCGGACAGGCTGGTGCCGCCGATGACTGCGGCAGCGATAGCGTCCAGTTCATAAGACATACCCATCCCGGCCTGCCCGGTTGCAGCACGTGCCGAGGCAACCACCCCTGCCAGCCCGGCCAGCAGCCCGGCGATGCTGTAGACGATAACCAGGTGGCGCTTGACGTTGATCCCGGAAGTACGCGCAGCCTGCATGTTGCCGCCGATGGCGTAGGTGTATTTGCCGTACTTGGTGTAACGCAAGGCGATGTGGAAGATCACCGCCACCACCAGAAAGATGATCACCGGCATCGCGCCCTGCCCGATAGCCGTGTAGGAATCCGAGAGCATGCTCACCGGCTGACCTTCGGTGTAGAAACGCGCCAGGCCACGCGCGGAGACCATCATGCCCAGCGTGGCAATGAACGGCGGAATACCGGTTATGGCAATGATGCTGCCGTTGATGGCACCCGCCAGCAGCCCGACTCCGAGCCCGACCACGATCGGAATCCACACCGGCAGGTCGGTCAGGGAAGGGAATACCGCCCGGGAAAAGTCCGAGGTTTGCGCCAGGCTCGCTGCAATCATCGCCGACAGTGCCAGCACCGAACCGGATGACAGGTCGATGCCTGTGGTAATGATCACCTGAGTCACGCCGATGGCCAGCAAGCCGATGATCGATACCTGAAGGATCATCAGTACCAGACGCTGGGAGTTGAGCAGAAAGCTCTGATCACGGACGATCCAGCCAAACAGCTCAAAGATCAGACCGATGCCGATCAGCACCAGAAAAATACTCAGCTCGGTTGGCAGCCGCCGCTTGTTCCTGGTCGGCGCCAGGGCCGGTTTGTTTTGCGAAATCGCGTTGCTCATGTTCGTTCCCCTTTTGTTCTTCTTCTACCGAGCCCTGTAGTGCGAACTCAATGAACCTTGTGGCCGGAGGCCAGATGCATGACTTTTTCCTGGGTCGCTTCGCCCCGATCGAGGATGCCCATCATTTCGCCTTCGTGCATGACCATGACCCGGTCGCTCATACCGAGAACTTCCGGCAGCTCTGAAGAGATCATGATGACGGCCATGCCTTCACTGGCCAGCAGGGAGATCAGGCGATAGATTTCCGCCTTGGCCCCCACGTCGATGCCGCGGGTGGGCTCATCCAGAATCAGTACCCTGGGGTTGGTCATCAGCCAGCGTGCCAGCAACGCTTTCTGCTGGTTACCGCCCGACAAGGTGTCGATGCACTGCTCCAGTGACGGGGTCTTGACCCGAAGTTTTTTGCACATGTCCTCGCACAGCGCACGCAGTGCCTTCTGTTGCACGAAACCATTACCGGCGTAGTTGGCGAGCACGGCCATTTCCATGTTTTCCATCACCGACAGGCATGGAAACAGCCCAGTCAACTTGCGGTCTTCCGTCAATAGTGCAAAACCCAGCTCAATGGCCTGATGCGGATCGCCAATGTGTACCGTAGCGCCATCAAAGCGCACCTCGCCGCTGTCGCTGGGGGTTATGCCGAACAGGGTCTCGGCCACATTGGTCCGACCCGACCCCATCAGCCCGGCGATGCCGAGAATCTCTCCGGCACGCAAGTCGAAACTCACGTCCTTGAAAATGTCGTTCAGGCACAGGTTGCGGACTGAAAGCAGCACTTCGCCTGGCGGCTTTTCCCGCTCGGGGAACAGTTGGGTCAACTCACGCCCCACCATCATGGTGATCAGGCTGTCGCCATCCATACTCTCAGCGCGCTGCAGGCCGATATAGGCACCGTCGCGAAAAACCGCGACCTCGTCGGCAATCTCGAAAACTTCGTTCATCTTGTGAGTGATGTAGATGATGCCTTTACCCTGAGCGCGCAGGTCGTTGATGATCGAAAACAGGTGAGCGACTTCGGTTTCGGTGATGGCCGAAGTCGGCTCATCCATGATCAGCACGTCCGAGTTATATGACACAGCTTTGGCGATCTCGACCATCTGCCGCTCGGCGATACTCAGGTTGCCCACCAGGTCTTCGGGATCGAGCCTGATGCGCAGGCGCTCCAGCAGTTCGGCAGTGCAGCGGTGCATTTCCCGGTGATCAACCATGTGCAGACCGTTGAGCTGTTCGCGACCGATCCAGATGTTCTCGGCGATGCTCATGAATGGCATCAGGTTCAGCTCCTGATGGATCATCGCAATGCCGGCCTGAAGGGCCGAAAGTGGCGTCTCGAAGCGAATCGGCTTGCCACGCAAACGGATTTCGCCCGAGTCCGGCTGGTAGATGCCAGCGATGATTTTCATCAGCGTTGACTTTCCGGCACCGTTCTCGCCCATCAGCGCCAGCACGCTGCCGGGGCGCACACGCAGTTGGACGTCGTTGAGCGCGATGACACCGGGGAAGCCCTTGCTGATATGGCTGATTTCCAGCAGATAAGGCGGCTGGGCATCCGGCGTTGGGCTACCGCTGTCACTGGACGGCAGATCGCGTTGTGCGGGCGGGTTGGCAGTAGCTGAACCAAACATGATCACAACTCCTCAAACGGCAGGCTGCGGGAGGAAAGATCCTCCCGGGCCTGGCGATCGTTGTTATTTGAAGGTGGCGACGTTTTCAGGCGTGATCAGGCGATAAGGGATGATGATCGCCTGGGGCTCGACCTTTTCCTTTTTCGCCATTTTCACGGCAGCATCAATCGCTCCGTCGGCCTGGCCCTTGGCGTCCTGGAAAACGGAGACTGCGAGGTCGCCCTTGGTAACGGCGTTGAGCCCGTCTGGCGTACCGTCGACACCGGCGACTAAAACGCTGCCTTTAGCCACATCCACGCCTGCCTGCTTCAGCGCCATCGCCGCGCCAATGGCCATTTCATCGTTGTTGGCCAGCACCGCGTTGAATTTACGGCCCTGGGTAAGCCAGTCGTTGGTCAGGTCCATGCCCTTCTGGCGTAGCCAGATGCCGGTCTGCTCCTGATCTATCTTGATGTCCGGGTACTTGGCCAGCACCTCTTTGATGCCCTTGGTGCGGTTTTGCGTGGAGTTGTTGGCCAGGTCACCCAGAAGAATCATGACACTGCCCTTGCCTTTCATTTTGTCGGCGATGTATTGCGCCTGAAGTCGACCTGCCTCCATGTCATCCGACGTAACGGTGGCGACGCCTGCAGGCAGTTTCGGATCGTCAGGGCGGCGGTTGACGTAGACCAGCGGGATGCCGGCGGCGACCGCGTCCTTGGTGATCCGCGCAGTGGCAGCGGTGTCGACAGGATTGACGATCAGGGCGTCGACTTTCTTGTTGACCAGGTCCTTGACCTGGTCGAGCTGTTTGTTGACGTCCGCGCGGGCATCGACGAACTGCAGGTCCACTTTCTCGGTCGTGGACATGGCTTTGGCCTTGGCATTCATGTCGTCACGCAGGTAGGTCAGCCAGGTGTCATCGAACTGCGACATGGCCACACCGATCTTGATATCGGCCAAAGCTGCACCGCTGCCCAACATCAGCGCAATGGCCAATGAGGTCAAAGCAATCTTGGTCTTCATGAGGATCTGTCTCCAGATTATTGTTGTTCGGATGCAGCGAATCAGCGTGACAGGCGGATCCCGGTTGCTCCGGGAATGCAGAACAGTTGCGCGTCCTTGTGTTGCACGCACATGCCACGGGCAACGATTGTGAGAAATCGCTCCATGGTCCGAATCCAGAATGAAGAGGTGGCAGAACGCTTGGCGGTGAGGCCAGAGGTAGGGGTTTTCATCGACAGTACCTATCTTTTGTTTTGTTTTTGTTGGTGTGCATCTCGTGACTTGAAAGACCTTCAAAGCCCGAGTGATTCGATAGTCGGTAACCTGAAAAAGACTCTATTGGAAAATATTTTCCAATTCAACTGGTTTTAGAATTTTATTCCATTTCATTTTTATTCGGCTGCAGATACGACAAAGCCCGACGCTTGTCAGGCGTCGGGCCTTGTCCGATGGCAGGCTTTTATATGCAGCGTGGCACACGATGATTACAGCACCACAACCCGCCCTTCACTGGCGCTCAAGCGGGCTGCATCCATGACCTGTGCCGATGCAATGGCATCATGAGGATCAACCGGATTACCGCCCTGCTCGTCAACGGCGCTCTGCAACAGGCGGTAGAACTCAAGCCAGCAGCCGCGCTCCGAAGGCACACGCTCGCGGTGCTCACCCTGCTCGAACCAGCCCCAGCGCCGATGCTCTTCGACACCCCAGCGCTCGCCCTCGGACCGTGGCGTGAGGCCGGCAAACGCAGCCTCCTCCTGACCGTCCAGCCCTTCGACGCTGTAACAACCCTTGGTTCCACTGACCCTGAAACGCGGCTTGGGGGTATTTTGCAGACAACTGCCTGACAGGTGCGAAGTCACACCGCTGGCATGACTCAAGGACACGAAGAACGTGTGGTCCAGTACGTCTTGCGGCGTAGCGAACTGCAATTCTGCGTACACCCGCTCGACCGGCCCGAACAGTACCAGTGCCTGATCCACCAGATGACTGCCCAGATCACGCAGCATGCCACCACCGCTGGCCTTGCCGACAGAGCGTGGCGAATAGCGCTCGATACTGGACTCGAACCGGCTGATCTGCCCCAGCGCCTTGTTGTCGATCAATTTGCGCACGGTGAGGAAGTCGGAATCCCAGCGCCGATTCTGATAAACGCTAAGCAGCACGCCCCGCCGTTCGGCCGCTTCCACCAGCTCGCGCGCCTGGGCGGCGTCGCTGGCAAAGGGTTTGTCGCTGACCACCCCGACGCCCAGCTCTATCGCTTCAAGGATCAACGCTCGGCGCGAAGCCAGGGGCGTGGAAATCACCACGACATCGACCCCGGCAGCGACCAGCTCAGCCAGCGTGTCGAAGGTTGCCACGCCGGGATGATCGTTGGCCACTTCCTGCTTTCGCTCGGGTGAACGGGTGACAACGCCTGCAAATGTGGCACCGGGCAAACTCGAAATCAGCGTTGCATGAAAGTAACGCCCGCCTTTGCCGTAGCCCACCAGCCCTGCTCGCATGGATATCTCCTGTAGTCCATGAACCTCATGGCCGCAGCCCTCGGTCGTGTATTGGATGCCGCCGTTTCAACGAAGCAGCTCGCTTTTGACCCGCTCCAGCATGAATCGGCTCGATTCATCTGCGCGCTCCTCCCAGGCAAATACGGCCACTGTGGCAATACCGTCGAAATTGATGTCCCGCAATGTCGAGAAGAACGCGTCCCAGTCCACCTCGCCCTGCCCGATGTCCAGATGCTGATGCACCGTTGCCGTGACGCCAGGCGGGTTAACGATGTAGCGCAGGTTGGACGAAGCCCGGTGATTATAGGTATCGGCAATGATCAGGTGGGTGAGCTTGTCACCTGCGTACCGCAGCATGGAGGCAATGTCCCCGACGCCATCATCGTAGAAAAAGGTGTGTGGCGCGGCATACAGGTAATTGATCCAGTCCCGGTCCAGGCCGCGAATGATATCGACTGACTCGTTGTTGCGTTCGCAGAAGTCATAAGGATGGGCCTGGATATCGAGCCGGATGCCTTCTCGCTCGAAGTGCGGCATCAGTTCATCCATGGATTTCATGAACTGGTTTTCGCACACCAGTGCATGATCGGATTGCCCACTGAACTCGGTGTTCATCAGGTCGCAGTCCATTTCCACGGCCACCTGAATGGCGCGTTTCCAGTTGCGCACCGCTGCAATACGCAAGTCTTCATCCGGCGCGGCCCAGTGGTACAGCGGCAGCAGCGAGGAGAGTTTCACACCGGCATCGCTCAGGGCTTTGCGAAACTCCCTGATCCGCGCACGATCCACGCGCGGGTAATTGTAGAACGGCATGAAATCTTCGCGCGGTGAAAGCTCTATATAGTCGTAGCCCAGTTCCGCGGTCTTATCGACCATCGCACCCAGCGACAGGTGGCGATACATGTAAGGATCCAGTGCGATGCGCATGATGCCCTCCTTTTTATTGTTTGAAAAACAACCCGACTCCAGACACCTCTGTCAGTCATAAAACGCGGGACGCATCTCCAGGGCAATCGGTACGACCGCTCCGCTGTTCTGCGCCTGAACACAGGCATCGGCGGCCACCGCAGCGGCATAACCGTCCCAGGCAGAAGGCCCGTAAATCGTGCCCGCGTTGACGCCATCGATGAAGTCCTGCAACTCGACGTCATAGGCAGCAATGAACCGGTCTTTCCAGTCCATCAGGATCGCGTTGGACAATTTCGCTTCGCTGCGCAACTGCACCTGAGAAGGCTCGGGCAGTTTGGCAATGCCGCTCTCGCCGACCACTTCACACTGGATGTCGTAGCCGTACTGGCAGTTGACGAACACTTCGACGTCGATGCGCGTGCCTCTGGCCGTTTCCAGCATCACGATCTGCGGGTCTTTCATGTGCGCGAGGGCCTTGCTGGTCTTGCGCGGGAACACCACCTGCACCGACACATAGTCATCGTTAAGCAACCAGCGCAGCACATTGAGTTCATGAATCAGCGTGTCGGTGATGGCCATGTCGGTCTTGTAGTTCTCGCCGACCCGAGGGTTGCGGTGCGCGCAGTGGAGCATCAGCGGTTCGCCGATCCGGCCGCTGTCGATCACCGATTTCAGGGCGCGATAGCCCTGATCATAGGGGCGCATGAAACCCACTTGAACCAGACGCCTGCCGCTGGCGATCTCGGCCTCGACGATGTGTCGGCAACCTTCGGCGGTTACGGCCAAAGGCTTTTCGCAGAACACCGGCTTGCCTGCGGCAATGGCCGCCAGCACGTACTCTTCATGGCTGGGGCCCCAGGAACAGACCAGCACCGCTTCGACGTCGGGCGCGGCAATCAGCGCGTGGCCGTCGGCATACACTTCGGCACCGATGTCCAGCTCGCGCACCACTTTGGCTGCCTGCTCCAGGTTGATGTCGGTGACGGCTACCACCTGACTGCCAACCAGCGTCTTGCTGCAACGCCGGATATGATCCTGACCGATTGCGCCTGTACCGATCACACCGAGTTTCAATGCCATTTTCATGTTCCTTTTTTTATTGGATGTTGCCGTGAACGGGTCACGGGCGCTGAACGATAAAAAGTGATCAGTACTGACGAGCCTTGGCCAGTTCGCGGTTGAGTTTTTCGTAAACCTGGGCCGTGGTGCCGGTCGTTGATACTTCGGCAACGCCGACACGCCACCACGACAGGTATTTGTGAATCATGGTCTTGGGCAGGACCTTGATGTCGATCAGCGTCGATACCGTTTGACGTTGCGCATCGACAAGCGCCTGGCGCAGTTGTTCGGCGGTGCTGACCTTGTAGGTCTTGCAGCCATAGGCGGCAGCGCTCATGGCGAAATCCACCGGTACAAAGTCGCCGTCGAGCTTGCCTGTGTCGGAATTGCGAAAACGGAACTCGGTGCCGAAACTGTCCATGCCGTGTTCCATCTGCAGGTTGTTGATGCAGCCGAAAGTCATGTTGTCCAGCAACACCACGTTGATCTTGCGCCGCTCCTGAATCGAGGTCGCCAGCTCTGAATGGAGCATCATGTAAGAGCCATCACCGACCAGCGCGAAGACCTCGCGGTGCGGCGCAGCGAGCTTGACGCCCAGTGCCGCATTGACCTCATAGCCCATGCATGAATAGCCATATTCGACGTGATAGGTGTCGACCCCGGTACTGCGCCAGGCACGCTGCAGGTCACCCGGCAAACTGCCCGCCGCCGCAACGATCACTGCATCGGCAGGCAGGTTCTGGTTAAGAATGCCCAGTACGCCGCTCTGGGTCAGACACGAGCCGGTCAGCTCGATGAACTCGCGTAGCACGGCCGGGTCCAGGTGATCGTTGATTTCCGGGACGAAATCCTCGCTCTGGTACTCGACCGCATACAGGCGATCAACCTCGGCATCCAGCTGCGCACGGGCTGTCTGCGGCGCATCGCCCCAGGCAGCACGGTAACCGCTGGCTTGCAGGCTTTCAGTCAGTGCCTGCAATGCCACCTGCGCATCGGCCAGGACCTGCACGCCATCCAGCTTCTGCACATCGAAGGCGCCGACATTGAGGTTGAGAAATTGCACATCCGGGTTCTGGAACAGCCATTTCGACGCGGTGGTGAAATCGCTGTAGCGGGTGCCGACGCCGATGATCAGGTCCGCCTCTTTCGCCAGCTGATTGGCCGCCACCGTGCCGGTCTCGCCGATGCCGCCCATGTTCAGCGGGTGCGCCGAAACGATGGCACTCTTGCCTGCCTGGGTTTCGGCGAACGGGATATCGAAGCGCTCGGCAAAGGCTTGCAAGGCGTCGGCTGCGCTGGAATAACGCACGCCACCACCGCAGATCAGCAGCGGTTTGCGCTTGCCGGCCAGCAGCTTCAACGCATCGTCAAGCATGGCCTTGCTGGGCGGGCGGCGGTCGATACGGTGCACACGTTTTTGCAGGAAGCTGTCCGGGTAATCGTAGGCCTCGGCCTGCACATCCTGAGGCAGCGCCAGCGTGACGGCACCGGTATCAGCCGGGTCGGTCAGTACGCGCATGGCATTGAGCGCTGCGCTCATCAACTGCTCGGGACGGTTGATACGGTCCCAGTATTTGCTCACCGCCTTGAACGCATCGTTGGTGCTGATGCTCAGGTCGTGAAACTGCTCGATCTGTTGCAGCACCGGGTCAGGCTGGCGGCTGGCATAGACATCACCCGGCAACAGCAGCAACGGAATGCGGTTGGCCGAGGCGGTTGCGGCGGCGGTGATCATGTTCGCCGCGCCTGGCCCGACCGAAGAGCTGCACGCGTAGATCTTGCGCCGCAGATGCTGCTTGGCAAAACCGATGGCGGCGTGGCACATGCCCTGCTCGTTACGGCCTTGATGAACCACCAGGTCGCCGCTGTCCTGTTCCAGCGCTTGCCCAAGACCCAGCACGTTGCCATGCCCGAAAATGGTGAAGATGCCAGCGACGAATTTGCTCTGCACGCCGTCGACTTCGACGTACTGGTTATCGAGAAACTTCACCAGGGCCTGGGCCATGGTCAGTCGGGTTGTACTCATGTTCGCACCTTGTTGTTGTTTGAGGTGGCCAGGGTTTGAGGCGGCCTGACGGCTGACGTCAGTGACGCTGCGAAACGGCTCGTGACAGGTGCGTCATGCTCGCCGCTATCGCCTGAGGGATGTCGGCCAGCGCATGGACGCTTTCGGCGAATGGTTCGAACGACAGATGGCCCTCATAGCCGCTGTCCAGCAAACGCTCGATCTGCGATGCATTACCCAGAATGTCAGCTTCGCCGACCAGCACGCGATGGCCATCGCGAATGCTGTTGAGCGGTGCCTGCGCATCCTCGACACCGGAGATATGCACCAGCCCGGTCAACTCTGGAAACAGCTCGACCTCACCGGCCAGGTGGTGGTGAAAGGTGTCATGAACCAGCCGATAAACGTCCAGCCCGCCCACCGCCCGGATTGCCTCGACAGCCTGACGTTTGAGGCGCAACGAGCACTCTTCGAAGCCCAGCGGTTCGACGAAGCCGAGAATTCCGTGCTCACGAAGAATGGGTGCCAGCGCAGTCAAGGCGCTGCGCAACCCCGAAGCGCGCTGCGCGCCGTTACGCGGATCTGCACGGTCATTGAGCGGACATAGCACCAGACCGCGCGCACCGCAGTCGCGAGCGTACTGCGCCAGCTTCGTCGCCTGGGCTGCGCGCTCTTCATTCCAGACATCGAATGGGTACAGGGCGTTGATGGACAGCACCTTTACCCCCCGGGCAGCGCAAAGGTCACGAACGACCTGGGGTGCAGTGCCGTCCTCGATCTCGATACCCTTGAGGTCGTTGCGAATCTCGATGGCATCGGCACCCAGCTTCACCGCCAGATCGACGAAACCTTCCAGAGACAGGCGCGGCGCGACCATTCGATTAAGGGCGAAACGCAGAGGTTGGTTCATTGTTCTTGTTCTCCGCAACATTCCATTGATGAAGGCTATTTGGCAGTCGGCATACTGAACTCGGGGCCTTTGGCAATACTGTCCGGCCAGCGCTGCATGACACTCTTGTAGCGACTGTAAAAGCGCAGGCCTTCTTCGCCGTACGCGTGGTGATCGCCAAACAGTGAACGTTTCCAGCCGCCAAACGAATGCCAGGCCATGGGCACCGGGATAGGCACGTTGATACCGACCATGCCGACCTTGATGGTCCGCGCAAACGCACGGGCCACTCCACCATCGCTGGTAAAGCACGACACACCGTTACCGAATTCGTGTGCGTTGATCAGCTCGACGGCGCTGGCGAAATCCGCGACGTGAACGATGCCCAGCACCGGGCCGAAGATTTCCTCCTTGTAGATCTGCATATGCGGCGTGACGTGGTCGAACAGCGTCGCGCCGACGAAAAAGCCCTGCTCGGCACCCGGCACCTTGAAGTTGCGGCCATCGACAATCAGCTTCGCGCCCTCTTTGACGCCCTGATCGATGAAACCCTCGACCTTGGCCTTGTGCACGGCGGTGACCAGCGGCCCCATGTCCGAATCGGCCTGCATGCCGTTGCCGACCTTGAGCTGGTCGATGCGCGGCAGCAGCTTGTCGATCAGTTGCTGGCCGACATCGCCCACCACCACTGCAATGGAGATGGCCATGCAGCGCTCACCCGCCGAACCATACGCCGCCCCGATCAAGGCATCAGCGGCTTGATCCAGGTCCGCATCGGGCATCACGATCATATGATTCTTGGCCCCACCCAGCGCCTGCACGCGCTTGCCGTGGGCCGTGCCCTGCTGGTGAATGTACTCGGCAATCGGCGTCGAACCGACGAACGAAATGGCCTCGATGTCAGGGTGTTGCAGCAACGCATCGACCGCCACCTTGTCACCCTGCACCACATTGAATACGCCATCAGGCAGACCGGCTTCCTTGAGCAGGCGCGCCATCAGCAGACTGGCAGACGGGTCGCGCTCGGAAGGTTTGAGGATGAAACAGTTGCCGGTCACCAATGCCATGGGGATCATCCACAGCGGCACCATGACCGGAAAGTTGAACGGCGTGACCCCGGCGCAGACGCCCAGAGGCTGACGCAGGTTCCAGTTATCGATACCACCGCCAATGTTGTCGCTGAAATCACTTTTCAGCAGGCTGGGCGCACCGCAGGCAAATTCGACAATCTCGATACCGCGCACCACTTCACCACGCGCATCAGACAGCACCTTGCCGTGCTCGCGGCAGATGATCTGCGCCAGCTCGTCGTGGTGCCGGTCCAGCAATTCCTTGAACTTGAACATGACCCGCGCCCGGCGCAGCGAGGACTGATCGGCCCAGCCGGGAAAAGCAGCCTTGGCCGAAGCGACCGCTTCATCCACGGTTTTCACGCTGGCCAGCGCAACGCGCGCTTGAACAGTGCCGATTGCCGGGTTGAAGACATCGCTGTAACGCTCACCATCGCCGTCATTCAGGTGTCCGTTGATGTAATGGCCGATCACCGGTGACTCGTTCATCTCATGCCTCCAGAGTAAAAAGGGGAAATCAAAGATCCAGCAGCCAGCTGTGCTGCGGGTCGTTATGGAACTGCCAGGCGCGCGTCGGACCGGCCATCACGTTCAGGTAATACGATTCGTAACCGTAGGGCACGGACACTGGGTGATAGCCTTTGGGCACTGTCACCAGATCATTGTTTTCCACGGCCATGGCCTGATCGATACTGCGGTCATCGGTGTAAACCCGCTGGAAAACGAAACCCTGCGGCGGGTTGACCTGGTGGTAATAGGTCTCTTCGAGAAAGCTTTCGTGGGGCAGATTGTCCCGGTCGTGCTTGTGTGGCGGGTAGCTGGACGAATGCCCTGAAGGAGTCCGCACCTCGACCACCAGCAGCGAATGCGCCGGTTCACTGTCCGGCAGGATGTCGCACACGTAACGGGTGTTGGCCCCTTTGCCGCGTACGCTGCGTTTCATGCTGCCCGGCATGATCAGCCGTGCCGCAAGCTGTTTGCGCGCATCGCCCGGTGCCGTGCATACCGCCAGGTGCAGCGGCCCACGCGCAACGAACTCTGCCTGACTATGCGGTGGCAGGTAGACCGCAAACGGCGATTTTTCCTCGAAAACTGATTGCCGGTCGCCGATGTTTTCCCAACTGAAAGCGCCCTGCCCCGGTGCTTCGCCATTCACGCTGGCGTGCCCGGCCAGCAAGACCACGCACAGTTCGTTTTCTTCGGCACCGAGAGGCAGGCGCTCTCCGGCTTCCAGACGGTAGGCGGCAAAGTTCACGTACTCGAGCGAACCGGGCGCCAGCGCCACGATGTCACGGCCCTGGGGTTTGCTTTTGGTCAGCAGATTCATGGATAGATCCTCCTTATCGCGCATCGGCCAGCAGTTGGCGCAGGGTGTCATAGCCCTTTTTGGCATACACATAACTCGGCGCTACCGCTGGGTCCTGTTCGGCCTCGACCACCAGCCAGCCGCTATAGTTGGATTGCAACAACACCTTGAGCAGCGCTGAAAAGTCGATATCACCATCACCTGGCACCGTGAACGTGCCATTGATGATGCAGTCCGGAAAGCTCCAGAGATTGTTGCGTGCCAGTTGCACCACAGGTTTGCGCACATCCTTGAAATGCACATGGCAGACACGCTCGATGTGCTTGCTCAGCACCTGCAAAGGCTCGCCGCCGCCCATGTAACAATGCCCCGAATCGAACAGCAGCCCGACTTCCTTGCCGGTCAGTGTCATCAGCCGATCAATATCCTGTGGCGACTCGACGTAAGCGCCCATGTGGTGGTGATACGCCAGGCGCACGCCTCGGGATAGAGTGAAACGCGCCAGTTCGGTGAGTTTTTCGGCATATTCATGCCAGGCTGCATCGCTGTGAAAACGCGGGCGCTCAACCAACGGAATGCGCTGCCCCTGAATCGAGTCAGCCACTTCACCGTACACCAGCACCGACGCGCCATTCTCGGCGAGCAATTGCACATGCGGGGTAATGGCTTCGATTTCTTCGGCCACCGAGCGCCGCGCCAGACGGCTTGAATACCAGCCGGACACCAGCGCCAGATCATAGGGCCGCAGCACATCACCGACCCCCTTGGCATCTTTCGGAAACTTGCCGTTGAGCTCAAAGCCTTCGTAACCAATGGCTTTGCCTTCGCTCAAGGCGGTGCTCAGAGGCGTCTCTCCGCCGAGGGCCGGCAAGTCATCGTTGCTCCAGGAGATCGGGTTGATGCCGATGCGGATCCTGGGTGTGGAAATGGAAACGGGCATGGCTGCACCTTTTTTGTTGTTATCGCGACGTCAGATCAAGAAAGAGTCAGGCGCGGCTTTCGCGCCAGGACTCGATCAACCAGTTGAAGGTGCTCTGCACCCGACTGACCAGCGCCGCATCGTCTATTTCCCCGGCCATCCAGGCCCGGCTTGGCTCGCGGAATATGGTCCGGCCCACGGCAAAACCCTGGCAGACGCGGCTGTGTCGTGCTTCGGCAAAACCGGCAGCGAGGTCTTCGACAGGCGCATTGAGCCCGAGCAGTACCACGCCACGGCAATACGGATCGCGCTGCTGGATCAATTCGTCCAGTTGCTGCCAGACCTGCGCACTCTGCGCCTCGATCTTCCACCACGCAGGGTAGATGCCCAGGTTGTACAAACGCTTCAGCGACCGAACCATCACGTCGGGATGAGACGAGGGGTGATCCTTGGGCGGAATGATTTCCAGCAGCAGTTCGTGACCACTGACTTTCGACGCGTCGTAGAGCGCCTTGATCTGCGCTTCCTGCTCCAGGCGCAGCATGGGCTCGTCATCGGGGTGATATTGCACCAGGCACTTGATGATCTGTTCTTGCGGCCAGGCGAGCAGATTGCTGCCGATGGAGCGGCCATGCTCGAACGCCAGCGGTCTTGAACCCTGCACTTCCACCGGACGCGCCACCCACCAGCCGCGACCGGTCGCAGCGTTGAGCGAATCCTGACCGAAGCGCTGGTCGGCAAGCAGCCCGACATCGGCGTCGATGCCGCGCTGGCGCAGGCCGGCTTCGACCCGCTCAACCGCCTGCACGAACAGTTGCTTGAGCTGGCTGATGCTGCTCAGATCACGCCCGGCCTGCTGGGCCAGCTCGACCAGTTGACCGCGATGATCGAAGGCGAAGATGAACAACTGCCGCCACTGCTTGCGCGGCACGCTGACCTGATGCAGCCGTTGCAGGGCGACATCCTGATCAGGCCGGGTAATGGGGTGTGGGCTGTTGAACAGGTAGTCGAGTTCTGCAGGCGTCGGCATCGCGGGCGCACAGGCATGCCGCGACACCACCAGCCCGCCACAGGCATTGGCCAGCTGGCAGCAGCGCTCGTCGCTGGCATCCTTGAGCCAGCCGCTGAGAAAACCGGACATGAACGCATCGCCAGCGCCCAGCACGTTGAGCACTTCCACCCGCACGCCAGGGTAGATTGCGCCGTCTTCAAGCCGGGCAGGAATGGCGCCGTGAATCACTGTGCAACCTTGCGGGCCGAGCTTGACCACAAGCGTCGCGGCAGTCAGTTCGCGCACGGTACGCAGGGCCGTGAGCAAATCGGTAGAGCCGCCGGCAATCTGAAATTCTTCTTCAGTACCGACAATCAGATCAAAACGCGGCAGGATGCGCTGCACATGCTGGCTGACCTTCTGATCGGCAACAAAACGTGTCTCGCCATCAGCCTTGCCCGCCAGGCCCCAGAGCACCGGACGATAATCGATATCCAGCACGCGTTTGACGTCATGTTTTTCGGCGTAGTCGAGTGCCTGGCTGCTGGCCTTGAACACTTGATCGGTAGAGAAATGCGTGCCGGTGATCAGCAGCGCCTTGCTCGACGCGATCTGCTGTTCGTCGATGTCCTCGGCACGCAAGGCCATGTCGGCGCAATTTTCGCGGTAGAACACCAGGGGAAACGTTTCACGATCCTTCAGCCCCAGCAGCACCATGGCGGTCAGGCGCTCGGGATCGCGCTTGATAGCGCTGACATCACAGCCTTCGCGGGCCAGCGACTCGACCAGAAAGCGGCCCATGTGGTCATCACCTACCCTGCTCAGCATGGCTGACCTGAGCCCCAGCCTGGCAGTGCCGAATGCGATGTTGGCCGATGAGCCGCCCAGGTATTTGGCGAAACTGGAAACGTCTTCCAGCCGCGCACCTACTTGTTGCGCATAAAGATCGACGCCCAGGCGTCCGAGGCAGATCAGATCCAACTGACGCCCAGTGGCAAAGCGTGTCTGGCCCATGGTGGCTCCTGTTATTTTTATCAGCCTGCAGCGCCTGCATCATGTGTACACGCTGCTTTGTGAATGCAGCGTAAAACGTCGAGCCTCATCAATCAATATTTATTCTATAATTATTTTTTGTGGAATATTTTTTCCATACTGCTATTCAAGTGCTGGCACAATGTACAGGCGGGTAAGCTATAGTCGTCCCCGCCCAAGGCAGCCCAAATCGTCGGACGCACAACTGCGCTACCCTGAAAGACGTTGCGCTGTAAGAAATTGCCCTGAAAGAACATGTGCCCTGAAAGAACAAGTAGAAAGGATTTGAATATGACCAGCGCCGATCAGCCCACTCTGCCCGAGACGAGCGTCGACATGCCGCCGACCAATGCCGAAGGCCTGCTAAGGCTGATCACTGATGAGTACGACGGTTTACCGCGTCAACTCAAGCGCATCGCCAGCTATATGAGCCAGCAGAGCGACCGGATCATGGTTGACCGGATCAGTGACATTGCCCGCGAGTGCGAAGTCCACCCGTCGGCCATCGTGCGCTTTTCCCAGCGTTTCGGGTTTAGCGGCTTCAGTGAGATGCAGGCGTTGTTTCGCGAGGCTTACACGCACAAGACCACGCCGGTGCAGAACTACCAGCAACGCATCCGCAGCATGATCGCCAATAAGTCTCAGAAGGCCCACTCGGGTGATCTGGCACGCGAATGCGTGAGCGCAACGCTCTCCGGGCTGGAGCGTTTGAGTGCAGAGCTGGACGACGATGAGTTCGAAAAGGCTGTAGATCTGGTGGTCAACGCCGACAATATCTACGTGGTGGGTGTGCGCCGCTCATTTGCCGTGGCGGATTATCTGGTCTACAACCTGCAACACACCAACAAGCGTATTCACTTGATATCGGGCCTGGGGGGCAGCTATCGAGAGCAGATGCGCAGCGTGCGTGCCAACGATCTGGTGATTGCCATCAGCTTCACGCCCTACGGCAAGGAAACCCAGCATTGCCTGCGCATCGCCCAGCATCATCAGGCCAAGACGCTGATCATCACCGACAGCAATCTGTCGCCGCTGGCCAAGCGTGCCAACTCGGTGTTGCTGGTCAATGAAGGCAGCTCGTTCGCCTTCCGCTCGCTGAGCGCCACCCTGTGCCTGTGCCAGGCACTATTCATTGCAGTGGCGTATCGGCTGGAGCTGAAAGTCGACGAGATCCACGAGCAGGTCGGGTTTGATGATTGAGGGCTGAGATTCCCGGCCCTCAGGTCTTCGCTTCCTGCCCCATTCGCTGCTGGTTCTTCTGGCCCATTTTCTTCGCGCGTTTTTCCAGCACCAGATACACCACCAATGCAATCAACAGCGGCAGCAGGAAGTAAATGGCGCGGTAGCCAATCAGAGCTGCCAGCAGACTGCCCTTGGAGAACTGGTGAGCCAGCAAGGTAATGAATACAGTCTCAAGCACGCCCAGCCCGGCTGGAATGTGAGTAATGACACCCGCGATGCTGCTGATCAGCAACACACCGAGAATCGCCGGGTAAAACGCCTTGTCGGGCAGCAGCGTGTAAATCACCGCAGCCATCAGCGACCAGTTCAGAGCCCCCAGGCTGGCCTGCATCAAGGCCTGCTTCATCGACGGTAGATTGAATTCCTGATCACGAACGGTCCATGAGCGCTTTTTGGAAAAGCGGCAGGCCAAGAGGTAGGCAAAACACACTGCCAGCAGTCCGAAACCGATCAATTGCAGGGTCGTGGTGCCGATCGACCATTCCTCTGGCAACTCCAGAAAACGCATCGAAAACACGAAACCGGCCAGCAGCATGTAACCCAGCCAGTTGGTAATCAGGCTGAGGCTCAGAATCCGGGTAATGGTCGAAACGTCCAGCCCCAGCCGGGAATACAACCGGTAACGCAAGGCGATGCCGCCAACCCATGAACTGAGATTGAGGTTGAATGCGTAGCAGACAAAGGTCACAGGCACGATCTGTTTGATCGACAATGTGTGGCGGGTGTAATACCGCGCCAGTACATCAAAGCCGCAATAGGTCGCGTAACTGGCAAAGGCCACAACGGCGGCAATGGCCAGAGTGCTGGCCTTGTAGGACGACAGCGCCTGCTTGACCTCTTGCCAGTCAAGGTTCTTGACCAGCAGAAACAACAGGACCGGTACGGCGATAAAGAAAAACAGATTGAATATCCGCTTTGCCCATTTCCATTTGGCTCCCTGCGCACTTCGCGGCGCTGCACTTGCGGCCTGAGTCATGAAGTTTTCTCCTGGTCCATGTCGTGGTTGTTCTGCTGCTGTTCGATGACTTTCGCTTCCGGCACCACGTCACCGGCCCGTAACGGCTTGAGGCGCACACCGTGAACCGGGAACAGACCGGCAATGGCCGGAAAACGCCGCAGGAAAAAGAAGCTCAAGACGATCATCGGCGCACGCCACCACTGACCACGCGCCGCGCCCTTGAGGCTCATCTGCTTACTGTGCGCAGCGGCAAGCTCCATCAGATGGTTTTGCAGATGCTCATTGAGCCCGCGATCACGGATGAACAGATTGGCCTCCAGGTTCAGCGCCAAGCTCAGCGGGTCTAGATTGCTGGAGCCCACGGTGGACCAGTCCTGATCGATCAGCGCGACCTTGCCGTGCAATGCACGTTGCTTGTACTCGTGAATGACCACGCCGTCGCGCAGCAGGTAGGTGTAGGTCAGCCGCGAGCAGACCCGCACGAACGGCATGTCGGGCTGACCTTGCAAAATCAGGGTGACCTTGACGCCCCGCCGTGATGCATTGCGCAGCTCACGCAGAAAGCGGTAGCTGGGATAAAAATACGCGTTGGCCAGGGTGATCCGTTGCTTCGCAGCGCGAATCGCCTCAAGGTACTGCTCTTCGATATCGGTACTGTGCTCGTCATTGTCGCGCTCGGCGAGCAGCATGCTGGCGTCACCGGCACGGTCCAGCTTCAGTGCAATGGGCGGCAATTTGTCACGAACGACCTTGCTCAGCATATTCAGCGCGCTCTGGTGGATATCGCCAACAATCGGGCCACGGACCAGAACGGCATAGTCCTGTTTGGCCGTCACCCCCGTGTCAGTCATGTGATCAACGCTGTAGTTGATGCCGCCGATAAAGCCCAGTTCGCCGTCAATGACGACCACCTTGCGGTGCAGACGGCGGAACAGGTTGGTGCGCATACCCATGAATCGCGGACGCGGGTCGAACAGCTGAATCTGAATACCGGCATCGATCATGGTTTTGACAAACACCGAACTCAGGTCCGATGTCCCGTAGTCATCTACCGTGACAACCACTTTCGCGCCGTTGGCCGCAGCTTGGAGCAATGCCTGTTGCAAGCCCTCGCCAATCCGGTCTTCAAAGATGATGAAAGTCTCGATCAACACCTCTTTGCGCGCGGCCCGTATGCACTCGAACACCCGGGCGTAGAAGTCTTCACCGTTGATCAGCAGCTCTACCGAGTTGCCATCACACCACTGCCCTGTCGTATTGCTCATAAGGTCAACTCCACCGCCAGCGGTGCATGATCGGAAAGATGAGACCACGGGCGGCTGGACAATACTTTCGGCCTGTGGGAAGTCGCGTTGCGGACATAAATCCGGTCCAGCCGGAGCAACGGCCAGCGGGCCGGAAAGCTTTTGGCCGGCGCGCCGAAGCGCTCGACAAAAACCTCGTGCAACCCGGTGCCCTCCAGCAAAGCATCGGCGCGCTGACGCCAGTCATTGAAATCACCGGCAACGATCACCGGCTCACCCTCGGGAAGACGCTCCATCAGCTCGGCGAGCAGGTTGAGCTGCTGACGCCGATGGCTTTCACGCAAGCCCAAGTGAACACACACCGCATGCACCCGACCGGCGTATGGCACCTCCAGGATGCAGTGCAGCAAACCGCGCTGCTCGGTGCCATGAATGGAAATGTCGAGGTTCTCGTGCTGGATGATCGGGTACTTGGACAGCAGCGCGTTACCGTGATCGCCATCCGGGTACACCGCATTACGACCATAGGCAAAGTCGTTCCACATGCTGTCGGCGAGGAACTCGTACTGGGAAATCGTCGGCCAGTCCTTGACGCTGCGCGCATGGCTCTGGTGCTCGCCGTGCACTTCCTGAAGAAACACGATATCGGCCGATACAGTACGCACAGCTTCACGCAACTCCGGCAAAATGAAGCGGCGATTGAAAATGCCAAAGCCCATGTGCATGTTCATGGTCAGTACATTCAATGAAACACTGGCGGACACTGGCGTTGCAGGGCCGACAGGCGGATTGGCACTGGTCAAGACTCGCTCCCGGGTGAATATTCACGTCATATGAAGCCACCCATCGGCACAGGTTCCGTCCCGTGTCGCCTGTGCTGCGTATTTGCCATATTCAGTCGGGCATATTCAATGGCACTGATCTGACGCTGAAAAAAACGCGTACAAATGAAACGCAGGATCCTGGCAACTGCCTAAACTGCTTACCGGACCTGTAAAAAAGCGACAAGGAATCCAACCGTGGATGCACCGACCTCTCAACGCTACACCGCACGAGCCAGATGGCTGCACTGGGTCATGGCCCTACTGATTGTGCTGGCGTATACCCTGATTCTGAGCCGCAGTCAGTTTGGCAAGGGTTCTGAATACCGCACACTGGTCGTGCAGAGCCATTTCTGGGTGGGGATTGTGATTCTGGCCATGGCGTTTTTCCGCGTCGCCGAGCGTCGACGGCATCGTCCGCCCGGCATAACGCCGCCGCTTGAAGGCGCGTTGCGCTTAGCCGCGACACTTACGCATTACGCGCTGTATGCGTTTCTGTTCGCTCAGCCTTTATTGGGCCTGCTGACGGTGATGGTGGAAAAAGGCGCGTTACCCATTCCCCTCACCGACCTGCAGATACCCTGGCCCCTGCCGACCTCGGACCGCAGGGCCGAGACGTTCGAAGATGTGCACAAGCTGCTGGGCTCGATCTTCTACTACGTCATCGCCCTGCACGTAGTCGCCGCGCTCTGGCATCACCTTGTGCGCAAGGACAATACCCTCAAGCGCATGCTGTAGGTCAGGAGGCGGAAAGAACCCGGGCAAGTGTGGCTTTTACCTTGCCCATGCCATCGCGCAGGGCCTGTTCGATTTCTGCCATGGTTATGACAGTGGTCGACTTGCCCGCTGCCGGATTGACTACCAGCGCCAGGCAGGCGTATTCAAGCTCCAGCTCACGGGCCAGAGCGGCCTCGGGCATACCGGTCATGCCAACAATGTCGCAGCCATCGCGCTCAAGGCGGATGATTTCGGCGACCGTCTCCAGGCGCGGCCCCTGGGTACAGGCATAGACACCCCGATCAGAGAACGCGCACCCCTCAGCGGCCAGTGCTGCAACCAGGCGCGCCCGCAGCGCTTCGCTGTACGGATAGCTGAAGTCAATGTGCGTGACCTCTTCCAGATCATCGGCAAAGAATGTGTGCTGGCGACCACTGGTGTAGTCGACCAGATCATGCGGCACGCAAAAGTGCCCGGTGCCCATCGCTGGATGTATGCCACCCACCGCATTGACCGCCAGAATCGCTTCGGCACCGGCCTGCTTCAAAGCCCAGATGTTGGCCCGGTAGTTGACCTGATGCGGTGGCAAACGATGCGGATGGCCATGCCGCGCCAGAAACATCACTTCGCGACCGGCATAATCGCCGATCTGGATTTCGCCGGAAGGTGCGCCATAAGGCGTGTTCATCGGCAAGGACTGCCGAATGTTCAGGCCTTCCAGCTGGGTCAGGCCAGTACCGCCAATAATCGCGTAAACAGTCATCGCAAATCCTTAATCGATCAGTTGAGCAGCGCGCAGGGCCTGAAGCGCGGCCTGCCAGCGCGGGTGTTGCCGATAATCGGTACTGGCTGATGTCTGACCGCGCATACGCGCGATGCGCGGCGAAGGCCTGACTTTCAAGCGCTGGGCCGCACCGAGGGCCAGTTCTGCCGCAGCACGGTCATTGCATACCAGACCCATGTCGCAACCCGCCGTCAGCGCAGCCTCGATACGGCTGGCGGCATCACCGACCACGTGGGCACCGGCCATCGACAGATCATCACTGAAAATAACACCGTCAAATTTCAGTTCGTCGCGCAGGATGTCCTGCAGCCAGCGCTTTGAGAAACCGGCGGGCTGCGAATCGACTTTCGGGTAGATGACATGAGCTGGCATCACTGCGGCAAGCTGCCCGCTCAGGCGTGCGAACGGCACCAGATCGCTGGCGCGAATCTGTTCCAGGCTGCGCTCGTCATTCGGGATAGCCACGTGAGAGTCGGCTTCAGCCCAGCCGTGGCCGGGGAAATGCTTGCCGGTCGCAGCCATGCCGGCCGCGTTCATGCCACGAATAAACGCCCCTGCCAGCAATGCCGCACGCTCCGGGTCGCCCTCGAACGAACGCGTCCCGACGACCGCGCTGCGCTGGTAGTCCAGATCCAGCACCGGAGCAAAACTCAGGTCCAGGCCGACAGCCAGCACTTCGGTAGCCATCAGCCAGCCGCAATGCTCGGCCAGCAGCACGGCATCTGGCTTGTCGGCAATGGCGCGCATCGGCGGTAGACGCACGAACCCCTGCCGCAGGCGCTGGACCCTGCCGCCCTCCTGATCCACTGCCAGCAGCAAGTCCGGGCGAACGGCGCGAATCGCCGCACTCAGCTCACGAACCTGACGGGGATGCTCAATGTTTCGGGCAAAGATAATCAAACCGCCCACTTCGGGCTGACGCAGAAACTGACGGTCTTCGCTGGTCAGCCAGGTGCCGGCGACATCGACCATCAGGGAGCCTTGCAGGCCAGAACTCATAGAAAAAACCCTTACACACCAGTGCCCATTTGCAATCCGGGCATGGTGCTTGATCCTGAAGCCTGACGCAATGCGATGCGCCGGTACATTAAGAAGGCTTTGAGCGTCAGGCCTTGGCGACCGCAGGCGTGCCGGTGCTGCTCTTGCTGCGCGGCCTGAGTTGAGCGGCGATCATTGTCGGGTCACTGACGCCTGTGTCAGCACGCATGCCTGCGGCCAGAAACGGCACCATCAGGCGCATGACCTGCTCGATGGAGGTATTGACGCCAAAATCGGTTTCGGCAATCGCACGCAAGGCCTTGATGCCGGACATGCTGAATGCAGCGGCACCGAGCATGAAGTGCACGCGCCAGAACAGCTCGATAGGCGGAATACGGGGGGCGGCTTCGTTGACCAGCGTCATGTAGCGACGGAACACCTTGCCGTACATGTCTTCAAGATAACGGCGCAGGTGGCCTTGGCTCTGACTGAAGGCGAGCCCTAAAAGACGCATGAAGATCGACAGGTCATTACCGCTTCGCGGTTGCACGACAAGCGCCTGCTCGACGAGGATCTCCAGCAGCTCTTCAAGGCTTGGCTTGTGTTCGGGTTTTGCCTGACGGCGCTCCAGCTCGCGATCGAGACTGATGCAGAACGGGCCGAGAAAGCGCGAGAACACCGCCTGAATCAGCGCCTTCTTCGAACCGAAGTGATAGTTCACCGCAGCCAGATTGACCGAAGCCTTGCTGGTGATGAGACGCAAGGAAGTTTCAGCGAATCCTTTTTCTGCGAACAACTGCTCGGCAGCATCAAGAATGCGTTCAACGGTTTCCGACTGGGCCATGGCTCTCTGCCTAACAAACGAACGTTTGAAACATACGTATCAGGCGCCCTGCTTGTCAAGCGGACCCGTTCATTTTGTGGCCGAACAGTCACGAAAATGGATGTTAAATGACAACAGACAGCTTATGCAGCGCTTTTTGAAGCAAGGCTCCGCAGCCATCCGCTGCACCGCCTGGCGGCGAAAGTAAAAAGGATGATTGCCAACGCGCGTTCACTGTATATAATCCCAGTCACTGTATAAAAAGCCAGAGCGCCCATCATGATCAAACTGACGCCACGCCAGGCTGAAATCCTGGGTTTCATCAAACGCTGCCTGGAAGACAACGGCTTTCCACCTACACGTGCGGAAATCGCCCAGGAGCTGGGTTTCAAATCGCCCAACGCAGCGGAAGAACACCTCAAGGCATTGGCTCGCAAAGGCGCCATCGAAATGACCCCTGGTGCCTCACGCGGCATCCGCATTCCCGGCTTCGAAGCTCGGCCGGATGACAGCAGCCTGCCGGTCATTGGCCGCGTTGCAGCTGGTGCGCCGATTCTGGCTCAGCAACATATCGAAGAGTCCTGCAACATCAACCCTTCCTTCTTCCACCCCAGCGCCAACTACCTGCTGCGCGTTCACGGCATGAGCATGAAGGACGTCGGGATTCTGGATGGCGACCTGTTGGCGGTGCACACCACTCGCGAAGCACGCAACGGCCAGATCGTGGTTGCCCGGATCGGCGACGAAGTCACCGTCAAGCGTTTCAAGCGCGAAGGCAGCAAAGTCTGGCTGCTGGCCGAAAACCCTGATTTTGCCCCCATCGAGGTCGATCTCAAGGATCAGGAACTGGTGATCGAAGGTTTGAGCGTCGGCGTCATTCGCCGCTAAGGAGGCGTTATGCAGTTCCATCAAGCACCGCATTCACAATTGCCACTGTTCGAGGCGTTTCTGGCTCAGCCCATCGCCCCGCTGCTTGCCGATGCAGTCGAAACACCCTGGGGCAACGAGCCAGAACTGTTCAGTGAACTGTCTTTGCGCGGTGCCGCCGGGAACTGCCTGAGCCTTCTGGCCCCTATCCTTCGGGAACTGAGCGAAGAAATCAACGCACGCTGGCTGACGCTGATTGCGCCACCCTCAAGCCTGACCCAGACCTGGTTGCGCGATGCAGGACTCAACAGGGAACGGATTCTGCTACTGCAGCCGCGCGGCACACAAAGTGTACTGGAGCTGACTCGCGAAGCACTCAGACTTGGCCGTAGCCATACGGTTGTGAGCTGGATCAATCCACTTGGCACCGCAGCGCGTCAGCAATTGATCAGTGCTGCAAAAATCGGGGAAGCACAGAGCCTGAACATCCGGCTGGGCTAAAAAGCCCGCTCGTCGATCAGTGCAGGACGTGGGGCACGTCATCCTTCTCGACTTCGCCCTCAGCCAGACGGCCAGCCATCTGTACGCCCACACTCAACATGGCCTTGGCGACTTCAACATGCTGACCTTGCATGAACGCTTTGGCATCCGCAGAGAAATCAAGCGTAACCAGAGAACCCTCGTCATCGGCACGACGCAGTTCAATACGTCCGTCAGGCAGTTCGACAATTTCCAGGAAAGAGGTAGGCATTACAGTTACTCCGCAAGAGGCGGGCATTGTAACAGCCTGCCAGCCTGCACTTCATTGGTTTTCAGCACTCGCTCAGGCCTTCACGAAAACGGATGGCCAACCCTTTGAGTTGTTGACGCCAATTTTCAAGCTCTTCACGTGTCAGTTCAGACTCCGGCTCGGCGTCCAGGTTCACTGCCTGTATCATCGGCTGCGTAACATCACCCTTGAGCTTTTTCGGTGCCCGTGGCGGCTCGTACAACGCGTTATAGGCCGTCAGCAACTGCGCCAGCCATGTCTGGCGGTTCTGGGCAAGCTCTACCAGCTCGGCCATTTCGGGAATTGCGATGGCGTTCAGCACTTCCGGAGTCAACAAGTCCTCCGCACGACGCGCGCCAGCCTGCGGCAGGCGGTAGAACCCTGCAATCTCGTGGCACAAGCCCAGCAGCGCGCCATACAGATGAAACAGAGCCGACTCACGCTCGGCCTGCAACAACGCAGGGGCGTTGACCGCCTGCCCCTTCTCCGCCTTCCCCAACGCTTCGAGCGCAAGCCCTGCGAAATAGATCTTCTGGTTGGTACGGGTATAGAGCTCATGAGCCATGGCGAGACTCTCCATAACAATGGGATAGAGAACAGCATAGCCTGTGGCACCGGAACATTCTGGCACCGCAGGCCGTACCTATCGAAAACAGCGCCCGACCCGTTTGCGTCGGACGCTTGCGATCAACGCTTGTCTTCAACCTTCCAGGCGCTGCCGTCGTAGAACGCACGCCAGCCCGTAGGCTTGCCCTCTACTTCGGTCTGGACATACTGCTCTTTGGTCTTGCGACTGTAACGGATCACTGTCGGACGACCGTCCGGATCCTTCTTCGGCGCTTCGCAAAGGAAGTGGTACTTGGGATCGATTTCGTCCTTGTGCGGCGCGATTTCGATAACCAGCGGGGCGCGGGTTTCACGGTTTTTCGGGAACTGGCTGGCAGCCAGGAACAGGCCCGAAGCGCCGTCACGCAGAATGTAGGTATCGTCGACCTTGTCGCACTTGAGCTCCGGCATCTTCACCGGGTCCATTTTCGGCGGTGCTGCGTCGCCGCTTTTCAGCAATTTGCGGGTGTTCTTGCACTCGGGATTGGTACAGCCGAAGAACTTGCCAAAACGACCGGTCTTGAGCTGCATCTCGCTGCCGCACTTGTCGCATTCCAGACTCGGGCCTTCGTAGCCTTTGATCCGGTAAGTGCCTTCCTCGATCTCGTAACCCGTGCAATCGGGGTTATTGCCGCAAATGTGCAATTTGTGCTTTTCGTCGAGCAGATACGCGTCCATCGCCGTGCTGCAGATCGGGCAGCGATGCTTGCCACGCAGAACCCGCGACTCGGACTCGCCCTCGTCATCGTCGGCAATCTCGTCGCCGGGGGTCAGATTGACAGTCGCCTTGCAGCGCTCCTTGGGTGGCAGGCTGTAGCCGGAGCAACCCAGAAACACGCCCGTCGAGGCGGTACGGATCTGCATCGGGCGGCCGCACACCTTGCACGGGATATCGGTCATTACCGGCTGGTTGGCACGCATGCCGCCATCAGCGGCCTCGGCCACGTCGAGCTTTTTACGGAAATCACCGTAGAACTCGTCCAGGACGTTTTTCCAGTCGCGCTCACCCTGAGCCACGTCGTCGAGGTTTTCCTCCATCCCGGCGGTAAAGCCATAGTCCATCAGGTTGGAAAAGCTTTCGGACAGACGTCCGGTGACGATGTCGCCCATCTTTTCCGAGTAGAAGCGGCGATTGTGCAGCGCCACGTAGCCACGGTCCTGAATGGTCGAAATAATCGCGGCGTAGGTCGACGGGCGACCGATACCGCGCTTTTCCATTTCCTTGACCAGACTGGCTTCGGAATAACGCGCTGGCGGCTTGGTGAAGTGCTGGCTGGGGTCGAGCTTGTTCAGCTTCAGCGCTTCGCCCTGCGCCATGTCCGGCAGAACGTCGTCATCGCCCGGCTTGGCCATCTGTGGCAACGCACGGGTATAACCGTCGAACTTGAGAATGCGACCCTTGGCACGCAGCTCGAAGTCGCTTGCGGCGACCGTGACGGTGGTCGACAGGTATTGTGCAGGCAGCATCTGGCAAGCCACGAACTGGCGCCAGATCAACTCGTAAAGGCGCTCCGCGTCACGCTCCATCCCTGCCAGCTTGGTCGGGTGGGTGTTGACGTCGGAAGGTCGAATCGCTTCGTGAGCCTCTTGTGCGCCTTCCTTGCTGCTGTAGACATTGGGCGATTCCGGCAGGTACTTCTTGCCGAACTCGGTTTCGATGTAGTCACGCGCCATGCTTACCGCGTCGGCCGATAGATTGGTCGAGTCGGTACGCATATAAGTGATGTAGCCAGCCTCATACAAGCGCTGTGCCATCATCATGGTTTTCTTGACGCCGAAGCCCAGGCGATTGCTCGCCGCCTGCTGCAGGGTCGAGGTGATGAACGGCGCCGATGGCTTGCTGCTGGTCGGCTTGTCTTCACGCTTGACGATGCTGTAGCTGGACGCCTTGAGCTTTTCAAGGGCCGCCATGGCCTGGGTTTCGTTCAGCGGCTTGAACGCTTCGCCGTTTTCACGCGCCACTTCGAACCGCACATTGGCGCCCTTGGCGGTGCCCAGATCGGCGTGGATTTCCCAGTATTCTTCAGGGTTGAACGCGCGAATTTCGCGCTCACGCTCCACCACCAGCTTCACCGCAACCGACTGCACGCGACCGGCAGACAGACCACGGGCCACTTTCTGCCAGAGCAACGGCGAGACCATGTAGCCTACGACGCGGTCAAGGAAACGACGCGCCTGCTGAGCGTTGACCCGGGCAATGTCCAGTTCGCCTGGCTTGGAAAACGCTTCCTGAATGGCTTTCTTGGTGATCTCGTTGAACACCACGCGCTTGTAGCGGCTGTCATCCCCGCCGATGGCTTCGCGCAGGTGCCAGGCAATGGCTTCCCCTTCGCGGTCCAAGTCCGTCGCGAGATAGATGGTGTCGGCATCCTTGGCGAGCTTGCGCAGCTCTTCAATGACCTTTTCCTTGCCAGGAAGGATCTCGTACTTGGCCTTCCAGCCATGTTCCGGATCGACTCCCATGCGCGAGACCAGCTGGCGCTGCGCCTTTTCTTTAGGCGTCAGTACCGGGCCCTCGCCTGCAGCAGCCTTGCCACGCTTGGCGGCAGGGTCTTTGGCGGCACTAGCCGAACCGCTGGTGGGCAGGTCTCGGATATGGCCGATACTCGACTTCACCACGTACTGGTTGCCCAAATACTTGTTGATGGTCTTGGCCTTAGCCGGGGATTCCACGATGACCAGCGATTTGCCCATGGATCAGAAAATTCCTGAATAACTAGATGAAAGACAGTGAGGAGCTTGTAAAGGCCACGCTATATATAGTGGCTACAAGGTGAGGTCAAGCACAGCCTGTTGTGCAATTCCCTCTCACGTTCGTGAAAACAGGCTGGGTTCAGCCTCAACCAGAGCAAAGCGCGGGACGTGCTCGCCGTCAACCTCGACCGACTCCAGAAACATGCTCAAGGGACGCACCCACATCCCGAAATCGCCGTACAGAGCCTGATAGAACACGACTTCCTCTTCGGTTTCGGAATGCCTGGCAACACTGAAAACCCGGTAATGCGGGCCTTTGTAATGGCGATAGAGCCCTGGTTGCAGTTGCATGCTGCGGTCCTCTTGTAACACGTTCAAAAAATTTGGCTGAAAACCTTTTTTTCAAAAAACAAAAGCCGGGGCACCAAGCCCCGGCTCGCATCACACACAGGAATCAGACGCGTTCGAAAACGGTCGCGATGCCCTGCCCCAGACCAATACACATGGTAGACACGCCGAAGGTGCCGCCATTTTGCTTCATGACATTGAGCAAGGTGCCGGAGATGCGCGCGCCGGAACACCCAAATGGATGCCCCAGAGCGATGGCGCCGCCGTGAAGGTTAACCTTCTCGTTCATCTTGTCGAGCACTTTCAAATCTTTCAACACCGGCAAGGCCTGTGCAGCGAAGGCTTCGTTGAGCTCGATGAAGTCGATATCGGCGATCGTCAGGCCTGCACGCTTGAGCGCTTTCTGAGTTGCCGGAACCGGACCATAGCCCATGATCGCGGGGTCGACACCGGCCACGGCCATCGAGCGAATCACCGCCAGAGGCTGGATACCGAGGTCCTGGGCGCGCTGCGCAGACATGACGATCATGCACGATGCACCGTCGGTAATCTGCGACGACGTACCGGCAGTCACGGTGCCGCCTTTTGGATTGAACGCCGGCTTTAGCGCGGCGAGACTTTCCAGGGTGGTGTCCGGACGGATGGTCTCATCGTAGTCAAAGACCTTGAGGAAGCCGTTCTCGTCATAACCCTGCATCGGGATGATCTCATCCTTGAACTTGCCTTCCAGCGTCGCCTTGTGGGCCAACTGGTGGGAACGCAGGCCGAAGGCATCCTGCTGCTCGCGGGTGATGCCATGCATTTTGCCGAGCATTTCGGCGGTAAGGCCCATCATTCCGGAGGCTTTGGCAGCGTGCAGGGACATGTGCGGGTTCGGGTCCACGCCATGCATCATGCTGACGTGGCCCATGTGCTCCACGCCACCAATGACAAACACGTCACCGTTGTTGGTCATGATCGCCTGTGCAGCGGTGTGCAGCGCGCTCATGGACGAACCACACAGACGGCTTACCGTCTGCGCAGCCGAAGTGTGCGGGATCTGGGTCAGCAACGACGCCATGCGCGCAATGTTCCAGCCCTGTTCGAGGGTCTGGTTGACACAGCCCCAGATCACGTCCTCGACTTCCGCCGGGTCAACCTTGTTGTTGCGCTCGAGCAATTTGCTGATCAAGTGCGCGGACATGTCTTCAGCACGGGTGTTGCGGTGCATGCCGCCCTTGGAGCGACCCATCGGGGTACGACCGAAGTCGACAATCACGACGTCTCTTGGATTAAGGCTCATTCGTTCATTCCTCGGAAGACGCTTGACCGAAGAAGCTCTGGCCTTTACTGGCCATTTCACGCAGCTTCGCGGTCGGTTGATACAGGGCACCCAGCTCGGCGTATTGGTCAGCCAGGGCAACGAATTCGGCAACACCGATGGAGTCGATGTAGCGCAGCGCACCGCCACGGAATGGAGGGAAACCAATACCGTAGATCAGGCCCATGTCGGCTTCGGCAGCGGTTTCGACGATGCCGTCTTCCAGGCAGCGAACCGTTTCCAGGCACAACGGGATCATCATCCAGTTGATGATGTCTTCATCACTCACTTCACGCTGTTCGTAGACGATCGGCTTGAGCACATCCAGCACAGCCGGGTCATTGACCTTCTTGGGCTTGCCCTTCTTGTCGGTCTCGTAGGCGTAGAAACCCTTGCCGTTCTTCTGCCCCAGACGATTGGCTTCGTACAGCGCATCAACTGCAGAGCGGCGATCATCCTTCATCCGGTCAGGGAAACCTTCGGCCATGACATCACGGCCATGGTGGCCGGTGTCGATACCGACAACGTCCATCAGGTAGGCAGGCCCCATCGGCCAGCCGAATTTCTCCATGACCTTGTCGATGCGCACGAAGTCCACGCCTGCGCTGACCAGCCTGGCGAAACCGCCGAAGTACGGAAACAGCACGCGGTTGACCAGAAAGCCCGGGCAGTCGTTGACCACAATCGGGTTCTTGCCCATTTTCCTGGCGTAGGCAACGGTCGTAGCGACCGCTTCTTCGCTGGACTTCTCGCCACGAATCACTTCCACCAGCGGCATCATGTGCACCGGGTTGAAGAAGTGCATGCCGACGAAGTTTTCCGGACGCTTGAGGGCCTTGGCCAACAGGCTGATCGAGATGGTCGAAGTGTTGGACGCCAGAATAGTGTGCTCACCCACATTGGCTTCGACTTCCGCCAGTACCGCCTGCTTGACCTTCGGGTTTTCGACAACCGCTTCGACCACCAGGTCGACGTTGCCGAAATCGCCGTAGGAAAGCGTAGGACGAATCGCGTTAAGCGCTTCGGCCATCTTCGCCGCAGTCAGACGGCCTTTTTCCAGACGACCACCAAGCAGTTTGGAGGCTTCGTTCAGCCCCAGCTGAATGGCTTCTTCGCGGATATCCTTCATCAGAATCGGCGTGCCCTTGACTGCCGACTGATAGGCAATGCCGCCGCCCATGATCCCGGCGCCCAGTACGGCGGCCTGTTTCACGTCCTTGGCGACTGCGTCGTAGCCCTTGGCTTTCTTTTTCAGTTCCTGATCGTTCAGAAACAGACCGATAAGGCTCTGCGCAGCAGATGTCTTGGCCATTTTCACGAAACCGGCGGCTTCGACTTCCAGCGCCTTGTCACGACCGAAATTGGCGGCTTTCTGGATGGTCTTGATCGCCTCGACCGGTGCCGGATAGTTCGGTCCGGCCTGACCTGCGACAAAACCTTTGGCGGTTTCGAATGCCATCATCTGCTCAATGGCATTGAGCTTGAGCTTGTCCAGCTTGGGCTGGCGCTTGGCCTTGTAGTCGAACTCGCCGGAAATAGCGCGCTGAATCAGGTCAAGCGCTGCGGCCTGAAGCTTCTCGGGTGCAACTACCGCATCAACGGCACCAACCTTCAGAGCATCCTCTGCGGAGCTTTCCTTGCCTGACGCGATCCATTCGATTGCGTTGTCAGCACCGATGATGCGCGGCAAACGCACAGTACCGCCGAAACCAGGGTATAGGCCCAGCTTGACTTCGGGCAGACCGATGCGAGCACTGCTGGAGATGACCCGATAGTCTGCGGCCAGGCACATTTCCAGACCGCCGCCCAGCGCAATACCGTTGATAGCGACAACGGTGGGCACGCCCAGATCTTCGAAATCGCTGAAAATCCTGTTGGCTTGCAGATTGCCCGCAACCAGTTCGGCTTCCGGCAACTTGAAGTTGTCGACGAACTCGGTGATGTCGGCACCGACGATGAACACGTCCTTGCCACTGCTGACGATCACGCCCTTGACCGAGGCATCGGCCTTGATTGCATCGACTGCCTGACGCAATTCATTGAGGGTGAGGCGGTTGAACTTGTTGACGGACTCACCCTTGAGATCGAAATTCAATTCGACGATGCCACTTTCAAGAGCCTTAACCGTGATGGCTTTACCTTCGTAAATCATCAACTGATCTCCACAATATGGAAGCTGAACAATACCCGCCGGACATTAATGTCCGACGGGGCTACGACGTCGCCGTCGATGAACTCGCCAAATCACACGTTTACCCGCCGCGACGTGGTAGCCAGGATTCTGTCAGAGCCTTCTGACGACCAAACGATCATTTCATACGCCCGTTTGATTTGGGTACGCACACCATCAGGCATAACCGAGAGATTGTCAATTCGACAAAACACTCGAAAATATTCGTTTTCGCAGGAATATGCAGGCACTCCATAATGCCCACGCCTGTGTGCGATCCGCCATCATTCGCCAGCGTGATAGTAGCCGCACTCAGGTGCTGTAGCCCGATTTAGAGAACGTGGCATGAGGCAGTTGTAGGCCAGGAAAGTCAGGTGCGGACGCACCGCCTGAGGGCATGTACAAAAAATATTTGCAGGAATCGCGACAAAATGGAGCAAAAGGGCTAGAGTCGCAACACTGCGCCACAAGAGGCTCGCAATGCAGCTGATTTGCGGGTGCGCAACAGCGAAGGCCGACATGGCAGCGAAAGCCTGTCGGCACGCGACGAATTATCGGCCTGCCTGGCCAACCCCGGCCCGATGTTGTTATCGGGCTTTTTAATGCCTGCGATTTAATGCCTTTGATTCAGGCTCAGGCCAATTCCTTGAGCAGCTTATCAATACGCTGCAACACTTCTGCCTCGCCCCGCTCCGCCCAGTACACGGCAACCATCTGCCCGTCAGCCTCGACCTTGTAGGCATCTGCGGGTAACGTCTGCAGATGAGGCAGCAGCTTTGGATCTTCGCAGACCTCACGCCAGCTGTTGCGCCAGACGCCCGGCTCGCTCTGCCAGTAAACCCAGGCATCTGCATGCGAGCCCAGCCGCGGGCGATGGTACTGCGCGCAAGGGCTTGGCGGCTCTTTCGTCAGCCAGTGCGGCCACTCTTGCGGGGCAAGCTGCATACCCATTCCCAGACGGCGCGCCTCCATGCGCAATGCCATCCTGCCGCTCTGATGACGCGACGGGCGCAACCACACAAGCGGGCTCAGCATCACACCAATGATTGACAGGACTATCCAGACCGTCATATTTCTTGCCCCCCACCCGATCTCGGACTTCTCACAACATTTTTGAAAACAATGGCTTGCACAAGGGTCTGCCCAGATGCGAACGAAAGAGCCATACTCCCACCATCGCAATGTTCCCGGAGGACACCCTCATGCCATACGAACACATTCTGGTTGCTATTGACCTCACCGATGAGTGTGACCCGGTCATCCGTCGCGCCAGCTTGCTGGCCAAGGCCAGCGAAGCAAAACTGTCGGTCGTGCACATCGTCGAACCAATCGCCATGGCGTTCGGCGGTGACGTCCCGATGGACCTTTCGCAATTGCAACAGCAACAGATGGATCAGGCCCAGGAGAAGCTCGAAAAGCTCAAACTCAAGTACCCGCAGCTGAAAACCAGCGAAAACCACATAGTGATTGGTCAGCCACGGCAGGAAATCCACAAACTCGCCAAGAGCAAGGCTTGTGACATGATCGTCGTCGGCAGCCATGGCCGCCACGGCCTGGCCTTGTTGCTTGGCTCCACTGCCAACGACGTCCTGCACGGCGCACCATGTGACGTGCTGGCAGTGAGCCTTAAAAAGCCCGAGTAATCTGGCCTGCTACAACGAAAAGCCCGGTTACCCGGGCTTTTTTGCATCACACGAACGCGTCAGCGATCACTCGTCCAGTTCGGCCCAGCGCTCCAGCAGCTTGTCCAGCTCGGCCTGCAGGTTTTCCAGCTGCGCCAGCACGGCAGCAGTCTGTTCCGCAGAACGCTGGTAAAAGCCCGGCTCGGCCATTTCTGCAGTCAGGACGGCCATCTTGCCTTCAACCTCATCGATCTGTGCAGGCAGCGCCTCCAGCTCGCGCTGAAGTTTGTAGCTAAGCTTCTTCTTGGCGACCGGCATGTCCTGCGCGGCAACCGGTGCGGCCTGCACCACAGCGCTGGCCAGTTCGGCCTTGCCCGACTTGGTGTCGGCAACACCCAGAAGACGCGGCGAACCGCCCTGACGCAGCCAGTCCTGATAACCGCCGACGTATTCGCGAACCTTGCCTTCACCTTCGAACACCAGAGTACTGGTGACGACGTTGTCGAGGAATGCCCGGTCGTGGCTGACCATCAATACGGTGCCCTTGAAGGTCAGCAGAACCTCTTCGAGCAGCTCCAGAGTTTCGACGTCCAGGTCGTTGGTCGGTTCGTCGAGCACCAGCAGGTTGGCAGGCTTGCTGAACAATTTGGCCAGCAACAGACGGGCACGCTCGCCACCGGACAGCGCCTTGACTGGCGTGCGGGCACGTTGCGGGCTGAACAGGAAGTCACCCAGGTAACTCAGGACATGACGGCTCTGGCCATCGATGTCGATGAAGTCACGCCCCTCGGCAACGTTGTCGATCACGGTCTTTTCCAGGTCGAGCTGGTGACGCAACTGGTCGAAATAGGCCACATCGAGACGCGTACCGACTTCAACCTTGCCACCGGTCGGCTGGAGGTTGTCGAGCATCAGCTTGAGCAATGTGGTCTTGCCGGTGCCGTTCGCGCCGAGCAGACCGATACGGTCTTCGCGCTGCAGGACCATGGAGAAATCCTTGATCAACATCGGGCCACCCGGATGGGCAAAGCTGACGTTGTCGAGAACCATGACCTGCTTGCCGGATTTCTCGGCAGTATCGAGCTGGATATTGGCCTTGCCGGTACGTTCACGGCGCTCGCTACGCTCTACACGCAGCTCCTTCAGGGCACGCACGCGGCCCTCGTTACGGGTACGTCGAGCCTTGATGCCCTGCCGGATCCAGACCTCTTCCTGGGCCAGACGCTTGTCGAACAGTGCGTTGGCAGTCTCTTCGGCTGCCAGTGCGGCTTCCTTGTGGACCAGGAAACTGGCGTAATCGCCGTCCCAGTCGATCAGTCCACCGCGGTCCAGCTCAAGAATACGGGTCGCAAGGTTTTGCAGGAATGCCCGGTCGTGCGTGATGAACAGCACCGCACCCTGGAAATCCTTGAGGGCTTCTTCAAGCCAGGCGATAGCGCCGATATCCAGGTGGTTGGTCGGCTCGTCGAGCAGCAACAGGTCGGGCTCGGAAACCAGCGCCTGAGCTAGCAGAACACGGCGACGCCAGCCACCGGACAACTCGGCCAGGGTCTTGTCGGCAGGCAACTGCAAGCGGCTGAGAGTGCTCTCGACCAACTGCTGCAGGCGCCAGCCATCACGGGCTTCGAGGTCCTGCTGAACATGCATCAGCTTGTTCAGGTCTTCCTCGGTGACGCAGTTCTGCGCCAGATGGTGGTATTCGGCCAGCAACGCACCGACGCCATCCAGACCTTCGGCTACCACGTCGAAGACAGTCCGTCCGTCGGCTACCGGCAATTCCTGGGGCAATTCGCCGATCTTGAGGCCGGGCGCACGCCAGACAGCCCCGTCATCAGGCTTCTGAACGCCTTTTACCAGCTTCAACATGCTGGATTTGCCTGTGCCGTTACGGCCGATGATGCACACCCGCTCACCACGGGCGATCTGCCAGGACACCTTGTCCAATAACGGCATGGCGCCGAAAGCAAGGGACACATCGCTGAATTTGAGCAGGGTCATGAGCTTCTCCAAAAACCGGGCGCGCATTCTACCTGAGATAACCGGCGGATGTCGGGAATCGTGGCACCCGTGACAACTTCCACATACCCTTCATAACCGACAATTATTTCCATATGAGACAAGCTCGTCGGCAATGCTTTCACCATGAGCTGGCAAAAGGCTAAGCTAGCAATACTTTTCACGACTCATCTGCTCGGAAGTCTCATGCGCAGTCGTTTGTTCAGCTTTTTATCGTGCCTGCTCCTCTCCACTACCGCCATCCAGACTGCTCATGCGGTAGACCTCAACCAACAACGCAAGTATTACGACGAAGCCAAGCGTGCGCTGGCCAAGGGCGATTCAGGCCCGTATCAGATGTACAGCACGGCGCTGGCCGATTATCCGCTGGAGCCTTACCTCGAATACGACGAGCTGACGGCTCGCCTGAAGACTGCCAGCAACGCGGAGATCGAGAAGTTTCTTGCCGAGCATGGTGACCTGCCGCAGGCCAACTGGATGAAGCTGCGCTGGTTGCGCTGGCTGGCGGAACGCGGTGACTGGCAACCGTTCGTCAAGTACTACGACCCGAAAATGAATTTCGTCGAACTGGATTGCCTGTACGGGCAATACCAGTTGAGCAACAACAAGCGCGCCGAAGGCTATGCCAGCGCAGAAAAACTGTGGATGACCGGCAAGACACTGCCAGCCGCCTGTGACGGCTTTTTCGCACAATGGGCAGCCGCAGGCCAGTTGACGGAGCAGAAACGCTGGCAACGGGCCAAACTGGCCGCTCAGGCACGCAATTACAGCCTGGCCAACACGCTGGTCAACAGTCTCAATTCGCTGGCCCCGCAAGGTCGCCTGCTGCTGGCTGTCGCCCAGAAGCCGGAAATGATCAACAACCCCGCACAGTTCGCGCCGGTGGATGAAGCCATGTCCGATGTGGTCGGCCTTGGCCTGCGCAGACTGGCCAAGGAAGACCCGCAGAAGGCCCTGTCGATGCTTGATGGCTACGCGGCAACCATGCACTTCTCCCGCGAAGAGCAGGTGGAAATTGCCAAGGAAATCGGCCTGACCCTGGCACGTCGTTATGATGACCGCGCCCTGGAGGTCATGACCCGATACGACCCGGAACTGCGCGACAACACGGTTACCGAGTGGCGTATGCGTCTGTTGCTGCGACTGGGTCGCTGGGAGGACGCCTACGAACTGGCGCGCCGACTGCCCAAGGACCTTGCTGCGACCAATCGCTGGCGTTACTGGGAAGCCCGCTCTCTGGAACTGGCGCAGCCCAACAGCCCGCTGATTGCCGCTCTGTACAAGGACGTGGCCAAAGAGCGCGACTTCTACGGTTTTCTGGCGGCCGATCGCACACAAAGCCCCTATCAGCTCAACAACAAGCCCCTGGTGCTCAGCCAGGCGCTGATCAACAAGGTACGCAATACACCCGGGGTGCGTCGTGCGCTGGAGTTTCATGATCGCGGCGAAATCGTCGATGGACGACGCGAGTGGTATCACGTCAGCCGCCAGTTCAACCGTGACGAAATGGTTGCCCAGGCCAAACTGGCCTACGACCTGAAATGGTATTTCCCAGCCATTCGCACGATCAGCCAGGCGCAATACTGGGATGATCTGGACATCCGCTTCCCGATGGCCCATCGCGACACACTGGTACGCGAAGCCAAGGTGCGTGGGCTGCACTCAAGCTGGGTATTCGCCATTACGCGCCAGGAGAGCGCCTTCATGGATGACGCTCGCTCGGGCGTCGGTGCCAGCGGGCTGATGCAGTTGATGCCTGCCACCGCCAAGGAAACTGCCCGCAAGTTCAGCATCCCGCTGGCATCGCCGCAGCAGGTGCTGGACCCGGACACCAACATTCAGCTGGGCGCTGCCTACCTGAGTTCGGTGCATGCCCAGTTCAACGGCAACCGCGTGCTTGCTTCAGCCGCCTACAACGCCGGGCCAGGCCGCGTACGCCAATGGCTGAAAGGTGCCAATCACCTGGCCTTCGATGTCTGGGTAGAGAGCATACCGTTCGATGAAACCCGCCAGTACGTACAGAACGTGTTGTCCTATTCGGTGATCTACGGCCAGAAGCTCAACTCGCCTCAGCCGCTGGTTGACTGGCACGAGCGGTTTTTCGACGATCAGTGACCGGTCGGCAGGAGTGCTTCTCAGAGCACTCCTGCCGCCACGCAACACCTATTCCAGCACTTCGACCGGCATACCCACTTCAAGCTCGCCCAGCCCCTCGTTGACCACGTTCTGGCCAAACAGCACGTTACCCTCCACCTCCCGATAGGTCTTGAGTGTGGCGAAGGGCTCGCGATCCGCGCTGCGCTCGCCGGTAGCCGGGTCGATAGTGGTGAGAATGCAGCGCGCGCAAGGCTTGAGCAGCTGGAATTCGATGTCGCCGATACGGATACGCTTCCAGCCATCCTCGGCAAAGGCCTCAGCCCCTTCAACCACCAGATTGGGCCTGAAGCGCAGCATTTCCAATGGCCTGCCCAGGCGCGACGACAGGTCATCGAGCGAGCCCTGACCAATCAGCAGCAACGGGAAGCCATCGGCAAAACTCACCCGGTCGTTAATCGTCTGATAGCCCCCGGGCAGCCAGCGCGCACGCTCCACCGGCAGATAGACCATGCGGGTGGGCTTGCCAATAAACCGGCTGACCCATTCGGCAGCCACATCGCCAGCGTCCGGCACCTGCAACGAATCACGCCAGACTGTCACACCGCGCAGGTTTGACTCGATATCCAGCGGAACCGCGACGTCCAGAGGCTCGAAACCGGGTGCCGAAAGGGTTACACCGCCGCGGGCATTCCACAACACCGTCAGTTGGGACATGTGCGACAGGGCGCGCTGGGTGAAGAACCGACCGTTGCTTTCGTCGACCAGCATCCAGCGTCGGTCCCCCGCCAACCCCAACTGGTCGAACGACGCGCGTTGCAGCGTCTCCGCCTTGCAGGATTTGAGAGGGAAACGATAGAGAGAGCTGAGACGCAACATGAGAGCCGGTTCCTTTGATGGCGGGATAAGCTTTGACGAAGACATCGAAGCTTATCCGAAGCCGGAGCGGCAGGCATCCGCGATCAACAATCGCGCAAGGTATCAGCCAATCATCAAAAGACGTTCGCGCACTACTTCGACCAGCTTGTCGGGCTGGAATTTGGAGAGGAAGTTGTCGCAACCGACCTTCTTGACCATCGATTCGTTGAAGCTGCCGGACAACGAGGTGTGCAGAACGATGTACAGACTGCGCAAACGCGGATCGTTGCGAATCTCGGTGGTCAGGCGATAACCGTCCATTTCCGGCATTTCGGCATCGGTGAATACCATCAGCAGCTTTTCATGGACGTTCTCGCCCGCGTCCGCCCAACCCTTGAGCATGTTCAACGCCTTGAGACCATCACTGGCCACGTGCAGCTTGAGGCCCAATTGAGACAGCGTGTCGCGCAACTGCGCCAGCGCCACCTTGGAGTCATCGACCAGCAACACCTCACGACCACGGGCATTTTCCAGTACCGGGTCTTCGAGCTTCTCGCGGGACACCTTGGCGTTGTACGGCACGATCTCGGCAAGTACTTTTTCGACGTCGATGATTTCTACCAGTTGGTCATCGACCTTGCTGATCGCCGTCAGGTAATGCTGACGACCGGCGCTGGCCGGCGGAGGCATGATCGCATCCCAGTTCATGTTGACGATGCGGTCCACACCACCGACCAGGAAGGCCTGAACCGAGCGATTGTACTCGGTGACGATGATCGTGCTGCCAGGCCCCGGCACCAGCGGCCGCATACCGATGGCCTGGGAAAGATCGATCACCGGCAGGGTCTGGCCACGCAGGTTGACCACGCCGCAGACGAACGAGTGGCGTTGCGGCATGAGGGTCAGCTTGGGTAGCTGCAATACTTCCTGGACCTTGAACACGTTGATCGCAAACAATTGCCGACCGGCAAGGCGAAACATGAGGATTTCCAGGCGATTCTCGCCCACCAGTTGTGTGCGCTGATCTACTGTGTCGAGAATGCCTGCCATTATTAGCTCCTGAAGCAATGGTCACGATGAGTCTGTTGAGCCTGTATCGGCTGAAACCAGCCGGACCTTAATAGCGATGAAAGGCTATCCTCAGCATTGATGTCACTTTACCATCATGGTTTACTGGTGTCGCTTTCCAGCCAGACAAATACGACGATGGGCGCGTCCTGAAAAAGCCTGAACATACCCAGTCGCTCAAGGTAAAAATCAAAGAACCACAAAAAGTCAATCGGGGATAACCTGATATGATCGACATCTAATTGCCACTATTGTGACGCCATTCTCAATACAAGAATGGCGTCAGGTTCGTGTCCGCTTTTCAAACCTTGTAATCAAGCGGCGCTGGCAACATTCAGAAATGCCCTACATACTTTTGTTTGAAATCGACATTAACTGTCAGCCATTCGCCGCGGGCGGAAGTTCGCTATCCATGATCAGTGGAGACACAGGATGCTGAGCAACAACGATTGGCAGCATAAGCACGACCAGTTCCTGAGCACCTCTCAGGCACTTCTGTACAAGTCGGAAGAATGTCTTTCGCACCTGGAGTTGATCCCCAACGACGAGGACGCCACCGGCTGCCTTCTGACCACCCTGCGCACTCTGGCCCAGGAGGCGGAAGCCGCGCCTGTGCCGTGCATTGCCGAGTTTTCACGTCAGCTGTGTCAATTATTGAAAAGCGGTGGCCAGGCCAACGAACTCTCACAGGAAACCCTGCTGACCGTTAAAAACTGCCTGATGCTCATGTCCTGGCAGGTCGAGCTTCTCGATCCGCAAACGGGTGAGTTGACGATGGACAACAACGAACAGCTGGAGCTGTTGGAAAAACTGGCCAGCGCCTCCTCGCAATCGGCACTGACGAAGGATGCAACCCAACGATAACGCTCGACTGTCGGGCATTACACCGCAATGTCAGTGAAGTGATGTTGTCACGTCAGCGTTTTCCGTCCATTGTCTTCACTGCTTTCAAATCGTCTTAAAGGTTGACCAGGGACTGAACGCACGCCTCGGCGGTCCCATCTACACAAGAAGCCACAATGACCTGCAATCTGTTACTGGTCGACGACCACTCCCTGATCAGAGCCGGCGTGCGAGCGCTGGTTGCAGACATGCCGGGCTATGCCATTCTCGGTGAAGGGGCGGACGGCGCGCAGTTGTCGAGCCTGGCGCAGCGACTCAAGCCCGATATCATCCTGCTCGATATCTGGATGAAGAGCGTCGACGGCCTTGAGGCGCTCGAGCAACTATTTAAAGTACAGCCACATTGCAAGGTCTTGATCCTGTCGATGCACACCGATCCGGACATGATCATGCGTGCGCTCGACATCGGGGCTCGCGGCTATCTGCTCAAGGACACCACCGCGACCGAACTGGAACAGGCACTGGAAGCGCTGCGCAACAACGAACGCTATCTGAGCCCGGCCATCGCTCATACCGTTATCGAGCGCGCCCTGCGCGGAACACGCTCGGACAGGGCCCAGGCGGCCAAGGAGCGGTATCACCTGACCGCTCGCCAGCTGGAAATCCTGCGTCTGATCGTGCGCGGCAAGTCCACGCGTGAGATTGCCGTCGGCCTGGGACTGAGCATCAAGACCATCGAGACCCACCGCTCCCAGGTCATGAAGCGGCTACAGATATTCGACGTCGCCGGGCTGGTACTGTTTTGCGTTCGCGAGCGGATTATCAGTCTGGACGATTGAGCATCGGTGCACGGCTCAGCACCGGTGAATCCGTCGGCAAATGCACCTGTAGCGCGCCCGGTCGTGCTTCGAAGCGCAGATCCTCGCCAGACAACGGCTCACCATCAAGGTTGATATCCAGGCCCTGAGCCGACTTGAGTTCTACCCAGGGCAAACGCGCGCGAATGAACATGTTGTCGATGCCCAGCCCGCCTTCCAGCAGACTCCTCAGCGTGCCGACCACTTCCTGAGGCGCGGGCAGGATACTGATGTCGAGCAGACCGTCATCGGCCAGTGCGGTCGGGCACAGCTCGTGTCCACCGCCTGCCTGCCGGCCATTGCCGATACCCAGCGCCAGCAGGTCTCCACGCCAGTGGAAATCCGGCCCGGTGAGTTCGCCGTGGGCAGCATGCAGCTCGCTGAACCTTGTCAGACCGGTAAACAGATAGGCCGCGCCGCCCAATACCTTTTTCAGGTCTTCGGATGTGTTGGCGGTTACCTGACTGCCAAAACCGCCGGTAGCCATGTTGAGGAACAGCTTGCCACCAACTTCACCCAGATCAACGGCACGCGGTGCTACGTCCATCAGTTGCAGAGCCTTGGAGACCTCAAGAGGCACCCCGGCTGCGCGGGCAAAATCGTTGGCAGTGCCCAGCGGCAAAATAGTCAGGCTGGCTTGTGTTTCAGCCAGCGCCAGGGCCTCGGCGATATCTCGCAAGGTACCGTCACCACCGCCCGCCACGATATGCCGATGCCCGGCGGCCAGCGCTTCGCCAACCAGGCGTTGGGCATCGCCAGCTTCCCAGGTGAGCCTCACGTCCAGCTCCCAGCCCTGCTTGCGCTTGTCTGCAACGGCATCACGTACGTCTTCGTTGAGCGCCTGTTTACCGTGAAGAATGAGCATTGCCCTGCGTTGTGTCATGACACCTCCTCTGACGAACCCTACGAATTGAAGCCTGCGAGCGACGCTCTTTCTGTAGTCAGCGCCCGCATACATTTCGCACGACGCATGACTGTGACCCCGCACATGTCAAAAAGGCCCACCCGTCACAGAAATTTTTTTCACGTCACCAAGAACAGATCAACCCCCGCCAATACTGGGCAAAACCCGGAAGCAGAAGCTCTGGAGCAACGATTGCATCAGAGTTGGCACACTTTTGTACTGACGCTATTTGTTTCATGAGCTTTACTGACAGCAGGACCCTCACTTGAGGGAAGTTTCATCTACAAATGGTTGAAAAGTCTTAAATAAAATTCGGAACAGGACGACATATATAAAGTGATATTCACAAAAGACAGTCCGGATTCGTCATGACCTCGACACGTAACTGGCTACGCTTGGACACTATCTGTGAACAGATGCCTATTTGAAGCTGCAAACGCGTCATCGCAAAACGCCCAGGATCAGCAGGATCCAGACGCATACAGGGAGTAAGGGAGTTCTATGAGGTTGCAGCCGGTCGACAGTCTTTCGCTCACCCGCACCAGTCTGGTCGAATACTTTCTTTTCGGTATTCGGCTGGCCCATGGCATTGCCTGCATTCTGCCCGGCCTTGCAATCATGATGCTTATCAAGCATGACGGCCCGGAAACACAGCAGGGTTATATGACCATGCTGCTGTTTTTCGGCTTTGTCGGCGTGTTGGTGTTTCAGGCCATGGGCGTCTATTCCGAAGCGTTGTTCAGCAACGATCTGCGCATGGGCGCGCTGGCAGTTGCCTGGACCGCAGCCTTCGGGCTATTGCTGTTCATGCAACAGGCAATGGGGCTGTTCGGCTATCTCTCCCCTGAAGAATCGCTGATCTGGTACCTGACCAGCCTGGCGCTGTTCGGCATCATTCGTCTGCTGCTGTTGATGCTGTTCAAGCGTCAGATGCGCAAGGGGGTGTTCCTGCAACATGCCGTGATTCTGGGCGCGACGGAAAATGGCCTGCGCCTGGCCGAGTACCTGCTGGAACATCAGGACATCCGTTCGGGTGTCACCGGTTTTATCGACGACCGGATCGGTCGCATGCCCAAAACCGTGGCCAACCTGCCCCTGCTGGGCAATACCAGCGACCTGGAACGGCTGATTCGCGAAGAGAAAGTGACCCAAGTGCTGGTCGCCCTGCCCTGGACGGCGGAAAACCGCATGGATTACATCATTCGCGAACTGCGCAGGCTACCGGTCAACGTATTGCTGGTGCCGGACATGATTGCCTTCCGGCATACCCACAACCGCATTACCGAAGTGGCCCGGCTGCCGATGTTCAATGCATCGGATCTGCCGCTCAGTGGCTGGTCTCCATTCATCAAGCGCGCCGAAGATATCGTTCTGTCGTCGCTCGCGTTGCTGGTGTTGTCACCGGTAATGCTGCTGGTCGCACTGGCGATCAAGCTCGACTCCCCAGGCCCGGTGTTTTTCCGCCAGAAGCGCTACGGCTACAACAATCGCCTGATCGAAGTATTCAAGTTCCGCTCCATGCATCAGCACCAGGCCGATGCAACAGCCGAGCGCCAGACCACCCGTGGCGATGCCAGAATCACGCGGGTCGGGCGCTTCATTCGCAAGACCAGCCTGGATGAATTGCCACAGCTGTTCAACGTAGCGGCAGGCAGCATGTCAATGGTCGGGCCACGCCCACATGCGACGGCCACCAAGGCTGCAGGGATTTTGTTCGAGCAAGCGGTGAAAGAATACACGTCGCGGCATCGCGTCAAACCGGGGATCACCGGGCTGGCGCAGATTAACGGCTATCGTGGTGAAACCGACACCGTGGAAAAAATCGAAAAACGCGTCGAGTTTGATCTCGAGTACATCGAAAACTGGTCTGTCTGGTTCGACCTGTACATCCTTATGCGCACTGTGCCTGCAGTGCTATTCACTCGCGAGGCTTACTGATGAGCACGCTTATTCCCTGCATCATCGCCGGTGGCTCCGGCACCCGTCTGTGGCCGGTCTCGCGAGAAGCCATGCCCAAGCCGTTCATGCGCCTTCCCGACGGCCAGAGCCTGCTGCAGAAGACCTTCCTGCGTGCGGTCGGCCTGCCCGGAGTCGACCGCCTGCTGACGGTTACCAACCGGGAGGTGTACTTCCGCACAGTGGACGACTACCGCCAGTTGAACAAAGGCAATGCGCGTCTGGATTTCATCCTCGAGCCCTTCGGGCGCAACACCGCAGCCGCGGTCGCCGCCGCTGCGCTGCATGTCAGCCAGCTGTATGGCGATGACGCGCAGTTACTGGTATTGCCTGCCGATCACCTGATTACCAATGTCGAGGAATTCTCCAGAGCAGTGACTGCCGCGCAGAAGCTGGCCTCCGAGGGCTGGCTGGTGACCTTCGGCATCGTCCCGACCGCAGCGGAAACCGGTTTTGGCTACATCGAAAAAGGCCCGGCACTCAGTGCCGACGCCTGTCAGGTCGCCCGTTTTGTCGAAAAACCCAATGCAGTTACCGCCCAGGGCTATGTGGACGGTGGTCTGCATTTCTGGAACGCCGGGATGTTCTGCATGCGTGCCGATGCCGTGCTGCGCGAGCTGCGCACCCACGCGCCTAATGTGCTGAACGCGGTCAGCAACTGCCTGGAATCGAGCCCGCGCAAGGAAGGCAATCGTGAACTGCAGGTCGAACTGGACAGCGAATCGTTTGCTCTGACCCCGGACATTTCCATCGACTACGCACTGATGGAGCGTTCCGAAAAAGTTGCCGTGGTGCCCTGCCAGCTCGGCTGGAGTGATATCGGTTCCTGGCAGGCGGTGCGTGAACTGTCTCCGGTCGATGCTCAAGGCAATTACTGCAATGGCGAAGCTGTGCTGCATGACGTCAGCAATTGCTACATCGACTCGCCCAAACGCCTGGTGGGCGCTATCGGCCTCGACAACCTGATCATCATCGACACCCCCGACGCCTTGCTGATCGCAGACGGACGCCGCAGTCAGGACGTCAAGATCATCGCTCAGGAGCTCAAGCGCCAGGGCCATGACGCCTACCGTCTGCACCGTACCGTCACCCGCCCGTGGGGCACCTACACGGTGCTCGAAGAAGGCAAGCGTTTCAAGATCAAGCGCATTGTCGTTCGCCCGCAAGCGTCACTCTCGTTGCAGATGCACCATCACCGCAGCGAACACTGGATCGTGGTCAGCGGCATGGCAACCGTCACCAATGGCGAGCGTGAATTCATGCTCGATACCAACGAGTCGACGTTCATCAAACCGGGGTTCACGCACCGGCTGGTCAACCCGGGCGTCATCGACCTGGTGATGATCGAGGTGCAGAGCGGTGAATACCTGGGGGAAGACGACATCGTGCGCTTTACCGACATTTACGGACGCGTGCCCGACAAGACGGTGAAGAGCTGATTCACGAGCGGCAGACGCCGCTTGATTCACTCGGTTTTCAATTGATAGCAACCGGAACAGGCAGTACCCGCCAACATGAATTTATTACCCGCAAGGGAGCCGTATTTGTGCTCGACAGGAGTTCAGGACCAATGAAAAGCATGATGCTGATCGCAAGCTTATTGCTGTTGAGTGCATGCAACACCCCGTCCAGGGTGGGCTTGCCGGATGACCGCGCGCAAATTGAAGCCGGTCAGGCGGCAGGTCGCGCACTGGCGGGCAAACCGCTGCCGCCGGAAAGAATCCGTCCTGGCGATACCTTGCGAATCGTGCGCAACAGTGGCGAAGCTCCGTCGATTTCGGCGTTTACCGCCAACTCTATCTACGAGCTGACGCTGTTTCAGGTGCTCAACGACGGCACCTTTTCCTACCCTTACATCGGCACGGTCAAAGCAGCGGGCCTGACACTCCAGCAGTTGAATGACCTGCTGGAAAGCAAGCTGCAGAATGTCTACCGCGAAACGGCACTGACCATCAACATTTCCCAGTCACCGGGCAACACCGTGTTTGTCGGCGGCGCCGTACGTAACTCGGTAACGTTGCCGGTCAACGTTGCTACCAATCTCGATCAGGCGATTGTCGGCGCGGGCGGTGTGGCGCTGGATGCCGATGCCGGTCAGGTCGCGCTGCTGCGTCAGGAAGAAAACGGGCTCTACAAGACCTATTTCTTTGATTACAGCAAGTTTCTCTGGGCGGGCGGTGCGGGTGGCCCTACAGCGCCGGTGCTGCTCAAACGTGGCGACATCGTGTTCGTTCCCAAATCATCGGTCGGCAACAAGGTTGACGGCGTATCCCTGTATTTCAACCAGCTGATTCCCTTCGCGAAGTCGATCGGCCTGGGCATGAACTACGAGCTGCGCAACAACAATTAATTGTCAGGGAAACAGACATGATCAACATCCGCTCATTCCGCGACCTGCTGCGCCTGCTGTTCATTTTCAAGCGCGAAGTCAGGATCACCGTGGTGGCGACCTTCGTCATCATCCTTCTGGGCGCTTTTTTGCTCCCCAACCGCTACGAGTCCACAGCTTTGCTGCTGGTCAAGCCCGGCCGTGACAGCAGCACTGTGCCTATCGAGCTGTCCGACCGTCAGGCTATCGTTATACCGAGCGGCCTGCGTGATCCGCTGCTCGACGAAGAGCGCATGCTCAGCGGGCGGCCGATCATGCGTGCCGTGTCCGAAAAATACCTCGCCGAGCTGTCTATGGTGCCGCCTGAAACCGGCGTTCTGGCGTCGGTGAAAAACGGCCTCAAGGCAGTCGTCGGGGCAGTCGTCAACGGCGTACGCAACGTTCTGCAATTTATCGGTCTGGTGGAGCATCGCTCGCAGGCCGAACGCCTGGCCGAGGATCTGGAGAAAAACTTCAAGGTCAGCCACGAACCGGGCTCGTCGGTGATGGAGCTGAGATTTACCTGGAACGACCCGGACATCGCCCAGACCGTGCTCAGGACCTGGATCACCGAGTACCAGTTGCAACGCACAAAGACACTGGGCCGGGTCAGCCTGTACGCGTTCTATGAATCGGAAGTGAAAACGACCGGCGCGAACATCATCGAGTACAAGAAGCAAATCCAGAATTACCTGAACCAGTTGAGCGCAGTGAGCATTTCCCAGCGCCTGGCGGATACCTCGCAGGGGCTCAACGACCTGCGTACCGAGCGCAACAACACAACCCGTTCCATTGCGTCTACCAAGGCCGGCCTGGACCTGCTGAAAAAGCAGTTGGCAGAGCAGCCCAAGACAGTCTCGGCAGGTCGCGAACTGGCGTTGAACCCCAATCGCCAGGACTTGCAGAACCGCATCAATGGCAAGGAAGTGGAGCGTCAGGAAATGCTCCGCTCGTTCAAGGAAGAGGCGCCGCCAATCCGGGCGATCAATGAGGAGGTCAACAACCTCAAGAAGCTGCTCAAGGAACAGGAAGCCACCGTCCAGCGCTCTGAAAGCATCACTCCCAACCCCATCTACAACCGCATGCAGAACGTGTACGCCGATCAGCAGACCAGCTACGCGCGCCTGCAAACCCAGCTCGTTCAGCAAAATGCGCAGATCGCGCAGCTGGAAAGCGACCGCCAGCAGGCATTGAATCTGGAGCCGGAGCTTTCGCGCCTGCAGAACGAGCTGGATGCGGCCGAGAAGAGCTATGCGCTGTACAAGGACAGCCTGGAAAAATCGCGTATTGACCGTGAGCTGGACAACAGCCAGATCAGCAATATCGCGACCATTGAAGACGCCACCTTCAACCCCAGCCGGGTGTTCCCGAAAAGCCTGCTGATGCTGCTGCTGGCTTTTCCGCTGAGCCTTGTTGTGGGCGCTGTGGCGCTGTACTTCTTCTACCTGCTGGACCAGCGCATCCACGACGGCGACAAGATCGAGAGCAACTTTGGCGTCCCGGTCTGGACCAGTCTGCCCGACCTGGAGCGCGCTCAGGAGCGCAGTGCAGCCTTCACCTCCAATTTGCACCGGGTATACGGTATTTTGCCGCTCGATCAGGTAGATGAGCGCGGCCTGACCATCGGCTTCACCTCAGTCAAGTTCGGCGCAGGCGTGTCGTTCGTGATCGAGCGGCTGAGCACATTGCTGACCGAGCAGGGTCATCGGGTCCGCACCGAAGGCCGCGGCCCGGCCAGTCCTGGTGAAATCGTGCTGATCAACGCCTCGGCACTTTCCGCCAATCAGGATGCCTTTGTGCTGCTGCGCAAGGCTGACCTGATCGTGCTGGTGGTGCGTGCCGAAGACACCACCGTGCCGATGCTTGAGGACACCTTGAATAACCTCAATACCGCATTCAAGAAAGTCGACGGCATCATTATCAACCGCCGTCGTTTCGAGGTGCCGGAGCAGGTATTGAACTTCCTCAAGCGGATCGGGAGCCGAGGCTGATGCGCATTGCCCTGCTAGCGCCGCTGCCACCCGAGCAGAACGGCATCGCCGATTATGCCGGGCACCTGCGGCATGCGCTTGAAGGCATCGGCCTGCAGGTCAGCACACCGCTGCTGGGTGTCGGCAACGATCCACGTGCCGCAGAACAGCGTGTTGCCGAAACCGACTGGAGCGAGATCGATCTGGTCCATGCCGAACTGGGCGGCGGACGGCTGGCGGAGTTTCAGGCCCTGCGAGCCTTGCGTCGACGCTTCCCGAAGCTGCCGTTGACCGCGACAGTGCACGATCCCGAGCGACTGGTGTGGCGGCGCGAGAAACTGCCCTGGCCCTTATCGATTGTCAGCGGCATGCGCTCACCGCTGCCGGAAATGGCGACGGTGCTGGCCGACCCGCTGTGCCTGCGTGAAGAACGGCAATTGGCGCAGCACATGACCCGCCTGGTGACACTGACCCAGGCGGGCAGCCAGAGCCTGCGTCAGCGCATGGGGCTGAAAACCGCACAGATGGCGGTGATCAGTCACGGCAACGTCGCCATCGCTCCCGCCCCGTTGCCACCCTTGAAGCCCTTGCGTCTGCTGTATTTCGGCTTCATTTATCGCGGCAAGGGAATCGAAGACCTGCTTGATGCGCTGGCCAGCGTTTTCACCGCACAGCCTGCGTTGCGGTCGACCGTACGCCTGACCCTGGCAGGCGGCAGCGAGCCGGAAATGGCCTTCGGCCCGTCCGGCAGCTACCTGGAGCAACTGCGCCTGCGCATCCGCCAGCTAGGCCTTGTCGATCTGATCGACTGGCAACTGGACCTGCCTGCCGAGCAGATCCCGCAGGTAATCCAGGCTCATCACGTGATGGTTCTGCCTTATCGCGAATCGAGCAAACTGAAGATTCTCGGCAAGCTGCGCGGCACCAGCGGCGCGTTGTCATGGGCGGTGGCGTGTGGCAGGGGCGTGATTACTTCTGATGCACGCTCGTTTGCCGAAGAAGTCTCGCACGGCAACGGCATGATCTATCCGCAAGGCGATGTGGACGGACTGGCAAAGGCTCTGACGCAAGCTTGCGCGGATCCGGAGCTGGTCAAACAATGGGCCGAAAATGCCTCGCACATGGGCAAGGCCAGAGTCTGGAGCCACACCGCAGAGCGTTTTCGGGATGTATTCCGCCAGGCGTGCGAGGAGAAGTGACATGCAGCGTCCATCCAGATTCCGGCAAATCGTCGCGAGCGCACTGCTCAGCGCAGCAATGTGCGGCGCGGCCCACGCGGCAACGGTCCTCAAGGCACCTCGCGAGGTGGTCTGGGCGGACTTTTTGGGCGTCAATGTGCAGTTTCAGTATTTTGCGCCTGACATCTATCAACAACAGATGAGCCGCCTGGACGAACTGGGCCTCAACTGGGTGCGCCTGACCATTCACTGGCCGGTGATCGAGCCGCAAAAGGATCACTACGCACTGACCGAGCTGGATGCCGCCATGGCTGCAATCAAGGCGCACAACTACAACACGGTGGCTTATCTGGTGGGCTCGGCGCCTTTCGCCAGCAGTGCGTCGGCCGGTGCGAAAAGCCGCGATCAGTATCCGCCCACGGATTTCAACGTATTTGCCGCACGCATGACCGCCCTGGCCCAGCGCTATCCGCAGGTCAACAACTGGCAGGTCTGGAACGAGCCGAACATTGTCTGGCTGCCCAAGGAGGACCCTACCGCCTATGGACGCCTGCTGACCACCACTGCCAACGCGATTCGCGCCGCCCTGCCGGACAAGACCATCGTCACTGCGGGCATGGCCTATTACAGTCAGATGCACAGTACCTCTGGCTACATGCTACAGACGCTGCTCGATAATGGCCTGGGCCAGCAGAATATCGTGGCGGCATACCACCCATATTCCGAGTACCCCGAAGGCGATTCACTACCGGACCGCGATTTTCTGGTGCGCGCCAATGCCATGAACCAGTTGCTGCACAGCAATGGCGTCAAGCAGGTGTGGGCCACTGAATGGGGCTGGTCAAGCTATGCAGGTCCGGTCGAGATGCAACATCTGATTGGCACTTCAGGCCAGGCCGACTATACCCTGCGGCGTCTGGCGCTGATGAGTGCGATGGATTTCCAGCGCATCTTCCTGTTCAATCTCAGCGATCTGGATGAGCGCGCCTCGGCCCGCGATCAGGGTTACGGCCTGCTTGACCTGCAAGCCAGCCCCAAACCGGTCTACACCGCACTGCAGAATTTTCTGAAGATCACCGGCCCGCGACTGCAACCCGCCGAACCGCCGGCAGTGAGCCGTGTACCGGACGATCTGTACGCAGTGCCGTGGACCCGTGAAGATGGCACTCATCTGCTGATGTTCTGGAGTGCGACCGGCACCTCGTTGAACTTCCCGAACATCACCGACGCGGTCGTGCATGACCCACTGAGTGGCAGCCGCACCCCATTGTCCGCCAGCCAGGGCGTCACCCTACTGCTGAAGCCGACTCTGCAAATTCTGGAATGGAAGCCCTGAGTATGCGAATTCTATGGACGCTCCCTTACCTGCCCTGGCCTACCACCAGCGGCGGCAAAACCCGGGAATACCATTTGCTGCGCAATCTGGCAGCGCGCGGCCATCGCATCACCCTGCTGGTGCAGTCCAAGAACGCGCTGGACGATAGCGCTCGTTCGGCACTGGAACCCTGGCTGGAGCGCTTGATCGTGATCGATCGACGCCCGCTGTTAAGCCTGCGCACGTTGCTGGCCGTGGCGTTTGCACCTGCGCCGATGCTCGCCAGCGTCAACGGCTACGCCCCGAAACTGGAAAAAGTCTTCGAGCAATTGCTTGAAGAGGACTGGGACATCATCCAGTTGCAGCACACCTATTTCTTTCAGCCATTCGAACGCCTACTCAAGCGCTCGGGCAAACCGTTCGTGCTGACCGAACATAATGTTGAATCAGACCTTGGCGCCGCCAGTTACGACCGTCTGCCACGCTGGGCCAATGCCTTCGCCGTGTACGACCGCTGGCGCTACCGGCGCTGGGAAACCCGGGTATTTCGCCAGACCGGCGAGTTGATCGCGGTCACCGAAGACGACGCCAAAGTACTTTCGCGTTTGAGCGGCAGGGCCACGTCCTATGTCGTCAACAGTGTCGACTGCGCTTACTACGCCAGCGTTCATGCGGACCGTAACAGCCATCGCCTGCTGTTCATCGGCAACTACGAATACGGCCCCAATATAGATGCCATCGAGTGGGCACTGGACGAAATCATGCCACTGGTCTGGGCTCAGGCACCCGATGTGCGTTTTGCCATCGGCGGCTTCGGTTTGCCTGAAGCCTGGCGTGAACGCTGGCCTGACCCGCGTATCGAATGGCTGGGTTTCGTACCTGACCTGCGCGTCTTGCAGGCCAGTGCCTCAATGTTCTTCGCGCCCCTGCGCCAGGGCGGCGGCTCCAAGCTCAAGACGCTGGAAGCCATGGCCGCCGGCCTGCCGGTGGTCACCACCGCGCAAGGCGTTTCCGGGTTGTCGGTCACTAATGGCGAACATTACCTGGGCAGCGAAGACGCGTCCGGGCTGGCAACGCTGATCGTTGAATACACCGATAAACCATTACGGCTCGACCAGATTGGCGAAGCCGGCCGCGTTTATGTGCGTGCCCGGCACGACTGGTCCGTTTCGGCCGCCCAGCTGGAAGTGATCTACACCCGCTTTTCGCTCCCCAAGCAAGGATCGCGCTCATGCGTATAGGACTCGACTACCGCGCGGCAGCCGGTTACCCCATCAGCGGCATCGGTCGCCAGAATTTCGCGCTGGAACAGGCGTTTCGTGAGCATCCGGACGTGCAATTGCAGCTGTTCGGCGTAGCACCCTACGATCATCCGGTACGCCGCTTGATGCACACCCCACGCTGGGCCGCACCGCTGGACTCGGTGCATCGCCTGCCGGATCGCTTGCGCTTCGAAGGCATTTTCCTGCCGGGTGCCCTGCGTGATGCCGGGGTGCAGATCTACTTCGCCAACATCAACATGGGCCTGCCGCTGGGGCGCAAACCGGCTGACATGCGCTACGTGTTACAACTGCACGATCTGTTTCAGATCACTGAACACAACAGCCACGGCTCGCGACTGAAAGCCAGGATCTACCGGCTGACCGACTACCTGTCGATTGCCTGGTCGCTGAAAGTGGCCGACCAGATCTGGGTGCCGTCGCAATTCACTGCCAACGAAGTCGCGCGCCTGTTTCCCAGGGTCAAAGGCAAGCTGCGCGTGGTGCCGTTGCTGGTAGAAGGTTTCAAGGGTGAACCTGCTGATATCAGCCAACTGCGACTGCCCCTGCGTTACTGGCTGTGCGTGGGCACACGCGAACCGCGCAAGAACATCAAGTGGTTCGTGGATGCCTGGCAGACCGCACGCATGCAATTTGTCGACACCCCGGAACTGGTACTGGTCGGTGGCGACGATCCGCTGACCGAAGCCCAGCGCCAGTTACCGGGCCTGCACGTGCTCAGCGGCCTCAGCGATGCCGAACTGCATGCTGTCTACCAAAATGCCGAGCGACTCTGGCAGCCGTCCAGAAGCGAAGGCTTCGGGCTACCGGTGATCGAAGCACTGAACACAGGCACGCCGGTTGCCGTGGCCACAGGCTCTTCGCTGGATGAAATCGCCCCACCCGACAGCCCGCGCTTTTCACCTGTCGACAGTGGCAACCTGATCAGGCTGATGGGCACGTTGTCGCATGCGCCCGAAGAAGATCCCGCAGTTGCCAGGGAATGGACAGAGCGCTATCAGTTGAAAGCCTTTTGCGAACGCGTACACGCGACGCTGGAGGAATTGCGCTGATGCCACTGGCCTTACCCCTGGGGCTGATGTTCAGCCTGATATTCGGTGTGATGATCTGCATGCTGCCTGCACAATTCGTCGTGGCGGCAGCAATCGGTCTGGCGGCGGCGGCCACCATCATTCGCCGCCCGGTACGCGGGCTCGTGCTGTTCTGCCTGATCGGGACCTTCCTGCCCTACTCTACAATTCAGATTGGCGTTCGTACTACGGTGTCCGAAGCGCTGATCATGCTGACCTGGGCCAGCTACCTGCTGCACGCAGTCTTTCAGGAACGCAACACGGTGCCCAAAATGCTGAGCACCGAAAAACTGCTGGTGGCATTGATGCTGTTCAGTGCGTTCCCGTTTCTGGTCGGCCAGTTGACCGTGGTCGCCGACGGCAACGGCCCGATCAACTGGGTTCGCTGGCTGTTCAACCTGTCTATCCTGTTTCTGGTACCGCGCTTGCTGACCGACCTCAAGACCCTGGAAAAGGCGGTCATGGCGCTGCTCGGCGGGACTTTGCTGCTGTTATTGCTATCGATCACGGTGTATGTGACCAAAGGCTCGGCAACTGCCATCATCCCGATCCTCGGTAGCCTGGGCTACAGCGGTGCAGACATCTTGAGCGAGAGCCTGCTTTCGCTTGCCAGCCGCATGGGCTCGCCGTGGATGCACCCCAACGTGGCGGGCGGTGCTCTGGCCATGTTGCTGCCGCTGGCGTTCTGCTTCGGCATGACGCGCACCGGCTCGGCGCGCAGGCTGGGCCTTACGGTGGCGGCACTGGGTGCCATCGGTCTGTTGCTGACCGGCTCACGCGGCGCGCTGCTGAGCCTGATCGCCGTGATGCTGTTGATGGCCAGGCGACGCATTCCGCATCTGGGACGGCTGTTGATGGGCGGGCTGGTCGCCGGTATTTTCCTGCTGGCGTTCTACCCGCCGCTGCAGGACCGACTGATGGGGTTGTTCACCTCCGACGACGCCAGTACCGCGATTCGCTTCCTGGAATACAGTAATTTTCCCGACGCAGTCGCCACCTTCCCGTTCGGTATCGGCTTCAAGGTCGACCCACCGGTACTGGGCTATACAAAGTTCGGCATTTCCAACCTGTGGCTGAACTTCATCTACAAGATCGGCCTGCCAGGCATGTTGCTGTTTATCGCCGTGACCATCAGTTGGTGGAAAGAAGTTCGCCCAGGCAGCGACCGGGTAGTGCTGACTCGGGAAAACGCCATTGCGCTGGGCTGCACCACGGGTGTTCTATCCGCACTGTTCAGCGGCCTGTTTGACCACTACTTCAGTTTCACCAGCGTGCTGGTTGCCTTGTTCTGGCTATTTGTCGGCATCAGCCTGCACGAAACCAGACGCCTGCGTGCCAGGGCCGAAACGACTCCTCAACACCCTGACGCCTCACCCGAGCCGGGAGCCTCCTCATGAAACACCGCATGATGCATTCTCATAATCTCAGAGAGGCACTGCCCGACTACGCGCGCAAGATGGCGGTGCCGCTCGAAGAGCTGGAAGCCGCCTACCAGTGGATGCTGGACAACGAAGTGTGCTTCGAAACACGTATCAAGGATCGAACCCTGTCGTTCATCTGCTACTTGAATATCGAACCAAGAATCGAAAACCCGCTGGCGCGGCGCTTCTACAAACTGCTGTCCAGCGAAACCCTGGGTGCGCTGATTCCTTTGTACGGAATCAACTGGCCGACCCTGCGTGACCGCATGTTGCGGACCTGGGAACAGGCTTACAACATCCTGATCTGCAAGATCCCCAGCCATACCTTGCGTCTGCTGTGGTTACGCATCGGCGGTGCGAAAATCGGCAAGGGTTCGACTGTGTGGCGCAATACCGAGGTGCTGGGTGTCGACAGCCTGCGCATCGGCAACGACACCACCGTGGGCTGGCATTGCCAGCTTGACGCCCGTGGCGGGCTGGTGATTGGCGATCACGTCACCATCGCTTCACACGTACTGATTATCGCGGGTGGGCACGACCTCGCCGAGCCCGAGTTCTGGGCGGTCGGCGGACCGGTGTTTATCGGTGACTACGCATGGATCTGCAGCCGCGCGTTGCTCTCGTTCGGTGCAGACATCGGCGAAGGCGCGGTAGTGGGCGGCAACAGCGTGGTGTCCAAACCTGTCGCGCCCTATGCGATCGTCAGCGGGCCGAATGCCGAGGTCAAGGGTGAACGCGCCCGCGGCCTCAACTACAAGGTGGGCGGCAAAGGCCTGTTCACCCTGTTTCACTGATCGGCAGGGCGCGCGATGCTGGGCTCGACACTTTGGCTGACACTGGCCACCCTCACCGGCCTGGCAGCCGGTTTTGCCCGTGAATGGCTGTTGGTAGCAGCCTGGGGTGCCGGCAGTCAGAGCGATGCCTTTCTGGTCTCGATGTTTTTGCCCGAAGCGCTGCGCATGTCACTGGCCGCGGGGCTGCTCAGCGCTGCCGCCCTGCCCCTTTATCAGCAACGTCCGGCTGACCGGCAACAACGCTGGCTGGGCGGCATGGCACCGCGTTTGTTATTGACCGGGGTGGCATTGAGCGCAGTGCTGGCGATCGGTGCCGGGTTTCTGGTGCGTCTTATCGGTCCGGGGCTGGACGCCGACGGCTATGCACAGGCAGCCAGCGGCCTGCGCTGGCTGGCCTGGTGCGCACCCGGCTTCATGCTTCACGCGCTGTTCTGCGTACCTTTGCAGGCCCGTTCGCGCTTCGTACTGGCCGGGCTCGGCTCGCTGCTGTTCAACCTGCCGCCGGTCATCTACCTCGCCACGTTCAGCCACGCCGCAACGTCGACCGGGCTGGCCAGCGCGTGCGTACTGGGCAGCGTGCTGATGCCGGGCGTGTTGTTGCCTGCCTTGTATCGTTCGGGATGGCGACCCTGGCAGTGGCAATCGGAAGCCGGTGCCATGCGCGAACTGCTGCAACGCATCGGTCCACTGCTGAGCAGCAACCTGGCCAGCCAGGGCCTTGCCTTGCTCGAGCGAATGGTCGCGTCGTTGCTCGGTGAAGGCGCGGTAACCTGGGTCAATCTGGCGCGTAAACTGATCAACCTGCCGCTTATTGCATTGATGAGCCTGAACCAGGTACTGCTCGGGCTGATGAGCGGCAGCGCGGGCGAGCAGCGTTTGTCGCTACTCAGACGCGGGCTGGGCAGCGCCACATTACTGACCCTGCCGGCCGTAGCCGGGCTGATCGGTGCGGCCGGTGCGCTGGTGACCCTGTTGCTGCCCAATCAGAGCCATGAGGGTCCGCTACCGGAGCTGCTGGCCTGGTTTGCCGTGCCGCTGATGTTTGGTGCCTGGAACGCCTTGCTGGCGCGCTACGCCTACGCCGCCGGTGACACTCGCCTGCCGCTCAACTGCGAGTTGATCGGCAGTCTGTGTAACGCGCTGCTGCTGGCGACGCTGCCCTTTGTCTTCGGACTGACCGGTATCGCCATCGCGGCGCTGGGCGGCGCGCTGGTCACAGGCGTGCTGCTGATGCGCCGTCAGGCGTTGCTCGGCGTTTTGCCGTGGCGCAGTCACTGGCTGCTGGCCAGCCTGCTGATGATCTTCGCCGCCCTGCTCCTGCACCCGCTTCACGACACCTGGCTGCAATTGGGCCTGAGCTGTGTTTACGGCGCTTTGCTGCTGCTCGGGCTGGCGTTGTGGCTCAAACCATGGCGCAACGTGCCTGCCTGATCGGCAGACTGCCGACAGGCCTCCCTGAACCGCTCCAGGCTCGGTGAGACGAACTTGTCGCGGTGAGTGATCATGAAGAACCGACGATTGAGCGGCGGCAGCGGGCTGGCGAGTGTGCGCAACTGCCCGCTCAGCAGCAGATCGGCGACGATACGCCGGGACAGACAACTGATGCCAATGCCTTGAGCAAGGGTGCGCATTATCGCTTCCGAACTGCCTACCTGGCGCATGTCCTGCAGATCGTGCAAATGCCTGAGCAACAAGTGCTCGACCTCCTCCCGGGTCCCCGAACCCTGCTCACGCAACAGCCATTCAGCGTTTTGCAGCTCCCCCAGTGAAACCTGCTGTTGCCGGGCCAACGGATGAGCGCTGCCGGCAACAATGACCATTTCATCGACCAGCCACGGCTCAGCGATCAGCTCTGGCAGATGGCACGGTGCCTCGATGAGGCCCATATCGATTTCAAACTGCGCGACCTTGCGAGCAATCAGTGTGCTGTTGCCGATGTCCACATCGACTCGCAGCAGAGGCGTCGAACTGCGCAGTGCGCCGACTATCTGCGGCACGACGTAATTGCCAATGGTGCTGCTACTGCCGATTCGCAGGCGAGCATTCAAGGTCGCGCCCGGCAATAGAAAGCTGTCTTCGATCTGCTGGGCGTTTTCCAGCATCTTCATGGCACGTGGCAGCAATGTCTGGCCGTTATCGTTGAGGACCAGCCGCTTGCCCACCCGGTCGAACAGCCGGGTGCCCAGCGCACTTTCCAGCTCGTTCAATGCCGCACTGGTAGCCGACTGGGACAAAGACAAGGCATGACCCGCGCTGGTGGTACTGCCACAGCGGGTGATTGCGCAAAAAATCTGTAATTGACGCAGGTTGAGTCTCAAGACTGAACTCCGTAGCCGGGCAAACCTACCTGAAAATCAGGTAACAAGAAGATAGATTACCCGTTTATAAGATTTTCTGTGACTGCGTAGACTGAAACCTGTTCCCCATTCAGCAGCAGGATACGGCCATGAGCAGGTTCGCTATTATCAACAAGGGCAACGCGCCTCTCGCAGCGCTGACGAGCCCGCTGGAGGCCGTTCGACAGTTCACCCCCAACTGGTTCGCAGTGACCATGGGCACCGGAATTTTGTCACTGGCGCTGGCGCAACTGCCGGGGGACATTGCTGCATTGCGCCCGCTGGGTGAAGCGTTATGGTTCCTGAACATAGGCCTGTTCGCCCTCTTCAGCGTCATGTATGCCAGCCGCTGGCTGCTGTTTTTCGACGAGGCGCGTCAGGTGTTCGGGCACTCCACCGTATCGATGTTCTTCGGCACCATTCCCATGGGGCTGGCAACTGTCATCAGCGGCCTGCTGGTGTATGGTCCGGCGCGCTGGGGTACTGCCATCGTGCCGCTGGCCGAAGCATTGTGGTGGCTGGATGTAGCAATGGCCCTGGCGTGTGGCGTGCTGATTCCGTTCATGATGTTTACCCGTCAGGAACACAGTATCGAGAAGATGACCGCTGTCTGGCTGTTGCCCGTGGTGGCAGCAGAAGTTGCAGCAGCCTGCGGCGGACTGCTGACCCCGCACCTCGCAGCCGCTGATTCGCAGTTCACCGTGCTGATCACCAGCTACGTGTTGTGGGCCTACTCGGTACCGGTGGCATTGAGCATTCTGGTGATTCTGCTGTTGCGTCTGGCATTGCACAAACTGCCTCATGAAAGCATGGCGGCGTCGAGCTGGCTGGCACTCGGCCCTATCGGCACAGGCGCATTGGGCATGCTGGTGATGGGCAACGAGGCCCCGGCCATCTTTGCCGCCCACGGCCTGGCGTCGCTCGGCACGGTGGTGGCTGGAATCGGTGTGATGGTCGGTACGCTGTTCTGGGGGCTGGGGCTGTGGTGGATGGCGCTGGCGGTATTGATCACCGCGCGTTACTTCAAGCAGGGTATCGAATTCAATCTGGGCTGGTGGGCATTTACCTTCCCGCTCGGCGTGTATGCGCTGGCGACGCTCAAACTCGGCGCTACCCTGCACCTGAGCTTTTTCGACGTGTTTGGTACCGGGCTCGTCGCGCTGCTGGCACTGATGTGGTCGGTGGTGTCGGCACGTACTCTGGCAGGCGCCTACCGGGGGCATCTGTTCGTCTCGCCGTGCATCGCTTCGAGCCAATGTGTCCGCCGGTAATTTGCCTTGAACTAACCTCGCGGACGAAGCGCCTGAGAGAAACATCTTCAGGACAGAGAGCACTCATGCATACCTCAGAATTTTCCGGTAACTACGGCGCTCGCGATGAAAACATCGTTATAAATTCGTATACCACGGTGTTGCGCAGGAACGGCGTTCCCCATGACCTGTTCGCCACCTACTGGCGCGATGTTCACGGCCCTCTGTGCGCGAGGCTTGAGGGCCTTGGCTGGTATGTGCAGCATCACTTGACGCGTGAAAAGGATGGTCATTTGTGGCCGCTGATCGAAGGCGTCACGCCACTGCCGGGCTACGTGCTGGATGGCGGTGTGGAGATCGGCTTTCTATCCGCCGAAAGTCAGCAACAATTCAAGGATGCCAGCGCTCTGCTGTTCTCCGACGAGCAGAACATGTTTGAGCAAACCATTGCTTACGACGTGCCGGATGGCTCCAGCACACTGGTGGACCGACTGCCCGATCCGATCCCCAATGAAACAGCCACGCTGGACAAAATGCACCTGCATTTCCATCTCGCCAGCGATGACCTGCCCGCCGCCCGCAAGGCCATTGAAAAGCTCGCCAGTGAAATGGCCGCTGCCGATGCCGTACTCAAACTGCGCCTGCACCTCGCGCAGCCCTACGACAACGCCCAGCCGGCACCGCCTGCGCCTGATGTTGATCACAAGGTCGAGGAATCACGCCTGAACATCATCATGATGGAACTGGTGTTCGAATCGGCCTGGGCCCGTCGAACCTATTACGCCAGCGAGCACTTCAAGGCCATCACTCAAGGCATCAGCGAGCACGTGCGTTACATCACTCCGTTTGGCGTCAGCGGTGTCTATACCTACGTGCGCGACGCAGTCATGACCACCGCAGGCATACGTGGCAGCAGGCAGGCCGAGTTGATCCGTCAGTTGGGCGCCATCAATCAGACCCGGCCCGAGATCGAAAGCCTGTTCGGCGCGGCGTCGACATCTTGAAAGACCGTTGAGCTGACCGTTATCTCATCCTGCATGATTCAGGAATCGTGCTTTACTCAGCAAAATGGAATTGGGTGAAGCCTGTGAAAGCTCTGACGACTCGTGAGGTGTATCAGCAAATGCGGGATGCTGCGATGGGCACACGGTCGCTGAAGCTTGTCGGTGCACCCTCCGGCTCCGGGCTGCAACAGGTCGACATCGATGGCTGGCTGCTGACGCTGGAAATAACCGATGGCAGCCCGACTCGCTGTCGTGCATGTTGCTGCCCGCTAGGTCGGGAAGGCTCGTTCGAAAGCTGGCTGCGTACCGACCCGGTCAGTTTGCTCAGTGGCTGGGAGCATGCGTAGATCGAGCGGTTGTTGGGTGAGGCGGCCGATCAGGTTCGGGCTCAGTCACCTGAGTCTCAATGACCGTTCCTGCAACGCCCCCGGTATTAATGGCTGGGTACCGCAGGTTCGAAAACGGGCGTCGGTCAATACAGCGTTGCGGGCCCATGCGCACTTGGGTCACTACACGTTTGGCAGAGGCACCTCTCGTTCCTCACGCTCCGCGTGGGAATGCAGTTCGTGACGCTCTGCGTCACACGGCGGTTCTGCGGCTTGAGGTGGATTGAGGTTCGACTCAGGTCACCTTTTCGCCCCTCGGCGACCTACTTTGATGGGGCCAAAGTAGGCAAATCCCCTCGCTCCTGTTTCCGG
>NZ_JAWHOP010000025.1:0-78398 GCF_032586995.1 Pseudomonas syringae group sp. J248-6 | reverse complement strand
TATGGGGGGTATCGACGGGGCGGGGGAGAGCTTGAGGGGAGGTCGGGGGGCGGAAAATATCCCGACGTACTTGCAAGGCGCGCATTGCCGCGCGCGCCCTTAACGGTATTAATGCTTCTTCAGGACTCTGCGTAGCTCAATACAGTGTCCTTTAGGGCATCGGCAAAACCGTAAATATCGTCCAGGGAAGCGATCGGGTGGCGGGTCTCGCCTTTGTCCTTTTCAAAAATACCGATGTATTTCTGAGCGCGATTGAAATGCAGGCGAGTGATGGGTTTTCGGTTGTTGTCATCCAGAAGAATGCCGAAATAACTTTGTGTATCACGATGAGCAATACGTTTCGCTTCAACCACAGTGCGGATAATCGACTTGACGATATGGAAGCCTTCCATTTCTTCCACCGTCGTTACGATCCGGTCGTCTAACGGCTCTTCCTTTTCAGGCTGAGTGTTATTTTCGATGATGGTTTCGGCCACCGTGGGTGCCTGAACTCCGCTCATTGCCAGCTTCAACCGGTCGTTGACCTGATCGTTCAGAAATTGCGAGGTGGCCTTTTTGGTCAGAATCGTGAACTGCTCACGTACCTTCTGAGTGATCGCGCCCTCATAAATGCGTGACGCGAAGTAACGGACGAAATCGTCGTCCGGCTGACTGAACTGGGCCGCAATCACACGCTTGATCTGACCTACGTACTTCAACTCACCAGCGGCATTGAGAATTGACTCAACGTCGAAGGACGACTTGGTCAGCTTCTGTAATTCCGGAATGGCATGGTCATCAATCGCCAACAGGTCCAGTTCAAGAAATGGTTTTTCATCCATCTTGTTAGGCGCGTCCAGGTCTGTAAAAAACTTGTAGACTCGGCCATTGGTGAGGATCGAAATCCTTGCAGTTGTCACATGGAAATAACGGAACAGCTGGCTGGCATGATTGATGTTCAGCGGCTCGCCGATTTTCTTGGTCTCTATGAGGATCTGAATATTGCCCTCTTTAACGATGGCATAGTCAATCTTCTCGCCTTTCTTGGTGCCTACATCGCACGTGTATTCCGGCACAACCTCAGAAGGATCGAATACATCGTAGCCCAGCACGGTATGGATAAACGGCATGACCAGAGCCGTTTTGGTAGCCTCTTCGGTGCGGATGGACGCAGCTTGCTGGCGGACTTTTGCGGAAAGGGAATTGAGTGCTTCAAGAAAATCCATTTTTATTGCTCCGTGCCGGGCTCATGAGCCCTCAGTCCTATCGATAGTCGATAGAGGCGCAACGCTACTACGATGGGCTGCGAAATAGCTATAGGATTTTGAGGCGTGAGCGGAGATATCTGAGGAAATCGGAAACTTCTTACGCGTGGCGGGGCATAGCGGGAGGAGTGGTCTGTTTTGGTTCGTGCGTAATGAAGATCTAAATGTGCGTTGCTAAATCTGATGCGAAAAAAGGGCTTGTAGGCTGAAAGCACTTATTTTGTATGGTGCCGGCACCAATATTCGAGCTTCTCGAATTGGTCCAGTCGTTGTTGATGCTACTGGTCGACACCTGCTTTCATGCCCAATGCCGAGTTGCCTTATGAGCTTTGCCTCGGGAGCTTGGTAGGTCGCGGCCTGCTTAAGGCCACGCGTACAGGAAACCTCCGTCACGCTGAAAGGAGGTTTGAATTATGTGGATTTCTGCAATCTGACGTCATCACCGAGCGCATCCACTTTTCGTAAGGCGCTTGGGGTATGACATGCATACCAAGCGGATCACGTAGGCAAGATCAACGGCTCTTTATCTTGTAGCCATCAACCGGAATATCTTCTGTGCGCTCATACAGTGGGGCATCGCTGAATGTGGCTTGTTCAAATGCTTGTGTATCCCAACGTCTCGCTTTCAAGGCTAAATACAACATGCCCACTCTCAGCGGTATGTTTCCGCGTCTGTCTTTGGCGCGCCTGAAGGAAAAGAAGTTGAAACCTTCTTCCAAAAAGTACCGATAAGGGTCGTAATCGTTAAGATCGATAGAGAACCTTTCGAAGAACTCGACCATCAGATCATTTGAATCGTCGCCATCTACACCCATGTCCCTCGCGACATCGGTCGCCAAGCTGAAGCTTTCAAATGCCTTCCTTCCAAAGCCTGCGGTATCGTGGATACAGACGACGATGCTATCCATTATTTTGTAATCAAGGGGTTCGTGCATGGCTAAAAAACCTGATCTTCGCTGCTCACAACGGAGTTATAAGTGACCACTGTCTTGTAGGCTATCAGCCCTGGCTCCGCCGCCGTATACGCCCAGCCCGCAGAGTGGGCAATAATCTTGTAATGCATCTCAGATTGTCACCTCAATTGGACTCACTGAGCGCTCACTGTACATCGACGAGGGATACCCATGCAGTTGACCAATGAAACCATGGTCAAATACACCTTCTTGAAAGGCATGTATCAGGACGAGTATTTCCCTGATGCCGTTGTGAAAATGTGCGAAGACGTGCTCGTCAACCTGTGTCACGAAATCGAGCGGCAAAAGCCTTCCGACCTGGATGCGCTGTATGCCCTGACTCACAAAGCGACAGAGCAAATCAACGAGCTGGAGGAGGTGTTCGAAGAGAACGGCAGTGAGATCGAAACCTTCGCCCGCGAAACCATTGCTGAGGATTTTGTACGGATAGCAGACGCTTATGGTTTCACCGACGCAGACATTGAGGAGCTGATTGCGCCGCGCGAGTGGTAATCCGCCCCATGTATGCGGCGCCCCTGATGTTGATGGTTTTTGCCAGAAGAGGGCGTACGCTGGAATGAGCTCAGTCTCTACACCTCACACGAGTCTCTGATTAATGAAGCAGGTCAGACTAATTCGTCACGGACAAAGCGCTGCCAACGCAGGCGAAGCCAGTGTGGATCACGCGACTATTCCCCTCACACTGAAGGGTGTAGAACAAGCGCAACTAGTGGCCCTATCATTCACACATGCGCCGGACCTGATTATCGCTTCGCCGTTTTCCCGAGCGCAGGCAACCGCGATGGCGACCGTAGCGACCTACCCTGGCACCCCTTTTGAAACCTGGCCTATTCAGGAATTCACCTACCTCGAACCCGCGCGGTGTGCCAACACGACCGTTGCCCATAGAAAGGATTGGGTCGACGCCTATTGGGCCAGGTCAGACCCGGCGTTTAAGGATGGCGCAGGCGCTGAGTCTTTTTCAGAATTTATAGCCAGAGCCAAGACTTTCCTGGCTCGACTCGCAGAGCACCCCGCCCAGAACATCGCAGTGTTTTCGCATGGGCAATTCATCAATGCCGTCGCCTGGTTGATCGAGTGCAGGCCGCAGGAAATTTGTGGGCGGGCTATGGCTGAGTGGCGTGAGTATGAAATCGCGAACCATGTGCTTAATGGTGGTGGATATGTGCTCTCCAGTCGCGCAGGCGATGCTGGATGGGGGGTAGGCTGATATCGCTGACGTAGTCGTCGAGGCTTTCCGGAAGCAAAGTGCTTTGACGTCAATGTTCGCATCGGATGAAGCGCTTCATGGGTAATCTTGCGATGAGCTCCTCAGAAATCATAGCAAGGGCGCGCGGATGTGCTTTCACAAACCCTGTGCCGTTTGCAGCCCGTAGGGATAGACAGCAATCGGCTCTCATCCCCAATAAATGCCTTCATCGGCATACTCCGCGCGTTTCGATTCAACCTTGGGGGTCTACGATCCTGAGCCAGGGCCAGCGAGCTTGATAACTTTTCGTCTTCTGATAGAACAGATCTGACTTGGGATTCTTTGGGTTGATACGAAGTAGCCCTTGCTCGGTGTCGGCCAAGCCATTGGGGGCATAGACTTCGCTAGTTTCAACATCCCAACCTATACAGGTACCGGCAATCAGGTAGCGATCAATCCCTTCTTTGGCCGACTGAAGCTGGGGGTAACTCCCGCCAAATCGCTGGCTGTACCACAGATGAACGCGAGCCTGATTTTTGATCTCAATGTTAACTTCTAGATCCTGAAAGAGACGTTGAACAGAGCCGATGACCTCATTCTCTGCCTCCCAAGACAGATCATTGTCGAAGTAAAAAACGTCGTAATCCTTTACCCCCCAGGCTGACGGCAAGTGAGACTGATGATTCCAGACGGCTTGGAACAGGCAGCCAGCAGTGAGCATGCATTGATTCAAGCCTAGTGAAGGTAAGCGTGAGATGAGTTCAGCGTTTAATGGATTGGCCATTGCTATCCTGGCCAGCCCTCCGACATTCAACGTCATTTTCGTCCCTCTGGAATCGATCTAGCCCTAGCGACCGACAATACACCATAGCCTTGTAAAGCTCTGCCAGTCGGGCCTAGCGGTCAGGGTGTCAAAGGTGACTTCAGAGGATCTACTGACTTAGAGATCTACCCTGTTTTCTAGCCGCCAGTATGAAGGATAGGGCTGTCGGGGTTGCTGCCCATACCCGATACTATTCCCAGCTCATGCCGAGGTACTCGTGCAGTTCGATGCCCCAACCGTCGCGGCCTTCGTGCCAGTCTTCCACGAACCGGTGGATATCTTCTTCCACCACATCGCCCTTTAGGTAGAGCTCAAGAAATCTCATTTCAGCCTCCTGGCTCGACGTCGCAGATAGTGTCTCAATCTGGATTTTCCAACCAAAAACGAAAAAACCCGCCAAAAGGCGGGTTTTTCGGAGATTTCAAAGGCTGTGAAAGCCACCTTTGGAACCTTATATGGTGCCGGCACCAGGAGTCGAACCCGGGACCTACTGATTACAAGTCAGTTGCTCTACCAACTGAGCTATACCGGCGTAATGGGCTGCGAGTATATAGCTTCTGATGCGCTTGTAAAGCCTAGCTGTCTGATTCAGTTGAAAAAAATCGACCATTGGCGCTTTGGGTGGGATGCGGACGGGTGATGGTGCAGGACGTTTCCGTTGGTTTTGATGGATTGGTCTGTTTGATGTGTGTGAGCAATGCGATTTTGAACGCTGATTTCGCCTTTGACGCATACAGCTTGTACCTGACAAAGCGATGGATTTTTAACCTGTTCGTGCAAACCGATGCGTCCAGCGTTGATGGCTATCTGGTGCGTGAACAGGCACCCATCCGACCCCGCTATTTTTTGGCAGTTGCGGAGCAGGAGGGCTTTGCATAGGCTTGTTCTCAACGGCCCGGGCTACTGAGTCAGCAGCATGGGACGTTAGCTTTTCAGCCAGCAGATAAAGGACTATCTGATGAGTAATGCGATGGATCGTAACCGGGTTTGGGGTTTTGTTTGCCGCAGGCTGGTCATTCGCTGAGGAGTTGTTGAAGGATATTTGTAGTTGCGTCTGGCCTGTCGGGTCTTGCGCAAGGTGGGGCTGAGGATTGCTGTCTGAATCGCATGAATGTGCGTCTGGACGCTCACGAAGGCTTCATCGATGTTTCAAGAAATGCCCGGATCCTCTGGATTCGGGCATTTTCTTGTGGGCTGGTTCTTGTTGCGTTGCATTTGCACTGGAGATATGGGCTTTTTGGCCGATACATCTGTATCAAAAATGGCAGTCAGCCATGGACAGCAAGTGCAATGCAGAGAACGCCCACGCATTACGAGCTGCTGAGTGTTGCTCGCGATGCCTCTCCTGAGCAGATCAAGAAGGCTTATCGCAAGCTGGCGCAGAAGCTGCACCCGGACAGGAATCCCGACCCTTACGCCTCGGACATGATGGGCGTGGTCAACGCGTCTCATGATGTGCTGGCGGACCCTTCGCGGCGTGCGGCTTATGATGCGCAGCTTGCTGCCGATGAGCACAAGGCTCGTATGGACGCGTTGCGGCGCAAGCAGGCGCGTGCGGGGGGCGGGCAGGCGGTGCATGTGTATGCCGCAAACTCTGCTACTGCCACTGCAGCGCCCTCTCGGGCGGCTCGGACGGGCCCGGCGCCCAAGGCTTCTCCTTCCTTTTCATCGCCTCCCAGTGACAAGCGGCGCCGCAGTGCGTTGCGTTGGGCGCTGGTGTTTGTGGTGTTTTGCGCAGCCGGGGCGTGGATGGGTTACGACCCTGATGCTGGCAAGGCGTTTGTGCCAGCCGAGCCGGTGCCGGTTGTGCAGACGTGGGTCAAGCCAGCGCCCGCCGCGCCGGTTGAAGAGCCTGTGGCCAGCCCGGCCAAGCCGGTTGATGCGGTAACGTCGGAGTGTGAGGTGCCGGCGCTGGATCCGATGGGCGCGCCCTGGCCGGAAAAGGCGGGTTACGTGAAAGATATGCCGTTGCTCAAGGACAACGGCTGGTCGCAGATCACTGTGGATAACTCGGCCGGCGAGTCGGCGGTGTATGCCAAGGTCACGGATGCGGTGGGGCGCAGGGCGTTTCGGCATGCGTTTGTGCCGGCCGGTGCGGTGTTTACGTTCGCCAAGATGGACCCGGGGCTGTATCTGCTCAAGTACAAGATGATGAGCACGGGCTGTGCCTTTGCGTCGGGCCGTATCTTGCTGGAGGAGACACCGATGGGCAGTCAGATCAAGTCCAGTGCGTACAAGCTGACGTTGCGCAAGTTGCAAAATCGCAGTGTGCCGTTTGCGCGGTTGAAGGATGATCAGTTTTAGTAGTGAGTCATGACAGGAATGCGGCGTTGCGTATTCCGCCTTCGCGAGCAAGCTCGCGCCCACGGCCTTAGGCAATCGTACGCGGAGATCATGTTTTGCAACGCTTTCAGGCCGGTTTTTGCAGGCTTGGTCTCTTTCTTTTGAAGGACATTTCCGAGAGAATCCCCGACCGCTTGCGCCTCTCGATGTGTGCTTCTAATCTCCGCCTGTCGCTGCACATCAGCGATCGGGTTTAGTCGCCCGGATTTGAGTTAAGGCGTATCGCGTCGCTGTTTTGGTCAGGTCTTCTTCCTGCACTCTATGGCGGCTGTGCGCGAGGGCACCTTCGGGTGCGCCGGTCTTAGCTCCCGGTCGACTAACCTTCGCACAGCTGCCACCTCACTCGTTTAGTCGCGACCCCAGTGGCAGTTCCATTGAGGAGAGAGCTAAGCATGGTCAAAATAACCCCCGACCCACCCAAACAGTCCAGCACCGCGCCAATCTTCGACAAGGCGGTCGTCAAACGCGCCATGGCGTGTTACCTGCCAATCCCCCGCACTGACAAAGAACCCCACGACAGCAAGTTCGACTTCATCAGCCTGGAAGCAACCTTGGTGCATGCGCTGGACTTCATGCGTTGTGCATCGGCCACCGCCCACGAACTGGGCGATGAATTGACCGGTGCGCAACGCGACCTGGCGTTTGCCTCCATGCATATGCTGGAAATGGCCAAAGTCATGGTCGAGCGCTCGCTGGAGTGTGTCGAAGAGGTCTGAAACCTCGCACTAAACAGGTCGTGCACAGGCACTTGCATGTGCGCGATTTAGCCAGGCAAAAAGCTTGTTCCAGAGCCTTTACCAAATCTTTATGCACAATCGCTTGATAAAAAAATACGCGCGTTACCAGATGTGCGAATGTTGGCCTGGTGGTCCGCAAGGCATTGTTTTTGCGGGTTACGGAAAGGATTGCGGGAAAAAATAAGGGGCTTCAGTAACTGGCGCGCCAAGCTTTAACGCACTCATCCACATTTTCATCAACAGACTTATCCACAGGTTGCTCAATCGATTTAGGTCACGATTTTCGAGCCAGAATCAGCAGGTTGCGTGGTGTAATCCGGCTGTCACAGAAAGTGCCAACGCTGACGCTGTAACCCTGCTCGTGGACATACATTGCCCTGTCGAGCACCAGCCACATCTCCAGCGGACGCCGAAACAAATTGCGGACCAGTTCCAGGTTGCGCACTTCGGCCAGCCTTTTCCAGCCAGCGGCTTCCAGAGAAGCCCAGTCCTGCTGGCCCGGTGCTGGCAGATTCTTCAGTCGCGCCAGATGATTGCAGTAGTCCGCGTAGGACGCATCCAGCCAGGACGTCGGCAGCGAAGGTGTGGGCAAGTAATCGTTAATGCCGCGCAAGCTACGCTGCAGCAGGTCGAAGCCCAGGCGGCGGGCCATCGAGGTGTCGCGTTGGCGCCGCACGCGAGCGCCAGCCGTCACGGTTTCGCTGAGCGGCAGACCGAGTTCGTCTCGTGACAGCTTCAAGCCCGATGCCTTGCCGTCGCTGGACAGCGGCCGATACAGGTCGTGCCGGGTGCGGTTGTAGCAGCATGGCGCGATTGCCATGTACCGGCAGCCGGTCTGGCTGGCCAGCTCCATCAGCTGAATGTGCAGGTCGCCGCAGGCATGCAGCGCCACAGGCGTGTGCTCGGGTTGCAGGCAGCGCCAGGCGTCGTCGGCCATGACATCCTGCTGCACATGCCTGGCGTCTATGCCTTGCCGCGTACTCAGTGCCAAGCCTGCTTCGATCAGCGCCGGGTCGTGCTCCAGGCAGGTCAGACGCTGACCGCGCCCGGTCAGGCGCCGCCCCAGGTGGCCTTTGCCTGCGCACCAGTCCAGCCAGTGCGTGGTGGTATCACGCCTGTTCAGATGGCCGGCGAAGGCTTCGATCTGCTGCCATTTGCGCCCCGGCACGTCGACACTCATGCGCGCATCGACTGGCTCCAGAGGATATGAAGGCAGTTCAGCGACATCGCTCAGGGCGACGGCTTCGGCGGCCAGTTGCGGGAACGGAAACGGCGCGTCGAGTTGTTCCGGGTGGTTATGCGCGGCCTCGGCCTGTTCCAGCGTGCGTTGCCGCAGCCAGTGCGCGAGGTCCGGGTATTTGTCTTCCCACGGCAAGCGCAGGTGTGTGAACGGCTTGGGCCGCCACAGGGCCTGATGCGCGAACAGGAAGCTGTCCAGCGCACGAAAGTGGCTGCCGAGGTGTTCATCCTGCAAGCAAGGTTCAGAGGGCATGGTGGCGGCCTCGTGTGGCAAGGTGCTGACTGGATCGACGCCAGCACCTTTCATATCAGCGACCCTGGCTTGCGTCTACACGCAATAGTTTTTCCAGCAGGCGGAATCCCTGCACCAGCACGAAGGTCATGACCAGATAGAACATGCCGGCGGCGAAGAAGATTTCTACCGGCAGGTAGGTGCGGGCGATGATTGTGCGGGCCATGCCGGTCAGTTCCAGCAGGGTGACGGTGCTGGCCAGGGCACTGGCCTTGAGCATCAGGATGACTTCGTTGCTGTACGCAGGCAGACCGATACGTGCCGCGCGGGGCAGGACGATGTAGAACAGTGCTTTCCATTTCGACATGCCCAGCGCCCGCGCCGCCTCGACTTCGCCGACCGGCACGGCCTGAATGGCGCCGCGCAGGATTTCTGCGATGTAGGCGGCGGTGTGCAGGGTCATGGTGACAACCGCACACCAGAAAGGGTCGCGCAGGTACGGCCACAACGCACTCTGGCGCACCGACTCGAACTGCGCCAGGCCGTAATAGACCAGAAACAGTTGCACCAGCAGCGGTGTGCCGCGGAAGAAAAAGATGTAGGCGTAGGGCAGGGCGCGCACCGGCCAGTGACGCGATGCACGGGCGATGCCCATCGGGATGGCGAGGATCAGCCCGGCGATGACGGCAATCGCCACCAGCTCAAGGGTCAGGGTCGCGCCCTGTGCCAGGCGTGGCAGCCACTTGATGATGACTTCCCAATTCATGACGCGCTCCTCAGAAAGCCGCGACTGGCGCGTTTCTCAAGGAAGTACATGCCGGCCATGGCCAGCACGGTCAGGCCCAGGTACATGAAGGCCGCGACCATGTAGAAGGTGAATGCTTGCTTGGTGAAGCCCACGGCGATCTGCGCGTGGCGCATGATTTCTTCCAGGCCGATCACCGAGACCAGCGCGGTGTCTTTCATCAGAATCATGAACAGATTGCCCAGGCCGGGCAGGGCGATGCGCCACATCTGCGGCAGCACCAGCTTGAAGAGAATGCGCGGCCGTGACATGCCCAGCGCCAGCCCGGCTTCACGATGGCCTTTGGGGATGGCCAGAATCGCGCCGCGAAACACTTCGGTCGCGTAGGCACCAAAGCAAATGCCCAGGGCGATGACCCCGGCAGCGAAGGCGCTCAGGGCCAGGTCAGGAATGTCGAACAGTTTGCCCAGAGCGCGCATGCCGTTGACGGTGCCGAAGTAAATCAGCAACACCCAAAGCAGTTCGGGAATGCCGCGTACCAGGGTCGAGTAGGTACTGCCCAGCCATTGCAGCGGCTTGTAGGGCGAGGTCTTGGCCAAGGCACCGAGCAGTCCGAGTATCAGCCCCAGGCACAGGGCCGAGAGTGCAAGCTGGACCGTCATCAGCGCGCCAGCCGCAAGGGCCGGGCCGAATCCGTGGAGATCAATGTTCATGGGCAGGCTTTGTCAGGGCCGGTCGCCGCGCTTCTACAGGAAGCGGCGGCGACGCGGTCAGGTGAATCAGAGGATGCTGAAAGGGAAATACTTGTCGTTGATCTTCTTGTAGGTGCCATCAGCGATGATTTCTTTCAGGGCCGCGTTCAAGCGCTCGCGCAGGGCATCATCACCCTTGCGCACGGCGATGCCGATCTTGTCGTCTTCAACGACAGGCTCGCCCTTGAACTCGAAGTTCTGACCCGCTTCGCTTTTCAGCCACTCGAAGCTGACGTATTTGTCGGCCAGCATGGCGTAGACGCGACCGGCGGACAGGTCGAGGAAGGCGTTTTCCTGAGTGTCATAGAGCTTGGCGTCCGGGATCTCCAGTGTGTCTTCCAGCCAGGTGGCGGCCCGCGTCGAGCGTTGGGCACCCACTGACTTGCCGGCAAGACTTTCTTTGGCTTTTTCAGTGCTCGATACGTCGATCGAGGAAGTTTTCGGCGCGATGAATTGCAGCTTGTTCGAGTAATAGGGGTTGGTGAAATCGACCACCTGCTTGCGCTCTTCGGTGATCGACAGCGATGAGATCAGGAAGTCGAACTTGTTGGCCATCAACGCCGGGATGATGCCGTCCCAGTCTGACGTCACCGCTTCGCACTCGACCTTCATCCTGGCGCACAGGGCCTGGCCGATTTCATAGTCAAAGCCCACCACCTGGCCACTCGCGTCCTTGTTGTTGAACGGCGGGTAGGCACCTTCGATGCCCATTTTCATTGTTTCAGCAAAGGCACTGCCGCTGAAGGCAAGGGTGGCCGCTGCGATCAGCAAGATCTTTTTGTACGACTGCATGGGTGTTGCTCCGTTAGCGGTGACTCGACATGAATTGTTTGCACCTTGCCGACAGCGGATTTTCGAATACTTGCTGCGGTGTGCCCTGTTCTTCGACCATTCCCTGATGCAAAAACACCACTTCAGTTGATACCTGACGTGCAAAATTCATTTCGTGGGTCACCAGCAGCATGGTCCGGCCTTCTTCAGCCAGTGCGCGGATGACGCCGAGTACTTCCTGAACCATCTCCGGGTCGAGGGCCGAGGTCGGCTCGTCGAACAGGATAACCTTTGGTTGCATGGCCAGCGTACGCGCGATGGCGGCGCGTTGCTGCTGTCCGCCGGAAAGTTGCGCGGGGTAGGCATGGCGCTTGTCGGCGATACCGACCTTGGCCAGCAACTCTTCAGCCACTGCAATGGCCTCGGCCTTGCTCTGACCGAGCACGCGACGTGGGGCTTCGATGATGTTATCGAGCACGCTCATGTGCGGCCACAGGTTGAAATTCTGGAACACGAAGCCGATCTGGCTGCGCAAGCGATTGATCTGCCGGTTATCGGCGGCAATCAGGTCGCCGTTGCGCGCGGCCTTGAGCTTCAATTCTTCGCCGGCCACCAGGATCTGCCCCTGATGCGGGTTTTCCAGCAGGTTGATGCAGCGCAGCAGCGTGGACTTGCCGGAACCGGATGAGCCGAGGATCGATATGACATCGCCGTCGCGAGCGGTCAGCGAGATGCCTTTGAGCACCTCAAGCTGGTCGTAGCGCTTGTGCAGGTTGCGGATTTCCAGGGCGGGCGTGGCCTCGGCCATGTGGGGTCCTCATTGAAGTGTGCGCGCTGGCTGCCAGCGAACGTCAAGCTAGCACAGCGTTTAAAGGACAACCATCAGCGTCTTTGGTCCAGCGTGGAGGGGCTCGACGGGTTGTCTCATCTGGGCAGCGGACGGTCGCATGAAGGCAAGCATGATGCCCTGCAAAACAGGGGCGTGCGCGAAAAAGGCGCGATGTTGCCAGCTTTAGCCTGGTGTTGGAAGTAGCATTTGCTGAGCGGCGGTCTGATTTGCGCACCATGTTTGCGCTTGTAAGAGGGTTTTGGGCATTTTTGGTGCGTGCATGTAGACGAATCTGAGGCGTTTGGTAACAAATCCTACAGACTGCGTATAAAACCATCGTCTTGCATGCTTCAAGCGCCACGCTACAAGCCTCGTATTCTCTAAGCGACGTCGTTTTCGAAATATTTTGGCGCAATTCTTGCGTCAATAATAAAGAACGGCACCGTAGCTTTCTTTTTACGCAATGCTTCGGTGTGCCTCGCTCGTCTTGCATAGGTGGTTTTATGAGCAGTACCGCTAACTCTTCCGAGCTCGAACAAGGGCTGAAACCGCGACACATTACGATGCTGTCGATTGCCGGCGTTATTGGTGCCGGTCTGTTCGTCGGCTCCGGCCATGCGATTGCCGAGGCTGGTCCTGCCGTGCTGCTGGCCTACGCCGCTGCGGGTACGCTGGTGGTGCTGGTGATGCGCATGCTGGCCGAAATGGCCGTTGCCTCGCCGGACACAGGTTCGTTCTCAACCTACGCCGACCGCGCTATCGGGCATTGGGCCGGTTTCACTATCGGCTGGTTGTACTGGTGGTTCTGGGTGCTGGTGATTCCACTGGAGGCCAACGCTGCTGCAACCATCCTGCACGCCTGGTTCCCCAGCATCGCGATCTGGATGTTCACGCTGGTCATCACATTGCTGCTGACCGCGACCAACCTGTTCAGTGTGAAGAACTACGGTGAATTCGAGTTCTGGTTCGCGCTGATCAAGGTCGTGGCGATCATCGCGTTCGTGGTGCTGGGTGTTGCGGCGATCTTCGGTCTGCTGCCCACCAGCAACGTCAGCGGTGTCAGCCATCTGTTCGACACCGGCGGCTTCCTGCCAAACGGCATGGGCGCGGTGCTGGCGGCGATGCTGACCACCATGTTCTCGTTCATGGGCACTGAAATTGTGACCATTGCAGCGGCGGAGTCCAAGAACCCTGGCAAGCAGATCACCAAGGCCACCAACTCGGTGATCTGGCGGATCTTCCTGTTCTACCTGGTTTCGATCTTCATCGTTGTGTCGCTGGTGCCGTGGAACGACCCGCGCCTGGCCGAGGTGGGTTCGTATCAGACCGTGCTCGATGCGATGGGTATTCCGAACGCCAAGCTGATTGTCGATCTGGTGGTGCTGGTTGCTGTGACCAGTTGCCTGAACTCGGCCCTGTACACCGCTTCGCGCATGCTGTTCTCGCTGGGCAAGCGCGGCGATGCACCTGCCGTGTCGAAGCGCACCAGCAAGGGCGGTACGCCTCACTGGGCGGTGCTCATGTCGACTGCGGCGGCTTTCCTGACCGTATTCGCCAACTACATCGCGCCTGCGGCCGTATTCGATTTCCTGCTCGCCAGCTCCGGTGCCATCGCACTGCTGGTGTATCTGGTGATCGCGGTGTCGCAGCTGCGTATGCGCCAGAAGCGCATTGCTGCAGGCGAGGCCATCGACTTCAAGATGTGGCTGTTCCCATGGCTGACTTGGGCGGTGATCGCGTTCATCGTCGCGGTGCTGACCATCATGCTGCTGCAGGAAGAGCATCGCCTCGAAATCATCGCCACCGGCGTACTCAGCCTGTTGGTGATCGGCGCTGGCCTGATCGTATCGCGTCGCCGCAAGGCCGGCCGCGTGGGCGCTGCTGCGCTGGGTTGATCGCGGCCCTTAGCGGATGATGCTCGTGCCAATGTCATACATTGGCACGAGCATGCATTAGCGTGCGGCTCTGGTGTCTCTCTTCATCAGCAGGTCGGACGCCAGCGTGTAATCCTTCTGGAAGGCGGGGCTTTCGATCCATTCGATCGCCGTGTCCTCGTCTTCATCGTGGTACATGGCGCGGTACACGATCAGCAGGCCCATCATGAAGTCCGTGGCAGGGTCTTCGTCCTCTTCGGAAATCACCAGTGCCAGCACCGGGTATTGCAGGAAGACGACGCACAGCGCCAGTTGGCTGATGGCCTCGGCGGCTTTCATGGCCACGAAGAGATCGTCATAGTCGGCCGGGTCGAAGCCGTTCTCCACGATGTCTTTGAAGTCGAACGTGTTTAGATCAAGTTCGACGTCATCAAACGGCAGATTGACCAGCGCAGAGGCGAACACCGGGTGGACGAGGCTGGTTGTGCCCTTGCCCGAGCGGTTCTGCTTGGCCTTGATTTTTGCGCGCTTGGCACGTTTTTGCTGCTTGTCTGGCGAGGCCATGAGCGGTCCTTTGACTGGCGTGAAATGCGATGGCCGCTATTGAAGCGCAGACGGGCTGGATAACCAAGGCTTGGCCGTAATCTCTGGACAATAAAAAACCCGCAGGGCGCGGGTTTTGATGTGCGGGGCGTTACACGATCGTCATCGCTTGCCCGGTTTTGCAAACGCTTCGGCTTCATCCATGCGCGTGGCGAACATGTTCACGGCCTCGACCGCATCGCTTGCGCCGTCGCGGATCTGGACGATGACCTGTCCGGCCTGATCGGCCAGTGTCACACCTCGAATGGCACCTTCCTGCGTGGCATCCATGCTCGCCACGGCTTCACGTGTTTCGGCGAGGATCTTGCCGATCATTTCGGCAATCTCGGTGGTCGAGCCGCTGGTACGTCCGGCCAGTTGCCGGACTTCGTCTGCCACCACGGCAAACCCGCGACCCTGATCACCCGCCCGTGCCGCTTCGATGGCAGCGTTGAGCGCCAGCAGGTTGGTCTGGTCGGCGATGCCGCGGATGGTATTGACGATGGCGGTGATCTGCTCGGAGCGATCGCCCAGCTGGCTCACCAGCTTCGCCGACGCGCCGATGTTTTCGGCAATCTGGCGCATTTCCCGAGCGGTTTCCTGAATGACCAGGGTTCCTTGTTCGGCCACTTTCTCGGTTTCTGCCGAGATATGGTAAGCACGCGACGCACCATGCGCATCGGCTTCCTGCTTTTCGACACGCTGGGTAATGTCACTGGCGAACTTGACGATCTTGTAGAGCTTGCCGTCGACATCAAAAACCGGGTTATACGTTGCTTCCAGCCAGACAACCCGGCCATGTTTGCCGAGGCGTTTGAACTGATCGCCAATGAACTCGCCCTGATTCAACTTGCGCCAGAATTCGGCATATTCCGGGCTGTTGACCAGTGTTGGTTCGCAGAACGATCTGTGGTGTTTACCTTTGATCTCGTTCAGTGCGTAACCCATGACGTTCAGGAAATTACTGTTGGCGGTTATCACATTGCCATTGGGCTCGAATTCGCAAACAGCCATGGCCCGGTCTACTGCTGCCAGCTTGCCGTTGGTCTCGTTTTCGAGCATTACGCGTTTGGTAACGTCCAGAGCATATTTGACCACCTTGAACACTTTGCCCTGCGTATCGGTCACCGGGTTGTAGCTTGCCTCCAGCCAGACGCTACGGCCATTCTTGTCGATGCGCTTGAAGGTGCCGGAGATGAACTTGCCAGCCTTCAGAGACGCCCACAGGTCCGCGTATTCACGGCTGCGGAGCATCTCCGGCTCGCAAAAGTCGCGGTGCGTCTTGCTGGCCAGCTCATCGGCCCGGTAGCCCATCGTTGCAAGGAAGTTATCGTTGGCACGAAGGATCTTGCCGTCGAGACCCAGCTCGACCACCGCCATTGATTTTTCCAGTGCGTTTGTCAGTCCTTTGAGTCCATCTACCTCGGCCTTCATGGCTGTCAGTTCAGCTTTGTTCTTGTTTCCGAACATAACCTGCCCCTTGGTGTGTTTGTGGACTTGCTGTGATTAGAGTATCGGCTCGAAAAGCTGAGACATGAACGGGTCATCGCAACAATCGACTGGATAAATGAAGAGATTTATTGGCGTCAAAAAAGTGCAGTTTTTGGTCAAAGAAAAATACATTGACTATAAGTACACAGATATCTGGAAAAGCGGTCTGCCCGTCAAATTCCGGACAAAGAAAAGCCCGCGATGGGGGAGCGGGCTTAAGGATTCACACTTGGGAGCAGCTCTACAATGACGCGGCCGCTGTGAAAACTTTGTGAAGAGTATTCACTGTTTTCACTTTTTTTCCGGCTGGATGGTGTTGGTCACTTCGGACGTCGGCACGAAGGTCTTCGACTCTTCGGCAGCCGCTTCCTTGGACTCGGCTTTATCCTTGGCCGCTTCGGTGTTCTCTTTGGCAGCCTCGTTCACTTTGTCCTGAGCAGACTCCATCTTCTCCTGGGACTTCTCCTGATGCGCCTGAGCGTCCTGTGCCTTCTGTTCGGATTTGCTGTCGCAGGCAGCCAGACCCAGAGTGGCGGCGAGGATGAGGGCGGAGGCAGTTAACTTGAGCACGGAATTTTCCTTGTGGAAGCAAATGTATGGCTTCGATGGCGGGCAGGGAAAATTAGTTCAATGGGATGGGGGTGGCAGGGCTCTGGATGGCTGGTATGAGTAGCAGAAGGCCGTTGTGATCTTCTCAAGTGTTGCCTTGAACGGCACCTTTACATGCCGCCAGACTAATCACCCTGTGAGTCAAGCGACTTTCAGCTCGGACTCTTTCCACTGTGTTCCGTCCAATTCGAACGCGGCTCCTTCGTGGGGTTGTGCATTTCGTTCGAAGATGATCGGACCAAAATTGGCGTGGATATAGGCAGCGTAAAAAGCCCTCATGGCAACGTCAGCTGGTCCCGGTATTTCTTGAGATTCGCGCTTTTCCCAGTTGGCAATGGTCTGCACATCGACCCGGAAAATGGCTGCAGCCTCCTCCTGAATGAGATCCTGCTCCTTTCTCAAAAAGCGAAACTGACGCCCGGTCATTGGCGTTTTCTGGCCAATGATATCCACAGCTATCGCTCGATGAAGTCCGTCGATATCTTCAATCTTCACACCTTCGCCGTATGGCGTTTCGAGGATCGTATAACCATTTTTCAAGAAGATGCCGTCCAGTCCACTGCCTTTATATTTGTACATTTTCATACCTCCCACACCGTAATTGCGAAAAGCTCGTCAGGCTCAGGACTTGGATTGACGGCTACTACCATGCAGACAACATCTCTCGGCGCGAGCTCGCTCATCCGGAACTCGAAGTTGCCATGCTTCTCGCTGTACGTAGGCCCTCGGATGATTGCTCCTCGACGCAGGCATCTCAGGGCCTCCGTGGCGGTTATGCCGCGCTCATAGAGGCGCTCCAGGCAATGCTCGCGAAAACGACTTTGGAGGAGTCTCTTGCCAGGACATGAACAAGATCCTCAAGTTGCTGCTTGCTCCACAAGGGCTGCCTGTTTTTCATGCTGCCTATAATCCTTATAGGTGACACCATAGTAGGGTGTCGTCCTTGCGTCGTAAATAATGATTATTTTCCGCTTGAGGCGTCGCGCTTGGAGCCTTTGGAATTAGCGGGTTTTGGTTTGCCGAGGCTTGGCTACCTTGTCACGCGCCGCGAAATGCGGGCAAGCGAATAAGCCGGATGGCGGCCGACGTGCGGCGCAGGAAGAGTCGACACATGCAGTAGTCTGATTCTACTGGTCTCTTCTGCGCGCGCAGGGTGCAGACACGTCTGTCATTCAAAAAAACCAGACAACAAAAAGCCCGCACGAGGCGGGCTTCTTGTGTGCTTTCAGGTGTGCTTGACATCACCTGAAAACGAAAGGTGGTGCCCAGAGACGGAATCGAACCGCCGACACGGGGATTTTCAATCCCCTGCTCTACCGACTGAGCTATCTGGGCAACGGGGCGCATTAGACGTGTTTTTCAGGAGGTCGTCAAGCGTGTTTTTTAAAAAATTTGAATTATTACCGACGCTTACGACCTTCACTGCGTGAAACGCTTTATTTTTCGGGGGGTACGTAGCCTTCGGCCTGGGCGTATTCTTCGCCCGAGAGAAACTTGTCCATCTCGGTCTGGAGGAATTTCCGGTCTTCGGCGTTCATCATATTCAGGCGGCGCTCGTTGATCAGCAGGGTCTGGTGTTTCTGCCAGTCGGCCCAGGCTCTTTGCGAGACGTGGTTGAAAATGTCTTCGCCCTTGGCACCAGGGTATGGGGCGCGTTCCAGGCCGGGCAGTTCTTCTTTGTACTTGCGGCACATTACGGTGCGGGTCATGACGACTCTCCTGCGTTCAATACGTCGGCTGCGCGTTTGAGCAGCTTTTTCACCGGGGCAGCAAGGCCCAGGCGTGGCGGGGTGGCGAGGTTATACCAGAGCCAGTCGGCCTCGGCCACGTGATCGGTGGACTCCTGGACCTTGACCAGCCAGGGTTCGATGCTCAACTGGAAGTGGCTGAAAGTGTGGATCAGCCCCGGCAGTTCATGGTGCTCGCCCAGTTGCAGCGCGTGTTGGGTGGCCAGGTGCTGAAGGTCATCGAAGTCATCCAGCTCCGGCAGGCTCCACAGGCCGCCCCACAAGCCGCTGGAAGGGCGACGATAAAGCAGGATCGCGCCGTCTTCGTTGGCGAGCATCGGCATGAGCGTGCGTTTCTGCGGCACGGTCTTGCGCGGCTTGGGGATCGGGTAGCGCGTTTCCAGGCCCAGCATATGCGCCTCACAACTGCGCTCCAGCGGGCAGAGCAGGCAGCTCGGTTTGCTGCGGGTGCAGAGCGTGGCCCCCAGGTCCATCATCGCCTGGGTGTAGTTGTTGACCCGGCGGTGCGGCGTGAAGCGTTCAGCGGTGGCCCACAGCTGCTTGGCCACCTTGGGTTCGCCAGGGTAGCCCTCTTGCGCGGTGAAGCGCGCCAGCACGCGTTTGACGTTGCCATCGAGGATCGGCGCGCGAATGCCCATGCTCAGGCTGGCAATCGCGCCAGCGGTGGACAGGCCGATACCGGGCAGCAGAATGAGTTTTTCGACATCGCGGGGAAACTCGCCGCCATGGTCGGCGACCACGATTTTTGCCGTTTTCTGCAAGTTGCGGGCGCGGGTGTAGTAACCCAGCCCGGTCCACAGGTGCAGCACTTCGTCCTCGGGCGCGTCGGCCAGCGCCTGCACGGTCGGCAGGGCCTCCATGAAGCGGTCGAAGTAATTCAGAACGGTGCTGACCTGGGTCTGCTGCAGCATGATTTCCGACACCCAGACCCGGTACGGCGTGATGTCTTGTTGCCAGGGCAGGTCATGTCGGCCATGACGGTCGTACCAGTCCAGCACGGCGCTGGAGAATTGTTCGGGTTGCATGGCCTGGAGGGCTCTCGTCTGGATATGAGTGGTGATATGAAGGTCGTGCCAGCGGAGCGCCGCGAGGGCGCTCCTGAGCAGTTCACGTTGCCCTAGCGCTTGAACAGTCCCTTGAGGGCGTCCTTGAGCTCGGGGCTGACCTTGTCACCGAGTTTGTCGTTCAGCTTGTCCTCGAGCTTCTCGCTGATCCGGTCGCCCGCCAGTTTCGCAGCGATCTGGCCGACACCTTCCTTGTCCAGACGGCAAGCCTTGGCGCCCAGTTCCAGCGGGCCGCGGCACTGCACCGGCCACTCGATACCGACAAAGCGCGGATTGATCTCGCAGGCCGGGTCCGGCATGTCGCTCTTGTCGCCTTCGACGATGATGCCGACGCGGTAATTCATGCCCAGTACGCGCAGGTCGATGTCGCCGTTACCGTTGACGGCCATGCCCGGCGTACGAACCTTGAGGTCCGGATTGCTGGCCACGCCGTTGCGTACCACCAGATTGCCGTTGAGCTGCTGGAAAGGGGTGTCCTTGGCGCGCGGTTCGCCGCTAAGCGTCTTGCGGTTGAGGATCGAAATACCCTTGCACAGCTGCTGCTCCAGGTTGGCATTGACCAGTACGCCGTTATTGAGCGCAAAGCTGGCGGTGCCGTTCAGGCTGTCGATCAGGGCTTTTTCGCTGTTGCCTGTACCGGTCAGGTTGCTGTCGAGGTTCAGCAGGCCACGCACTGGCGGCGTCTGGCCCTGGCTTTCCAGAATGCGTTCGACCGGTACTTTGGCAATGCGCGTCTGCACCGTGGCCACAGGCGTGTCCGGACGCGCGTCCAGATTGCCCTTGACCTCGAAGTTGCCGTTGTACAGGTCGCCACTCAGCGTATCGACCTTGATAAGGCCACCGTTGGCCTGGGTCTTGAACGCTGCGTTGTCGATGGGCAGTTTGTTCAGGGTCAGTTTGCCGAAGCTCAGGTCAGCCTCGACATCCAGCGTACGCAAGCGCTCCAGCGGCAGCAGCCTGGCAGTGCTCCAGGCGGCCTTGGTCGGTTGTTCGGGCAGCGGTGAGTCGCCCGCAGCGGCGGCGGCTTCACCGGACTGAACCTCGGATTTGCGCGCGGCCTTGGCACCTTTGCTTTCTTCGCTCTCAGCCGGACGATAGCGGTCGGCGTCGAAGGTATCGCCCTTGAGCTGGACACGCAGCGCCTGCTTGGCGAAGTCGTCCACGGCGATCCGACCCGTGAAGGTGCTGTCGTCGACTTTCAGGTTGAGGTTATCCAGCGCAAGGCTGGTGGGCGTGCCGGCGAGGCGTGTGACCATTTCAACCTTGCTCAGCGCGCCCTCGGACATGGCGGGCAGTGGCTGGCCGATGTTTTCGAAGAAGGTGCGCAGGTCGAGCTGGGCGATGGACAGGCCGCCGCTGATCTGTGGCGTCTTGTCCAGATCACGGGCACGCAGTTCGCCCAGTGCGCGCAACTGATTGGCTGACACTTTGAGGCTGTTCCATTCGGCGATATTAGCGGCAAGGTCTACCAGCAGTTGGCCCTGCGCCGAGAAAGTCACGGTCTTGCCCTGCAGCGGCTCGCCTGCGACTTCGCCGGACAAGCGCATGTCTTCGAATTGATAGCGCTTGAGTACGCGGTCCATGCGCAGTTCGCCGACCAGTTCGGTCTTGGCGCGCACGACGGGCTGGTTGGTGCTCAGGAACGCCGTCAGTTTGATCGGGATGTCGGACGCTTCACGAATCGGCCCGGTGCTCAGTTGAATGCTCTCGGCGGTGAAGGTTCGGCCTTTTCGGGCATCGCTGTAATCCACGCGGGCGTTGTTGACGGTCAGGCTGTCGATATCCAGCCGGATGGGCTGGGAAGGACGGTCGGCCTTGGGCGCGTCCGGGGCTGGTGCAGGAGCCGGTTCGCCAGGCGCTGCAGTGGTTGCGACAGCGGGCTTGCCGATGTCTTCCCAGTTGCCATGGCCGTTTTCGTCACGGTGCAGGGCCAGGTTAAGGCCTTCGACGCGGATGTCACTCATCTGCACCTGACGACGAAGCAGCGGCAGGACACGTACGGACAGGCCAAGCATCTGCACATCGGCAAACGGCTGATCGGGGGCGGTCAGGGTGGCGACATGGGCGTCGTGCAATTCCAGGCCGAGCCAGGGGAACAGGCTCCAGCCGATATCGCCGTTGAGCGTCAGCTCGACGTTGGCCTTGTCGCGTGCCAGCTGGCGAATCTCGTCTTTGTAGTCGTTGGGATCAAACAGGTGGGTCAGGGCGAAGCCGAGAGCCACGATGATCAGCAACAGCCCGAGAATAAACAGCCCCAGGATTTTGCCGAACGCTTTCATGGGCGAGTCCTTGTGTCGATGTTCAAAAATAGCCCGTGAGTATACCGCTCTGACGCGCGTACCGGGCTGCGGATGCCGTTATTGCTGTCCGGTCTGTGGTTTGAGGTGTCCGCGCGCCTCTCGACCAGACCGCCAAACAGTTTTTGCCGCAACTAAGGTTCTGACAGTTTTTCTTATCATTTAATTGACTGCATCTATGGCGTCATAGAGCGCGCGGATTAACCGATGCAATGGATAATAAAAAGCATGTAACGAGATGCTTATTTGCCATCAGACAGTGATAGTCTCCGTTTTTGCTGGCTCAGGTGCGTCTTTTTGTCACGTATCTGAATAACCTGCCGATAAAACAGACATGGCCGCTCGGCATTGAGTCTGTGGCGGACCAGCGGACCATCTGCGAGCTTCACACATTGGGGTAATTATAATGAGCACAAGCACAGCCTTGGGCGGCGACGCCGTTCAGCCTGCGTTCTTGTCCAAAGAGCGCATTATCGCCAAGCCCGGTTTCAACCGTTGGCTTGTTCCACCAGCAGCATTGGCAATCCACCTTTGTATCGGTATGGCTTACGGCTTCTCGGTGTTCTGGTTGCCGTTGTCCAAGGCCGTGGGTATTACTGCACCCGTCGCCTGCACTCCGGACATGGGTTTCTTCGCGCAGATGTTCGCGTCGACCTGTGACTGGCAGATCTCCATGCTGGGCTGGATCTACACCCTGTTCTTCATCTTCCTGGGTTGCTCGGCTGCCATCTGGGGTGGCTGGCTGGAGCACGCAGGTCCACGCAAGGCCGGTGTTGTTTCTGCCGTGTGCTGGTGTGGCGGTCTGCTGATTTCCGCACTGGGTATTTATACCCACCAGATCTGGCTGATGTGGCTGGGCTCGGGCGTGATCGGCGGTATTGGTCTGGGGCTGGGCTATATCTCCCCCGTATCGACTCTGATCAAGTGGTTCCCGGACAAGCGCGGCATGGCGACCGGCATGGCGATCATGGGCTTTGGTGGCGGCGCGATGGTGGGTGCACCGCTGGCCACTGCGCTGATGGGTCACTTTGCTTCGGCTGAAAGCGTTGGCGTCTGGCAGAGCTTCGTGGTGATGGCGGTGATTTACTTCATCTTCATGATCGGCGGTGCACTGGGCTACCGCGTTCCGCCAACCGGCTGGAAGCCTGAAGGCTGGACCGCTCCGGCTGCCAAGGCCAAGAACGCGATGATCACCAACCGTCACGTGCACGTCAGCGTGGCCTGGAAGACACCGCAGTTCCGTCTGGTCTGGCTGGTGCTGTGCCTGAACGTGTCGGCCGGTATCGGCATCCTGGGCATGGCTTCGCCGCTGCTGCAGGAAGTCTTCGCTGGCAAACTGCTGGGCGTCGACCTGACCTTCAGCCAGCTCAATGCCGACCAGCTGAAAGCCATTGCTGCGATCGCAGCCGGCTTCACGGGTCTGTTGAGTCTGTTCAACATCGGCGGTCGTTTCTTCTGGGCTTCGTGCTCGGACTTCATCGGTCGCAAGGCAACCTACTTCGTATTCTTCGCACTGGGCTTCCTGCTTTATGCGTCGGTTCCGACCCTGAGCCATATGGGTAGCATCGCGCTGTTCGTGGCCGCGTTCTGCATCGTGCTGTCGATGTACGGTGGCGGTTTTGCGACAGTTCCGGCTTATCTGGCTGACCTGTTCGGTACGCAGATGGTCGGCGCGATCCACGGTCGTCTGCTGACTGCCTGGGCTGCGGCCGGTGTGCTCGGCCCGGTATTGGTCAACTACCTGCGTGAGTACCAACTCGCCCACGGTGTTGCACGTGCCGATGCCTATGACATCACCCTGTACATCCTCTCGGGTCTGCTGGTGTTGGGCTTTATCTGCAACCTGCTGATTCGTCCGGTTGCCGACAAGTACTTCATGACCGACGCCGAACTGGCTGCTGAACAAGCCATCGGTCACGACAAGGGTGCCAATGCCACGACTTCGCTGGAGTGGAAAGCATCCGCAGGCAGCAAGCCGCTGGTCATCGCCGCCTGGCTGGCCGTAGGCATCCCGCTGGCGTGGGGCGTCTGGATTACCCTGCAAAAGACCGCAGTGCTGTTTCACTAAAAGCCTGTAGGTAACAGATAAGCGCTTGCACTTCGGTGCAGGCGCTTTTTTTTGTGCGCAGACTTCTTGTTCCACGCACTCTGAATCGGACGCAGAGCGTCGCACGATAGTTGAGGCTATCGTTCCGCACGCTCCAGCGTGGGAATGCCGTTCATGACGCTCCGCGTCACCTATCTGCGGCTCAATGTGTTTGATGCACTGCCCGTTCCCCCGCAGACGCTGCTACATTAGCAACCCCTGTTTTTATTGCCTGTAGGAGTTGTTTGCATGCTAGCCCACGTGGAGTCATACGCTGGTGATCCGATCCTTTCCCTGATGGAAACCTTTGGCAAGGATTCCCGTGCGGACAAGGTCAATCTGAGCATCGGCTTGTATTACGACGCGCAGGGCCGTATCCCTCAGCTGGGATGCGTAGCAACGGCACAACAGCAACTGGCCGAGGGCGAGCAGGCGGCTTCGGTCTATCTGCCGATGGAAGGCCTGGCGGCTTATCGGCAGGCAGTGCAGACCCTGTTGTTCGGGGCGGATCACCCGCTTGTGCAGGCAGGACGCGTGGCGACCATCCAGACCGTGGGCGGCTCCGGCGCGCTGAAAGTAGGCGCCGACTTCCTCAAGTATGCCTTCCCTGACTCACAGGTCTGGGTCAGCGATCCGACCTGGGAAAACCACAACGCGCTGTTCGGTGGTGCGGGCTTCAAGGTCAACAGCTACCCGTATTTCGACGCGCAGACTGGCGGGGTCAGGTTCGAGGCCATGCTCGACACGGTGCAGGGTCTGCCTGCGCAGAGCATCCTCCTGCTGCACCCGTGCTGCCATAACCCGACCGGCGCCGATCTGACGGTGGCGCAATGGGACCGCTTGATCGAAGTGATCAAGGATCGTCAGCTCATTGCGTTCCTGGATATTGCCTATCAGGGTTTCGGCAAAGGCATGGACGAAGACGCCTACGCCATCCGGGCGATGGCCAACGCAGGTATCACAACGCTGGTCAGTAACTCGTTCTCGAAAATTTTCTCGCTGTACGGCGAGCGGGTCGGCGGGTTGTCGGTCGTTTGCGAAGACACCGCGTCGGCTGCCAACGTATTCGGCCAGCTCAAGGCCACTGTACGCCGCAACTACTCCAGCCCGCCTGCACATGGCGCGTTTCTGGTGTCGAAAGTGCTCAACACACCGCATTTGCGCGAGCAGTGGCTGGGCGAAGTCGAGGCCATGCGCGTGCGTATCATCGACATGCGCACGCGTCTGGTCGAGGTGCTGGCGCAGAAGGTCTCCGGACGTGATTTCAGCTTTATACTCAGGCAGAACGGGATGTTCAGCTACACCGGTCTGACGCCACAGCAGGTCGATGAACTGAAAGACGTTCACGGCATTTACATGCTGCGCAGTGGCCGGGTGTGCATGGCGGGCCTGAATGAAGGGAATATCGACAAGGTATGTAACGCAATCGCGAGCCTCTTCACCCACTAAATGCCCTGCTGGTCGTCTGTTTGCTTCATGGCGGGCGCATCTGGGCCTATAATGATCGCCTTTTTTCGCCCAATGATTTTGCGGAGCTGGTGATGGCCGAACGTAAGGCGTACGTCGAGCGTAATACTCTGGAAACCCAGATCAAAGCCTCGATCAACCTGGATGGCACCGGAAAGGCCCGATTCGATATCGGTGTGCCTTTTCTTGAGCACATGCTCGACCAGATCGCCCGGCACGGGCTGATCGACCTGGACATCGAGTGCAAGGGTGACCTGGCAATCGATGATCACCATACGGTGGAAGACGTCGGTATCACCGTGGGGCAGGCGTTCAGCCAGGCCATCGGCGACAAGAAGGGCATTCGTCGTTACGGCCACGCCTACGTGCCGCTCGACGAAGCGCTGTCGCGCGTGGTCATCGATTTCTCCGGCCGTCCGGGCCTGCAGATGCATGTGCCGTATACCCGCGCAACGGTGGGCGGCTTTGATGTGGACCTGTTTCAGGAGTTCTTTCAGGGCTTCGTCAACCACGCGAACGTGACGCTGCACATCGACAACCTGCGTGGCACCAACACTCACCACCAGATCGAAACCGTGTTCAAGGCTTTCGGTCGCGCGCTGCGCATGGCGGTCGAGCTGGATGAGCGTATGGCCGGACAGATGCCATCGACCAAGGGTGTGCTCTGATGCAGACAGTTGCGGTCATCGATTACGGCATGGGCAACCTGCACTCTGTCGCCAAGGCGCTGGAGCATGTGGGCGCAGGCCGTGTGCTGATTACCAGTGACGCCAAGGTGATTCGCGAAGCCGACCGTGTGGTGTTTCCGGGTGTGGGCGCGATTCGCGACTGCATGGCCGAGATCCGCCGTCTGGGCTTTGATTCGCTGGTCAGGGAAGTCAGCCAGGACCGTCCGTTTCTCGGTATCTGCGTCGGCATGCAGGCGTTGCTCGACAGAAGTGAAGAGAGCGGCGGCGTGGATTGCATCGGTCTGTTTCCCGGCCAGGTGAAGTTTTTCGGCAAGGACCTGCACGAAGAGGGCGAGCACTTGAAAGTGCCGCACATGGGTTGGAATCAGGTCGCTCAGGCGGTGGATCACCCGCTGTGGCATGACATTCCGGACCTGGCACGTTTCTACTTCGTGCACAGTTTCTACATCGATGCCGCCAATCAGCGTCAGGTGGTCGGGCGCGGTCACTATGGCCTCGACTTTGCCGCCGCGCTGGCCGACGGTTCGCGCTTCGCCGTGCAATTTCATCCGGAAAAGAGTCACACCCACGGTCTGCAATTGCTGCAGAACTTCGCTGCCTGGGATGGTCGCTGGTAATCGTATGAGCAAAACCAAGAGCAAGCCGCCGATTCTGACCCTCTCGCCCGAGCACGAGCAACAGGCGATCGACAAGCTCAAGCGCCTGTTCGCAGAGCGCTTCGAGCTGGAGCTGGGCACGTTTGAAGTGGCTGAGGTACTGGAATTGTTCACCCGCGAGATAGCCCCGCATTACTACAATCGCGCCATTTTCGATGTTCAGCAGCAGCTCAAGGAGCGGTTCGAGAGCATCGAAAGCGATCTCTGGGCGCTCGAAAAGAATTGAATAGAAGCAGCTTTGAGCTTCAGGCTTCAAGCCGCAAGAATCAGTGAGTACGCATACTTGCAGCTAATCGCTTGCAGCTTGCCGCTCTTTTTGACCAAGGAATAAGCATGCTGATTATCCCCGCTATCGACCTCAAAGACGGTGCCTGTGTGCGTCTGCGTCAGGGCCGGATGGAAGATTCCACAGTGTTCTCCGATGATCCGGTGGCCATGGCCGCCAAGTGGGTCGACGGTGGTTGCCGCCGTCTGCATCTGGTCGATCTGAACGGTGCGTTCGAAGGACAGCCGGTCAACGGTGATGTGGTCACGGCCATCGCCAGACGCTACCCGAACCTGCCGATCCAGATCGGTGGCGGCATCCGTTCGCTGGAAACCATCGAGCACTACGTCAAGGCGGGTGTGAGCTACGTCATCATCGGCACCAAGGCCGTCAAAGAGCCCGAGTTCGTGGCTGAAGCCTGCCGTGCGTTCCCCGGCAAGGTGATCGTCGGTCTGGATGCCAAGGACGGTTTCGTCGCCACCGATGGCTGGGCTGAAGTCAGCTCGGTTCAGGTCATTGATCTGGCCAAGCGCTTTGAAGCCGATGGCGTGTCGGCCATTGTCTACACCGACATCGCCAAAGACGGCATGATGCAGGGCTGCAACATCCCGTTCACCGCCGCGCTGGCGGCCGCCACGCGGATCCCGGTAATTGCTTCGGGTGGCATTCATAACCTGGGCGACATTCAGGCGCTGCTGAACGCCAGGGCTCCGGGCATCATCGGCGCAATCACCGGTCGTGCGATCTACGAAGGCACGCTGGATGTGGCCGAAGCCCAGGCGCTCTGCGACCGCGAACAACGCTGAATAGCTGGAGACTGACCCTGTGGCCCTAGCCAAACGCATCATCCCTTGCCTGGACGTCGACAACGGTCGAGTGGTCAAGGGTGTCAAGTTCGAGAACATCCGGGATGCAGGCGATCCGGTGGAAATTGCTCGTCGCTACGATGAGCAGGGTGCCGACGAAATCACTTTTCTCGACATCACTGCCAGCGTCGATGGCCGTGACACCACGCTGCACACTGTCGAGCGCATGGCCAGTCAGGTGTTCATTCCGCTGACTGTCGGTGGCGGCGTGCGTACCGTGCAGGACATCCGTAACCTGCTCAATGCGGGCGCGGACAAGGTGTCGATCAACACTGCAGCGGTGTTCAACCCCGAGTTCGTCGGTGAAGCCGCCGCTCGTTTCGGGTCGCAGTGCATTGTGGTCGCTATCGATGCCAAGAAGGTCTCCGGCCCGGGCGAAACCCCGCGCTGGGAAATCTTCACCCACGGCGGACGCAAACCCACCGGGCTGGATGCGGTGCTCTGGGCGAAAAAGATGGAAGACCTGGGGGCTGGCGAGATCCTGCTGACCAGCATGGACCAGGACGGCATGAAGAACGGCTTCGACCTGGGCGTCACCCGCGCCATCAGTGATGCGCTGGGCATTCCGGTAATTGCTTCCGGTGGTGTCGGCAACCTTGAGCATCTGGCTGCTGGCGTCATCGAAGGCCACGCCAGTGCCGTGCTGGCGGCGAGTATTTTCCACTTTGGCGAATACACCGTTCCCGAAGCAAAGGCTTATATGGCCAGTCGCGGGATTGTGGTGCGCTGAGTACTGCGCATCAAAGCGGGCGTCGCTTGTTTCAGACCATGGGTTTGAAACAGCCGGCGCCCGCTCTGTTTCAGCCCTGTGGCATTCGAGTATTACCTGTAAGCGACATCGCCGGACAGCGCGCTAGACAGTGCGCCGGGTTCACGGCACTCTGCATGCGTCGTTCATGATCGAGTGCTGGAACATGTTCAAACGTCTATTTCTCGCACTGATCGGTGTCGGCTTGTTGCTGAGTGAAACTGCGCGAGCCAGCGACTCAGCGCCTTATTCCATGGTGTTGCTCACCGAGAATTTTCCGCCGTTCAACATGGCGGTCGATGGCAAGAATTTCGCGCAGGAAAACAACATCGACGGTATTGCCGCTGAAGTGGTGCGTGAGATGTTCAAGCGCGCAAACATTGGTTACAGCATGACCCTGCGTTTTCCGTGGGACCGGGTTTACAAGCTTGCCCTCGACAAGCCCGGTTATGGCGTGTTCTCCACCACTCGCCTGCCTGAGCGCGAAAAACTGTTCAAATGGGTAGGTCCGGTAGGCTCCTATGACTGGATCATGCTCACTCGCGGCGACAGCCCCATCACGTTAACGTCGCTTGAGCAGGCAAAGAACTACAGGATTGGTGCCTATAAAGGCGACGCCATCGGCGAGCGTCTGAACGCGATGGGCCTGAACCCGATTTTGATGCTGCGTGACCGGGACAACGTGAAAAAGCTCGACAATGGTCAGATCGATCTGTGGGCCGTGGGCGATCCGGTTGGCCGCTATCTGGCGAAACTGGAAGGGGTCACGGGGTTCAAGACCGCGCTGCGTTTCAACAGCGCCGAACTTTACCTGGCAGTCAACAAGAGCACGCCTGACGACGTTGTGGCTCGCCTGCAGAAAGCCCTCGACCAGATGCGTGCCGAAGGCTGGGTCGACGCCGTCAAGGCGCGCTATCAGTAATTGCTCAACCTGCTGCGGGAATAATGTCTTCACGTACGTTGGAAGGCTGCCCATTGATGTCATGGGCGAAAGTGCAGATCTTCAACGGCAGCAGTGTCTGGCGGGCCCATCTTGACCGTGTAATGGTCGATCGGGCGATGTTCGTACGACCAACTGACCGATATGCGCCGAATCGATTTTTTCCAATAATCACCTGTGGCTCGGGCGTCGGTCCCGCCGGTTGCAGCTCTATGGCAAGCGCAAGCGGCTGGATGCCGTCATTGATAACCGTGTCCTGCTCTCCGTTGTGGAGACCTCATCCTTTAAGCCGGAATTGATCGGGTTATCAAGGCTGAAACGGCGCGGGACATGGAAAACAGACCTTGCCTACTTTGCGTGCGGAACGTGCTGACTCAGTTTTGGCGGGATCGACGGTAAAATCCGTCAGCGTCATGTCTGGAAAGGCGAGCGCAGACTGGCGAAAGCCAATTATATGCAATTAAGAGCTATTTATATGCATCATAAGTGTTGCCCGAGCTACATAAGTGTTGCATATTGATGTTGCCGAAACGGTAGGATTCAAGCAATGAAATGCAACGAGTTTCGGCGATGGTTGCAGGCTCAAGGCGCTGAGTTCAGGGCGGCCAAGGGTAGTCATTTCAAGGTTTACCTGAATGGCAAGGCAACCATCTTTGCAGACCATGGAAGCAAAGAAATGCATGAAGGGTTACGCAAGTCGATCATCAAGCAGCTCGGCCTTAAGGATTGACGTCGAGCTGCTCCACTACAGGTGAGACCTTATGTATCAATATCCATTGGATCTACATCGGGAGCCGACAGGCGTTTGGCTGTCGTGTCCAGACATTCCCGAAATGAGCGCCTCTGGCGACACCCTGCCTGAAGCATTGAGCGAAGCTCTTGACGGCATGGAATCGGCTCTATCGCTCTACGTCGATCAGCGTCGCAAGATTCCCCAAGCCTCAGTCGTACCCGGCCATGAACTGTTGATGCGTTTGCCAGCGCTGACGGTTGCCAAAATCATGCTATGGAACAGCTTGTTGGAAGAGGGCGTTAGCCGTGCTGAGCTGGCGCGTCGCCTAGGTTGCACGCGGCAAGTGGTGGATCGGCTTGTGGACTTTCTGCATGCCTCGAAAATCGAGCAGGTGGAGCGAGCGCTGGCTGAGCTTGGTCGGCGTATTACGTTGAGCATTGAGCGGGCCGCTTGATGTGTAACACCTCATTTGAAAGACCAGCTGACGGACGTTTCGTCGTTCGCAGGCTCAGCGATACACCCCATTCTTGCCATGCGCCGCACTCGCCTGATTGCCGCGTTCGCTGATCATGCTGCGCAGGTCGATCCATTCGACGCCCTGATCCTTGAGTTTGGGCAACTCGCGTTCCAGTACGTCCAGCGTGACAGGGTAGGGGTGACCGATGACCACTGCCGAGCCATGCTTGCGGGCGATTTTGATGGCTGACTGCAATTGTCGGTTGATGGCTTCGGCCGTGCGCTCGTCGTCCAGAAACACGTCGCGCGAGACGCTTGCGAGGCCGATGCGCTGAGCCTCTGCGGCTGCCACGGTTTTCGCGCTGGTGCGGCTGTCCACGAAAAACAGATGACGTCGTTGCAGTTCGGCCATCAACCAGGCCATCGCGACCGGTTCGGCGGTCATCCGGCTGCCCATGTGGTTATTGATGCCGGCTGCATAAGGCACTTTCAGCAGCGCCGCATTGAGACGGCTTTCCAGTTCAGGCAAGGGCAGTTCGGGATGCCAGGCGTAAGGCCCGGTCGCCGGGTCCATCGGCATGTGCAGCATGACCGTCTTGCCTGCGCGGTGAGCCTCGCGGGCAAATTCGGTGGCGTGTGGAGTGTCAGGCATGATCGCCAGCGTTACCGGCCCGGGGAGCGCCAGCGTACGGCTGTCCCGCGCCGGGTTCTGACCCAGGTCGTCGATGATCAGGCTGAGATAGGCCTTCGGCGGCTTGCCGTTGTCTTCGGCTGGCGCTGCATGGGCAGCGCCAGTGATCGAGAGTGTCAGCAGTAACAGAGCGAGAGCGCGCATCCGTCAGTTGCCGCGGGTGATACTCAGCCCTTTCAGAAGACTGAGCGCCTGGCTGAGCTGGAAGTCATCATCCTGCGGACGCGCCTTGGCTGTTGCGCCACCCTTGACGGTTGGCTTGTCGGCACCGCCGTTGCCATTGCCCAGGTGACCCATCAGGTCGGCTTCCTTGTAGTTCTCGCCGTCTGCTTCGCTGGTGACCTTGGCCCGACGTACCACGATGTCCGGGTTGATACCCTGCGCCTGGATCGAGCGACCGTTCGGCGTGTAATACAACGCTGTGGTGATCTTCAGAGCGCGATCGTTGTTCAGCGGCAGAACGGTTTGCACCGAGCCTTTGCCGAAGGTGTCAGTGCCCATCAGGATGCCGCGTTTCTGGTCTTGCAGGGCACCGGCGACGATTTCCGACGCAGAAGCGCTGCCGCCGTTGATCAACACCACCAGCGGTACGCCTTCGCTGGCGTCTGCCGGGTCTGCCGAGAAACGCAGTTCGGAGTTGGCGATGCGGCCTTTGGTGTAGACGATCAGGCCTTTGGTAAGGAAGTGGTCCGCCACCTGCACCGCCGATTGCAGCACGCCGCCGGGGTTGTTGCGCAGGTCGAGAATCAGGCCGCTCATCTTCTTGCCGTTGTCCTTGCGGAATTTGGCCAGCGCCTTGCCGACTTCGTCCCCGGTCTTGACCTGGAACTGGGTGATGCGGATATAGCCGTAGCCGTTCTCGAGCATCTGCGCCTTGACGCTCTTGACCTGGATGGTCGCCCGCGCCAGCGTCACATCAAACGGCGTACCGCCATCGCGCACCAGTGTCAGGGTGATCTTCTCGCCGATTTTGCCGCGCATCTTGTCGACCGCTTCTTGCATGTTCTGGCCCTGGGTCGGCGTGCCATTGATCTTCACGATCAGGTCGCCTGCCTCAATGCCAGCCTTGGAAGCAGGTGTGTCGTCGATGGGCGAAACCACCTTGACGAAACCGTCCTCGACGCCGACTTCGATGCCCAGGCCACCGAACTCGCCGCTGGTGCTTTCCTGCAGCTCCTGGAAATCTTCCGGGCCCAGGTAAGCGGAGTGTGGATCAAGGTTGCTGAGCATGCCCTTGATGGCGTTTTCCAGCAGGGTCTTGTCGTCAACCGGCTCGACATAGGCCGCCTTGACCCGATCCATGACCTCGGCAAAGGTGCGCAGCTCGTCGAGCGGCAGCGGCGGCTTGGCGTTGGCATTGGGCTTGGCGGGCGAGACTGCTGCAGGCGTGGCTGGCGCGGTCTTTTCGGCAGCTTGCGCCAAAGGCGCGCCAATAACGATGGCAATTGCCAGGGCCAGCGAGGTGAGGCGGGACAAATGCAGCATGTCTAACGAACTCCTACAGATATTGACGCCGGCTTATCCTTGAGTGCGGCACCATTGGGCTGGATCGCTGGGGCGACCCTGCTGACGAATAGCAAAGTACAACGCTGCCGTGTCCTGACCGCCACTATTGCCGACCGTGGAAATCGCTTCACCGGCTTTTACAATGTCACCTGCCGACTTGAGCAGGCTCTGGTTATGCCCGTACAGGGTGAGATAACCGTTGCCATGGTCGAGAATGACCAGAAGCCCGGCACCACGCAACCAGTCGGCGAACACCACTCGTCCGCCATGCACTGCATGTACCTGGCTTCCGGCTGCGGCGCTGATCATGACGCCGTCCCATTTGGTTCGCTCGTCATCACCGCGGGCTTCACCGAAACGCGCAAGCAGTCGACCATCAATAGGCCATGGAAGTTTTCCCCGGGCCTCTGCAAAAGGTCCGCCGTAGGAAACTCCGGCACTGGAAACGACTGCGCCGGGGGCTTTGACCGGGCGACGCGGTGTGGGTTCATCAGCGCTTTTACTGCTGCTGGTGCTGTTGTTGCGGGCGACGGCCTCAGCTTCGCGCTGACGCTTTTCTTCCGCCTCGCGGGCTGCAACCAGCGCCTTCTGGCGAGCCTCTTCGGCTTCACGTGCCTGGCGGGCCAGGGTTTCCTCGATGGTCTTGAGAACCTTGGCCAGGTCGGCCTGATCCTGCTGACGCGCCTGCAGTTTCTGATCGCGGGCCTTGTAGTCCTGATTCAGCTTGGCCAGTGCCTGCTGACGCTCCTGGCGCACCTTGGCCAGTTCTTCGCTCTGGCTGTCCAGGTTGCTCTTCTGCACCAGCAGCTGTGCCTGTTGCAGGTCGATGTCTTTTTCGACATTGGCCAGCTGGCGCAGGGTTTCATTGAAGTTGCGTAGCTGCTCCAGGCGCGCCTGGCTCAGGTAATCGTAATACGTGAGGGTTCGGGCGAACTTCTCGGGGTGCTGCTGATTGAGCAACAGCTTGAGGTATTCCTGGCGGCCACTCTGATAGGCGGCGCGGGCCTGGATAGCGATCAGGCGTTGCTGTTCAACGCGGGCACTGTTCAGTTTCTTTTTTTCACTGTCGAGCTTTTGCAGCTCGGTTTCCGTCTTTTTTAGTTCCTTTTGCAGGACCTCGACCTGCTTTTCCAACTTGCCCATTTCGGTTTCGGTGGTGCGCAGGTCCTTCTGGACGCCTGCACGTTCTTCCTGAAGCTTGCCCAGGACTTTTTGCAGCTCCGTCACATCCTGACGCGCAGCATCTATCTGTTTTTGGGTTTGCACACGCTCGTCTTCGGCAAACGCCGGATTGAGCAGGCAGATCAGAGCAAGGGCAATCAAGGCGCGAAGCATGTGGGTGGGCGATACCGAGGAATTGTGAGAAAAAATGTCAGGCTTAGTATGCCCGCCATGCGCTGCAAAAAAAACGCCCCGCAGCCACTGCTTTAGGGCTTGAAACATAAAAAACCGGCTTTGCCTGATGGCTATAGGCCGGTTTTCAGCGTTTTACTTCGCCACAAGGATCGAGTGGCCCGTCATCTCTTGCGGTTTCTCCATGCCCAACAGATGCAGCATGGTCGGTGCCACGTCAGCCAGAACACCACCTTCGCGGACTTTCAGCGGGCGTTTGCCGACGTACACGAAAGGCACCGGCTCGGAGGTATGTGCAGTATGCGCCTGGCCTGTGGAGTCATCGGTCATCTGCTCGACGTTGCCGTGGTCAGCGGTAATCAGTGCTTCACCGCCGACTTTTTCCAATGCCGCGGTAATGCGACCGACGCATACGTCCAGGCATTCCACGGCCTTGATTGCCGCTTCCATGATGCCGCTGTGGCCGACCATGTCGCCGTTGGCGTAGTTGACGATAATCACGTCATAACGCTGATGTTCGATGGCATCGACAATTTTGTCGGTCACTTCCGGCGCGCTCATTTCCGGCTGCAGGTCGTAGGTGGCGACTTTCGGCGATGGAATCAGAATGCGCTCTTCACCCGGAAACGGCTCTTCACGACCGCCAGAGAAGAAGAATGTGACGTGCGCGTATTTTTCGGTTTCGGCGATACGCAGCTGAGTCTTGCCGTTGTCTGCCAAGTATTCACCCAGCACGTTTTTCAGGCTGCCAGCCGCAAATGCCGAGGGCGCAGGGATGCTCGCCGCGTACTGGGTCAGCATCACGTAATTGACCTTGGGCTGACGGGCGCGCTCGAAATCCTTGAAGTCGTCTTCGACGAACACACGGGTCAGCTCACGGGCGCGGTCGGCGCGGAAGTTCATGAACACCACAGCATCGCCATCCTCGACGCGAGCGGGTTCACCGATGCGTGTGGCTTTGACGAATTCGTCGTTCTCGTCACGCGCGTAGGCTGCTTCAAGCCCGGCAACACCGCTGTCTGCGTGAAATTCGGCGGTGCTGTCGACGATCAGGTTATAGGCGGTGGAGACCCGGTCCCAACGGTTGTCGCGGTCCATGGCGAAGTAGCGGCCGATGATCGTGGCGGTGCGGCCCTTGCCCAGGCGAGCGAAGGTTGCGTCCATCAGCTCAAGGGATTTCTTCGCGCTGCGCGGTGGCGTGTCGCGACCGTCGAGGAAGGCGTGCAGATAGATTTTTTCTGCACCGCGCTTGACCGCCAGTTCGGCCATGGCGACCAGATGGTCCTGGTGGCTGTGCACGCCGCCATCGGACAGCAGGCCCATAATGTGGACCGCCTTGCCCGCACCGACAGCTTTATCCACAGCGGCACAGATGGTCGGGTTCTCGAAGAACTCGCCGTCGCGAATCGCTTTGGTCACTCGAGTGAAGTCCTGATACACCACGCGACCGGCACCCAGGTTCATGTGCCCGACTTCGGAGTTGCCCATCTGACCGTCCGGCAGACCGACGTCCATGCCCGACCCTGAAATCAGGCCGTTGGGCATGGTTTCGTAAAGACGATCCATGACCGGCATCTTCGCGGCCAGAATGGCATTGCCTTCATGGCTTTCGCTGTGTCCGAAGCCATCCAGGATGATAAGAACCAGAGGTTTTGGCGTGGCAGTCATAGAACCCACTCGATGCTGGTTGAATAAATGGAGTAACAAAGTACAAGGGAGCGGCATTTTAGGGACAAGTTCAAACGGCGTCACTGCCGTACGGACTTTGGCCCACCTTGGCTGCTGTGTATACTGGCCGACATTTTAACGCCCTGGAACCTACTGATGGTTGCTCACCTGCTTGAATTCGCCACTAACCACTATTTGATCACCGGTGCCTTCGTCATTCTGCTGGGACTGCTGATCGCTTACGAACTGAGCAAGGGCGGTGCCAGCCTGAGCACTCGCGAACTGACCGCGCTGGTCAACAGCGACCAGGGCGTGGTCATCGACGTGCGCTCGAAAAAGGATTTCACTGCCGGCCACATCGTGGGCTCCCTGAACTTCCCGCAGGACAAGGTGCTGACCCGTACCGCTGAACTGCAGAAATACAAGGACAAGACGTTGATCATAGTCGATGCAATGGGGCAGCATGCTGGCACCACCGCCCGCGAGCTGCTCAAATCCGGCTTCAAGGCGGCCAAACTGTCCGGCGGTATTTCCAGCTGGCGCGGCGACAACCTTCCCTTGGTGAAGTGAACATGGCCCAAGTCATCGTCTATTCAAGCGACTATTGCCCGTATTGCGTACGTGCCAAACAGCTGTTGCAGAGCAAGAGCGTGGCCTTCGAGGAAATCCGTGTCGACGGCAAGCCGCAACTGCGTGCCGAAATGACCAAGAAGGCCGGTCGCACTTCCGTACCGCAGATCTGGATCGGCTCGACCCACGTGGGCGGCTGCGATGACCTGTTTGCTCTGGAGCGTGCCGGCAAGCTTGATGCGCTGCTGGCCTGATTCCCCTTAAACTTTCAGCCCTATCTGACAAGGATCCGAGATGACCGACCAACCGAACAACGGCGCTGTTGCCAACGAAGAAAACGGCCCACAATTTTCCCTGCAGCGTATCTACGTTCGCGACCTGTCGTTCGAAGCGCCAAAAAGCCCGGCAATCTTCCGCCAGGAGTGGACCCCGACCGTCAGCCTGGACCTCAACACCCGTCAGAAGCAGCTGGAAGGTGATTTCTATGAAGTCGTGCTGACCCTGTCCGTGACCGTCAACAATGGCGACGAAGTTGCTTTCATCGTTGAAGTGCAACAGGCCGGTATCTTCCTGATCAAGGGTCTGGACGACGGCGCAATGAGCCACACCCTCGGCGCGTTCTGCCCGAACATCCTGTTCCCTTACGCTCGCGAAGCCATCGACAACCTGGTTGTACGCGGCTCGTTCCCTGCGCTGATGCTGGCCCCGGTGAACTTCGACGCCCTGTACGCGCAAGAGCTGCAACGCATGCAGGAAGCTGGCGAAACGCCAACTGTTCAGTAAGCGTTACCGCTGCAAGCAAAAAGCGCCTTTCGGGGCGCTTTTTTGTGCGTCGTCGTTCGCTCTACGCAAACCCGTGCTGGCGCCACGCCTCATAGACGGCCACGGCCACTGTGTTGGACAGGTTCAGACTACGGCAGCCTTCACGCATGGGCAGTCGCAGACGGTGTTCGCTGCTCAGCGAGTCGAGGATGTCGGCGGGCAGGCCACGGCTTTCCGGGCCGAACAGAAATGCGTCACCTGGTTCAAAGCTGACATCGTGAAAAGGCCGAGAGCCTTTGGTGGTGAAGGCGAACAACCTAGGGTTGCCGATCTTCTCCAGACAGCTTGCCAGGTCAGCATGCGTCTGCAGCGTGGCATACTCGTGATAGTCGAGCCCGGCACGGCGCAAGCGCTTGTCGTCCAGCTCGAAACCCAAGGGTTCGATCAAATGCAGGGTGCAGCCGCTGTTGGCGCATAGCCTGATGACATTGCCGGTATTCGGCGGAATTTCTGGTTGAAAAAGGATGACGTGAAACATGCACGGCTCCGAACGAAAGGACGGGATGCATTCTACCCCTGAAGAGGACCCGAGACCGAAGCTATGGCCGCGAGTTCTGGGTTCGATGGCGATTGTCGGCTTTACCGTGGGCACCATTATCGGTCGTCTGCAGCAACCTGACCCCGTTGAACTGGAGCAGATCGAGGAGCTGCCTGCCGGGCTGGCGCTCTGGTTCAATGAGGAGCCGAAGTACCAAGGGTCGACGGTGGATGGCGCTGTGGTGCTCAACGTCGATGCTTCAGGGCGGCCGTGGACGGGCCAACTGAGGTTCGACAACAGGGTTGCACGCTGGAAGGTGGAGCGAGGTGAGAAGGGGTTGGTGCTGACACTCCTGGCAGCCCGTCCACTTCATGGCGACTGGCGCACTGAGAAGGTGGACGGGCGCTGGAGACTGGAGGTCAGTCTCCGGGAGGAATAAAAGAGGGGAATCCCCGGCCTGCCTGTACCAAGGTCCCCAAAACTGGTGATGTAATACCTATTGCAGAGTGCGTGCCAGTTTTGAGAATTAATCCGAAAGAACAGGCTGACTTAGTCATATCCGGTTAAGCATTTCTTGAGTCCAAAGCCCTTTAACCTCATCAACGTACTGAATTTATTAAGTATTTTTCATAATAAAAAACCTTGGGCTGGTTGGTGAGTCAGCCGCTGTGAATGCTCGGCGCTGGCATCTGGTCGCCCTGAATGTCGCGCCAGGCCCCGCGATGCAGCATCAGCGCATGCACTCAATTTGCGCACCGCAACGACGCACACACCCATACTGATGCATTAATTCTGCTGACCATGCCAGGGCACCAGCCTGCGTTGCAGCTCGCGCAGGCCCAGCTCCATGGCAAAAGCGATCACGGCGATCAGCAGAATCCCCAGCACCACAACGTCGGTCACCAGAAACTGCGCCGCCGACTGCACCATGAATCCCAGCCCGCTGGTGGCAGCAATAAGCTCTGCGGCCACCAGCGTCGACCAGCCCACGCCCAGGCCGATGCGAATACCGGTAAGAATGTCCGGGAGTGCGCTGGGCAGGACCACGTGCCGAATCAACTGCCAGCGCGTCGCGCCCAGCGACTGTGCCGCCCGCACTTTGGTCGGGTCCACGGTGCGAACGCCGGTAGCCGTGGCAATGGCAATCGGCGCGAAGATCGCCAGATAAATCAGTAGTACCTTGGAGAATTCGCCGATACCGAACCAGATAACGATCAGCGGCAGGTAGGCCAGCGGTGGTATCGGTCGGTAAAACTCGATCAGCGGGTCGAATATCCCCTGAGCGATGCGGTTATGGCCGATGGCGATTCCTATCGGGATGGCTGTCAAAATTGCCGCGCCCAGCGCCAGACCGATGCGTTGCAGGCTGGCGCCCAGATGCTGCCAGAGTGTGGAGTCCATGTAGCCCTTGGTTGCCAGCAGCCAGCCTTTGCCCAGTACATCCGCTGGCGGTGGCAGGAACAGCGGCTCAATCCAGCCCCCGGCAGTTACGGCCCACCAAAGAATCAGCAGTACGGCGAGGGTCAGGATGCTGATCGCTCGGGTGCTCAAATAAACCTTCGGCGTGGGGGCAGCCGGTTGTTTGGCGAACGGTTTGCTGATTTCGGTCAGTTCGCGGCTATCTATAAGCTCATGGCTGCCAACAGGCTCAAGGCTACTCATACACTCTGCTCCAGGGTGCGCTGGGAAAACACGTTGGCCAGCACATGCTCGCGGGTTTCGATAAAACGCGGGTCGGACTTTATCGCGCGGGCCGATTCGCCAGCGGCGTAGCGACGGCCGAAGTCCAGGTGCAGATGCTCGGCGATACGACCGGGGTTTGAGGCGAGCAGAACAAGGTCGGTGGCGAGGAAAACCGCTTCTTCTATATCGTGGGTTATCAGAAACACCGGCTTGGCGGTACGTTGCCAGACTTGCAGCAATAGCTCCTGCATGTGCTCACGGGTGAAGGCATCGAGCGCACCGAATGGCTCGTCCATCAACAGGATGCGCGGGTCGGCTGCCAGCGCTCTGGCCAGGCCGACGCGTTGCCGTTGTCCACCGGACAGCTGCCATATTCGCCGCTGGTCAAAACCGGCCAGATCCACCAGTGCCAACATCTCCCGCGCTCTGGCTTCACGTTCCGAACGGCCGACACCCGCCAGTTCCAGGCCAAACGCAACATTGGCCAACACGTCCTGCCAGGGCAGTAAGGCATCATCCTGAAAAACTACGCCACGCTCTGCGCTCGGCCCCTCTACGGGAATGCCGTCGAGAGTAATGCGGCCGTTGCCGGGTTTGATGAAGCCGGCGATGAGGTTCAACAGCGAGGTTTTACCGCTGCCGGAAGGGCCGAGCGCAACGAGAAGTTGCTGTGGGCCCAGGCTCAGGTTGATGTCCGCCAGCACGGGTGCCGCGGCACCGGGGTACTGAGCGCCAATACGCTCCAGCTGTAATAGCGCCATGCGTGTCTCCTTGTGCTGAGAGCGTTTAGCGTGGGATGAACCGGGCGCTGACGTACGTTGAGTAGTCAAGCAGTACCGCGTCGACCTTGCCCTGCTCTTTAAGGAATGCTGCGGTTTTGGTCACCGCCTCGATGGTCGGTGTACCCAGCAGCGCCGTCTGCTCGGCAGCCAGCGGGTAGACATTGCCTTGCAACAGGCCGGGTACGTCAGACGCCTTGGCGCCAGACAGGCGGGTCAGCTTGTCGACGTTCGCCGGGTTTGCGATCCATGCAGCGGGGTCCTGGCGATATCGGGCGTAGGCATCGAGCGTTACCTTGGCGAAGGCGCTGACAACTTCCGGGTGTTTGCTGGCGAAGTCCTTGCGCACGATCCAGGCATCGAAGGTCGGTGCTCCGACTTTCGCCAGTTCGCCTGAGGTGATCAGCACCTTGCCGGTTTCCTTGGCGACGCCCAGTGCCGGGTCCCAGACGTAAGTGGCATCAATGTCGCCGCGCTTCCAGGCCGCAGCAATGGCAGGCGGCGCGAGGTTGAGGATCGTGACCCTGGCCGGATCGATGTTCCAGTGTTTGAGCGCTGCAAGCAGGCTGTAATGGCCGGTGGAGACAAAGGGCACAGCCACTTTCTTGCCGATCAGGTCCTGTGGTGAGTTGATCCCCGAGCCATTACGGGCAACCAGCGCCTCGGCAGCACCGATCTGCGTTGCTATCAGAAAAGTCTCCACCGGGAGTTTGCGTGTAGCGGCGGCTGTGAAGGGGCTTGAACCGAGATAGCCGATCTGTACGTCGCCGGATGCAATTGCGGTGATGACGTCCGCACCATTATCGAACTTGCGCCAGGCGATTTTCGAGTCAGTGGCTTTTTCGTAGGCGTTATCGGCCTGGGCAACCTTGGCTGGGTCGACAGTGGTCTGGTAGGCGACGGTAAAGTCTGCTGCCTGTGCAATGAATGTTGCGCCAGTCAACGACAGCGCAGTCAGCAAGCGCAGGGAAAAATGCAGTTTCATGATGGAGCTCCGAATCGGACGGGCCGAGGACTGGCTGGATAAGGAGACTAAGTGATCTAAGAATCTGCAAATAAATAACTTTTGGGAATTAGCTTATGAAGGGTCTTTAGAGCCATCTCCAGAACCGATCTGCACATCAGGGACCTGTTACGCATCTGCCAATCGGCTCGGGCGTCACGGCCCGGACACCAAAATTGCTTTTTTGTTCACCTGGGCTACAGTTGAGCGCAAGTTTGAGACGGTAAAAAACGCTGAAAAAGCGTATTTGGAGCGGTTTTTAGAAAATATTTCATGACCGCAGGGCGCTGGCCATCAAAGTGGTGACAACTGTCATATTTCTTCACTAATCTCTCTGAAGTGCCCGTTTTACAAGGCTTTTACTGGCAGGCAAATTGCGCTCTGCCGTTGGGGACTATGACCGGCTGGTCTCGATTTGGCCGGTCACTGGTACAAAACCAAAAGATCTGACGAACGGTACCGAAATAAATTTTGGGAATTACCCGATTAGGTCGATACACTCCGTGACGTACTGGCTGACACGAGTTGTGACATATGCCTGATTGTTCTTAGAAGCTACCAAACGGTTTCTTTTGAGCATGAAGAATTTTCACTAACGTGCGGCCACCGACATGCGCGGTCTAGTCAAAAGTCGGGGTGTACAGAATCCATTGATCTCCAGATCGGGACTGTCACCTTTCGCAATATCTCTGGGTCAGGGCAACGCCCGGCACCGGAGACATAAAAAATTAGATTCACGAGGAGCGTAGTTAATGAAGAAGTCCACCCTGGCCTTGGCCGTAACCGTCGCGGCATTGGCTCAGCAGGCCGGTGCAGCTGGTTTCCTTGAAGACAGCAAAGCGTCCGTTAGTTCTCGTACTCTGTATTTTGACAACGATTACCGCGAAGGCACTACCCACAACAGCCGTGAGACGGCCACTGGCCTGAAATTCGACTACCTGTCGGGCTTCACTCAAGGCACTGTCGGTTTCGGTCTGGACCTGCAAGGTCTGGTTGGTGTTCATCTTGACGGCGGTCGCGGCGCTCACTCCGGCGCGTTGAACGGCGGCGTTCTGCCCACCGACAGCGACGGTTCTGCTGTTAACGAGTGGAGCCGTCTGGGTGCCAACGGCAAGGTACGCTTCTCGAAAACCGAGCTGAAAGTCGGTAACGCATTGGCTCCTAACCTGCCAATTCTGGTCAGCAACGACGGTCGTCTTCTGCCTCAGGCTTTCCAGGGCGGCATCCTGACCTCCAAGGATCTGGACACCGTAACTTTCACTGCTGGTCAGCTGAACAAGTCGATCGGCCGTGCTTCAAGCAACTGGACTGACCTGTCCGTTGCCGGTGCCTCCGAAACCAGCGATCATTTCCGTTTCGCTGGCGCTGACTGGAAAGTCACCAAAGACCTGACCCTGCAGTACTACTACGCCAACCTGGAAGACTTCTACAAGCAACACTTCCTGGGCCTGGTTCACGTCTACCCGATCAGCGACAACCAGTCCTTCAAGACTGACCTGCGTTATTTCAACAGCAGCTCTGACGGCAAAAACAGCGACGCGGCGACTGGCTACCGTTTCAACAACAACAACGGTTATGCCAAGAACACCGGCGAAGTGGATAACTCCACTTGGTCTGCCATGTTCACCTACTCATTGGGTGGCCATGCGTTGATGGTTGGTCATCAACAAGTGGGTGACAACGGCGGTATGGTTTTCCTGGGTCAGGGTAGCGTCACTAAAGACGGCACCACACGTTCGAGCCTTGAAGGCAACGGCGGTTCGAGCTTCTACCTGTTCACTGATTCGATGATCAACGGCTTCAACCGCGCGGGTGAGAACACCACGTTCGGTCAGTACTCGTATGACTTCGCCAAAGTCGGCGTTCCAGGCCTGAAAGCAGCAATCGCTTATCTGAATGCTGACGACATCCGCGGCAATACTGCGGCCACTCGCAATAACAGTTACTCCGAGTGGGAAACCGACATGCGTGTTGACTACGTGATTCAGAGCGGTCCGTTGAAAGGCTTCGGCACCACCTTGCGTCACGGTACCTACCGTGCCGATGGTGATCTGAACAACTCGACTAACACCGATCAAACCCGTCTGATCTTCAACTACACCTACAACTTCATGTAAGTGTATTGAGGTTCAAGGAAACCCCGCCCCGTGCGGGGTTTCTTTTGCCCGTTTTTTGATATTCCTGGCAGGTCTATCAAGCTCATTATTTATTCTTTTTAACTTTTCTCAGCAGGGCGCACAGTAATGTTATACCAAGGCCTACCCGATACAGACAAGGAGCAACACCATGACACTGCGACTTGGCGACATCGCCCCTGACTTCGAGCAGGAATCCAGCGAAGGTCGTATCCGTTTCCATGAATGGCTCGGCGACAGCTGGGGTGTGTTGTTTTCTCATCCCGCAGACTTCACGCCTGTGTGCACTACTGAACTGGGCTTCACCGCCAAATTGAAAGACGAGTTTGCCAAGCGCGGTGTGAAAGCCATTGCGCTGTCTGTCGACGGGGTTGATTCGCACATCAAGTGGATCGACGACATCAACACTACGCAAAACACCCAGGTTAACTTCCCGATTCTGGCCGATGCCGACCGCAAGGCCTCCGACCTGTATGACCTTATTCATCCCAATGCCAACGACACACTGACTGTGCGCTCGCTGTTCGTGATCGACCCGAACAAGAAAGTGCGCCTGACGATTACTTATCCGGCGAGTACCGGACGTAATTTCCACGAGGTTCTGCGCGTTATCGACTCTCTGCAATTGACCGACAACTACAAGGTTGCCACGCCCGCCAACTGGGTGGACGGCGATGATGTAGTGATTGTGCCGTCGATCAAAGACGAAGCCGAGATCAAGCAGCGCTTTCCCAAAGGCTACAAGGCCGTCACGCCCTATCTGCGCCTGACGCCACAGCCAAACCGCTGATTTTCGATCTACCAAGCGTGGGGTTATTCGGGCCGATTTATCGGCCCTTTTTTATTCCTCAGAGCCGCCGATTGCGTCGCTCGATCAAGCGCGGACGCAGAGCGTCCAGAACGGCATGCGACGCGGAGCGTCGCACGATAGTCGAGATCATCGTTCCTCACGCTCCAGCGTACGAATGCCGCGAGTGACGCTCCGCCGCCTGTTCAAGATCGGACGCAGAGCGTCGCACGATAGTTGAGATCATCGTTCCTCACGCTCCAGCGTGGGAATGCCTGTCGTGACGCTCCGCGTCATGGAGATGCGCCACGCCGCATACTCAAGATCGGACGCAGAGGGTCCAGAACGGCATGCCGCCGTAGCACGCGGCAGGATAGTTGAAAAATAGTGCTGCTCTTTATATTCATTTATGGAATAACTAAATGAATAAATAAGATTTATAGATATAAAAAAGTGCTGTTAATGTCGTCCCTATTCCCGCCTTGTTCGTCTGTGACTGGCTGAGCAGGCACTACCCAATACCCGCTAAAGGAGCGCATATGCGCACTGTCATTTTGCGTCGAGGCCTTGTCGCTCTGTTTGCTGCTGCGGTCGCGCTTGGCGCGGTCACCCAGGCCCAGGCGGAAGATCTGCGCATCGGTTATCAGAAATACGGCACGCTGGTGCTGCTCAAGGCCAAGGGTTCGCTGGAGAAGCGCCTGGCCGAGCAGGGCGTAAAGGTTCAGTGGACAGAATTTCCGGGCGGTCCGCAGTTGCTTGAAGGTCTGAACGTGGGCTCGATTGATTTTGGCGTGACCGGTGAAACGCCGCCGGTTTTCGCTCAGGCAGCAGGCGCGGATCTGCTGTACGTGGCTTACGAGCCGCCAGCGCCGACCAGTGAAGCCATCCTGGTACCCAAAGACTCGCCTATTACTTCGGTCAAAGACCTGAAGGGCAAGAAAGTTGTCCTCAATAAAGGCTCGAACGTCCATTACCTGTTGGTCAAGGCACTGGAAAATGCCGGCCTGAAATACACCGATATCCAGACCGTCTTCCTTCCCCCGGCTGATGCGCGTGCCGCTTTCGAGCGCGGCAGCGTAGACGCCTGGGTCATCTGGGACCCGTACCAGGCCGCAGCTGAAAAGCAATTGCAGGCGCGGACCTTGAAAGACGGCACCGGCATCGTCGACAACCACCAGTTCTATCTGGCGACCAAGCCTTACGCACAAAAGAATCCGAAGGTGATTCAAGCCTTGATCGAAGAAGTTCGTGCAGTGGGCGAATGGTCCAAGGCTCACCCTGACGAAGTGACCAAACAGGTTGCGCCGTTGCTGGGGCTGCCCGCCGACATCACCCTGACCTCGGTAAAACGCCAGGGCTACGGTGCGCTGTTCATTACTCCGCCAGTTGTAGCTGCGCAGCAGAAAATTGCTGACACCTTCTACCAGCTCAAACTGATTCCGAAGCCGCTCAGCATTGCTGATGTGGTCTGGACACCTCCTGCTGCTGTTGCTCAAGCACAGTGATCGTCAGGCCCTTCGAGGAGACAACTCCATGAGCCTCAGTGCTTCGCAACGCATCGTTCACCGACTGGCGCCCTGGGCACTTCCAGTCCTGTTGTTGGCCGTCTGGCAGCTGTCGGTCAGCGCCGGATGGCTATCCACACGCATTCTTCCTGCACCCAGCGCAGTCATTGAGGCGGGTATCAATCTGGTTGCGAGTGGCGAAATCTGGACGCATCTGGCGATCAGCGGCTGGCGCGCCGGGATCGGATTCGCCATTGGCGGTGGCATCGGTCTGGCGCTGGGCTTCATTACCGGCCTGAGCAAATGGGGCGAGCGCCTGCTGGACAGCTCAGTGCAGATGATCCGTAACGTGCCGCACCTGGCGCTTATTCCGCTGGTCATCCTGTGGTTCGGCATCGACGAGACAGCGAAGATATTTCTGGTCGCGCTGGGCACGCTGTTCCCGATTTACCTGAACACCTACCACGGCATCCGCAACATCGACCCGGCACTGGTAGAAATGTCCCGCAGCTACGGCTTGTCCGGTTTCAGCCTGTTTCGGCATGTGATTTTGCCAGGCGCCATGCCTTCGATTCTGGTCGGTGTGCGCTTTGCGCTGGGCTTCATGTGGCTGACGCTGATTGTGGCAGAAACCATTTCTGCCAGCTCCGGCATCGGTTACCTGGCGATGAATGCACGGGAATTCCTGCAAACCGACATCGTGGTACTGGCCATTGTGTTGTACGCCGTCCTCGGCAAACTGGCCGATCTTGCGGCGCGAGGCCTTGAACGTGTGTGCCTGCGCTGGCACCCGGCCTATCAAGTGAGCAAAGGCGGTGCCGCATGACCAGTCTGAAACAGCAACCTCCACATTTGCTGCGCGGTATTCCGCTGGCAGTCCGCAACCTGAAAAAAGCGTTCGGCACTCGCGAAGTGCTCAAGGACATCGACCTGCATATTCCGGCCGGTCAGTTCGTCGCCATCGTCGGCCGTAGTGGCTGCGGTAAAAGTACCTTGCTGCGCCTGCTTGCCGGTCTCGACAAGCCAACCGAGGGTCAATTGCTTGCAGGCTCTGCACCACTGGACGACGCTCGCGAAGACACGCGTTTGATGTTCCAGGAGGCGCGTTTGCTGCCTTGGAAGAAGATCATCGACAACGTCGGCCTTGGTCTGAGCGGCGACTGGCGTGCGCAAGCACTCGAAGCGCTCGAGGCCGTCGGCCTTGCCGAACGCGCCAACGAGTGGCCAGCGGCATTGTCCGGTGGCCAGAAGCAGCGTGTTGCTCTGGCGCGTGCGCTGATTCACAAGCCGCGCCTGCTGTTACTCGACGAGCCGTTGGGCGCGCTGGACGCTTTGACCCGCATCGAAATGCAGCAACTGATTGAAAAACTGTGGGGCCAATACGGCTTCACGGTACTGCTGGTTACTCACGATGTCAGCGAGGCAGTCGCCATCGCCGACCGCGTGATCCTGATCGAAGAAGGCCAGATCGGCCTCGACCTTCTGGTCGACCTGCCACGGCCACGTGCTCGCGGCTCGCACCGCCTTGCTGCGCTGGAAGCCGAAGTGCTTAACCGCGTATTGGCCATCCCCGGCTCGCCACCTGACCCGGAACCGTTTTCGCCACTGCCCACGCAATTGCGCTGGGCAAATTAACCCTGATCCCCAAAGGAAGACATGCCATGACTATCAAAGCCATCAACGTTCGCAACCAGTTCAAAGGCACCATCAAGGAAATCGTCCACGGCGATGTACTGTCGGAAATCGACGTACAGACCGCTTCCGGCGTTGTGACCTCGGTCATCACCACCCGCTCGGTAAAAGAGCTGGAGCTGGTCGTCGGCAGCGAAGTCATCGCCTTCGTGAAGTCGACAGAAGTCTCCATCGCCAAGCTGTAAACAATGGGTAAAAAACACCCCGGACGGTCCTGGCCCTCCGGGGTTTTTTGCTGTTTACCTAGCAATTATGTGAGGTAGGCGAAGTATCGGTTTTGCTGGATGCTGATGGCTGGTTCTATTTGAAGCATCAGCCATGACCTCTTCAGCCCAAGCAGTTTTATGCCGCTATCGCTACGACCCGCTGGACCGTCTGGCTTCCAGCTCGCTGGCGGGGCAGGAAGATATCCAGCGCTTCTATCAGAAGAACGTTCTGGCGACCGAGATTCAGGGTGCTTTACGGAGCACGGTCTTTCAGCATGAAGACCGGCTATTGGCTCAACAGCGGCACGTTGATGATCTAGTGGACACGACGCTGCTGGCGACCGATCAGCAACGTTCAGTTTTGCAACTTGTGGATAACACTGGGGTTGAGTCTGTGGCGTATAGCGTCTACGGACATCATCCGGCTGAAAGCGGACTAACCAGTTTGCTGGGTTTCAATGGCGAGCGACGAGATCCGGCGACCGGGCATTATCTGCTGGGGAATGGGTATCGGGCTTATAACCCGGTGTTGATGCGGTTTAACAGCCCGGACAGTCTGAGCCCGTTTGGCGAGGGAGGGTTGAATGCTTATGGTTATGTGAGTGGGGATCCGGTTGGGTTTGGGGATCCGTCGGGGCATATAAGTGCTGGGTTGCTTCATAAGTTATTACAGGCCGGAAAAATTATACTGGCGCCTAAAAAAATACCGTTATCACAGTTGCCTGGCATGGTTGATGAATTGCCATATTCCTCTGCTACTGTTTCGTCAACTCCCTCGCTTCCCATTGCGTCATCAACAGGTGCGGGCTTGGCAAGTAAAAGTTCAATTTCCAGCTCGTCTGTTGATCCGAGTGCAGGCGGGACTTTAAAATCCATGATCAGAAATTATAAAGAAAAACGTGAAGCTTTTAATCGTTTTTATAAATCTGGTGCAGCTGACCAGCGCAAAGCAGACGTACTCAAGGCGGCAGAAGCCACCTACCGAGAAGAGTTAGACGTTACAGTGAAAGCGCTCGAAGTGATGGAGGCGTCGAAAGGAACCAGTGCTTTTAATCCTGAAAGGTACAATATTCTGAACGCCAGGTTTATCAAGCGAGAAAGAAAATATAGTAAACGTTTTACGCCTTATCATGAAGGTGTGAAGAAGATCCGTGAATAGTGAGCCTTAAATAACTCGCTTCACCAAAAACATCGGCAAATACAACCCCAAATAAGCATCAAACACCCGCATCCCTTCCTCAGCCATGCGCGGTGTGATCTCGTCATGCAATTGCACTGATCGCGCATACACCCGATCCCCCAGTTCCATCGCCAGCGCAAATACGTCCACGTCATCCGGCAGCGCAGGCAGCTGGAAGTGGCGGTCAAAGACCTCAAGCATCAAATGCCCCAGCTCTATATCGTGCTGGCGGTCTGCCTGGTTGATTTCGGTCAGGCCGTGCTGGGCAAGGATCAATTGGCGGGCGGCGGCGTCGGCGTTGTAGATGGCCAGCATGCGCAGTTCGACGATACGCGACAGGTCGCGCCAAGTGGTGAGCTGGTCGTGATCGATAGGCGCTTGCAGTGAGGCGCGGAAAGCCGCGTGAATATCGGCGGTCAGCGCTTCAAGCAGCGCCGGAACGCTGGCGAAGAAGTGGTACACCGAGGAGGGCGGAATACCTGCGCGTTCGGCCACGCTGTAAATCGACAGGCTGGCCACCCCTTGCTCGGCGAGCAACGTACGCGCGGCGTCGAGAATCGAATCGATCCTGGCCTGGCTGCGTGCTTGAGGTTTACGAGGTGCAGCGGCGCGTGTCATGGAGGCGGCTCTTGGATGGACTGGTGGTTATTGTAAGGCATTCTGTCTGAACGAATCTTGATCGTGTTTTAGCTTGCCGTAACATACAGTTATCGCTCCAACGCTCCGCGTGGTAGCGCATTTCTGGACGCTCTGCGTCCGATTTTGAGCATGCGGCGCGCCTCAGAGTTGTGACGCGGAGCGTCATCCACGGCATTCCCACGCGGAGCGTGAGGAACGAGGAGTGTTCCGGACGCAAACAAAAACGCCGCAAAGCTCAAGGCTTTGCGGCGTTTTGTATTACTCGGCTTCAATCAGACCGTATGCAGGTACCAGTTGTACTCGAGGTCGGAGATGGAGTGTTCGAACTCTTCCAGCTCGCTCTCTTTACAGGCGACAAAAATGTCGATGTATTTTGGATCGATGTACTTGGCCATCACCGGGTTGTCGTCCAGCTCGCGCAGTGCGTCGCGCAGGTTGTTCGGCAGGCTTTGTTCGTGTTGCTCGTACGAGTTGCCTTCTACCGGCGCGCCTGGTTCGACCTTGTTGACCAGGCCGTGGTGCACGCCCGCCAGGACCGAAGCCATTACCAGATACGGGTTGGCATCGGCACCGGCAACGCGGTGTTCGATACGTACCGCGTCGGCGGTGCCGGTCGGTACACGAACGGCGACCGTGCGGTTGTCCAGGCCCCAAGTGGGCGAGTTGGGCACATAGAACTGCGCACCGAACCGGCGATACGAGTTGACGTTCGGGCACAGGAAAGCCATTTGTGCCGGCAGGGTCTCGAGCACACCGCCGATTGCGTGACGCAATGCGGCGTTCTGCTCGGGATCCTCGCTGGTGAAGATGTTCTTGCCATCGCGATCCAGGATCGAGATGTGAACGTGCAGACCATTACCCGCCTGACCCGGATAGGGCTTGGCCATGAAGGTCGTGTCCATCTCGTGATCGTAGGCGATGTTCTTGATCAGTCGCTTGAGCAGCACAGCGTAATCGCACGCCTTGATAGCGTCGGCAACGTGGTGCAGGTTGACTTCGAACTGGGCCGGGGCGCTTTCCTTGACGATGGCATCGGCAGGAATGCCTTGCTCCTTCGCACCTTCAAGTATGTCCTGAAGGCAGTCGACGTACTCGTCGAGGTCGTCGATCAGGTAGACCTGTGTCGAATGCGGGCGTTTGCCGGAAATAGGCGAGCGGGGCGGTTGTGGGCGACCGTTCACGTTCTCCTGATCGATCAGGTAGAACTCCAGCTCGAATGCCGCGCAGATGGTCAGGCCCATTTCGTCGAATTTGGCGACGACCTGACGCAATACTTCACGCGGGTCGGCAAAAAACGGGTCGCCTTCGAGTTCGTGCATGGTCATCAGCAATTGCGCGGTAGGGCGCTTTTGCCATGGCTCGTTGCACAGGGTGTCAGGGATGGGATAACAGATTCGGTCAGCATCACCGATATCCAGGCCCAGGCCGGTGCTTTCCACCGTGGAGCCATTGATATCCAGAGCAAATAAAGAGGCAGGCAGGTTGATGCCCTTCTCGTAAACCTTATGGAGGCTGGTGCGTTCGATGCGTTTGCCACGCACCACACCATTCATATCTGCAATCAGAAGGTCAACGTACAGAACCTCAGGATGTTCCTTAAGGAACGCGTTCGCTTCGTTAAGCTGAACGGCACGCGGGGGTACCGACATGATGCAACACCTTTGTTGTTAAAAATATCAATCATCAATGATTGCGGATCTCAGTCAATCCGAAAGCCATGATGAAGTCAATAGAGCCTTTTTTGCCCTAAAACTGCGCCATATGGCCTTTTTTGCCGCTATTTAGGGCGTTTTATTCCGTTTCTGACCGCTGTTAAATACAAGCTAGAGCGGCCTGTCTTCTATTTTTAACGGGTTGTTGTATAAAAAAATGAACGAGGCTAAGCTCGATCGCAACCCAGTAGAGCAACAATAGCGGGGGTCCAATGCTTCACCTTTCCCTGGTCGACACGCGACTATCAAGTCCGTACAGCGCTCATCATGCCTGTGATATCGGTGCTCGTGGTGGGTTGCCACACCTTGCGACATCCCTGAACGGCTATCGAAGCCAGTCTGCTCTACTCTCAATGCTCGACATTACCACTATAACGGCTTCGTCAGTGTGACCGCGGCCGTCTGGAAATCCGGCCCCGCAGCTGTCACCTTACCTCTAATCGGCGTCTGCCGAAACGAGTTGTACAACATGACGCCGATGCGTCTGGAACGCCTGATCACGATCAGGACAATAAAACCCTGAGGTATTTATGAGTACCAACCTCGACCAGCTCACCGATTGGTTGAAAGAACACAAGATTACCGAAGTCGAATGCATGATGTCCGACCTTACCGGCATCACCCGCGGCAAGATCTCGCCGACCAACAAGTTCATCGCTGAAAAAGGCATGCGCCTGCCTGAAAGCGTGCTGTTGCAGACGGTGACTGGCGACTACGTAGAAGACGATATCTACTACGAGCTGCTGGACCCGGCAGACATCGACATGATCTGCCGTCCCGACCAGAACGCGGTGTATCTGGTGCCCTGGGCGGTCGAGCCCACTGCGCAGGTGATTCACGACACCTACGACAAGCAGGGCAACCCCATCGAGCTGTCGCCGCGCAACGTGTTGAAGAAGGTCCTCAAGCTTTACGCCGATCAGGGCTGGCAGCCAATCGTGGCGCCGGAGATGGAGTTCTACCTGACCAAGCGTAGCGACGACCCGGACTATCCGCTACAGCCACCGATCGGGCGCTCCGGGCGGCCGGAAACCGGTCGTCAGTCGTTCTCGATCGAAGCGGCCAACGAATTCGATCCGCTGTTCGAAGACGTCTATGACTGGTGCGAACTGCAGAATCTGGACCTGGACACGCTGATCCACGAAGACGGCACGGCGCAGATGGAAATCAACTTCCGTCACGGTGATGCCCTTTCGCTGGCTGATCAGATTCTGGTGTTCAAGCGCACCATGCGCGAAGCCGCGCTCAAGCACGACGTTGCGGCGACCTTCATGGCCAAGCCGATGACCGGCGAACCGGGCAGTGCCATGCACTTGCACCAGAGCATCATCGACATCGAGACCGGCAAGAACATCTTCTCCAATGAAGACGGGACCATGAGCGAGCTGTTTCTGAACCACGTCGGTGGTCTGCAGAAGTTCATACCCGAGCTGTTGCCGCTGTTCGCCCCCAACGTCAACTCGTTCCGCCGCTTTCTGCCTGACACCTCGGCACCGGTGAACGTCGAGTGGGGCGAAGAGAACCGTACCGTCGGCCTGCGCGTGCCGGACGCCGTGCCGCAGAATCGTCGTGTCGAAAACCGTCTGCCAGGTGCCGATGCCAACCCTTATCTGGCCATTGCCGCCAGCCTGCTGTGCGGCTTCATCGGCATGGTTGAAGGTATCAACCCGAGTGCGCCGGTGGTCGGGCGTGGCTACGAGCGTCGCAACCTGCGCCTGCCATTGACCATCGAAGACGCGCTGGAACGCATGGAAAACAGCAAGACCATCGAGAAGTACCTGGGCAAGAAGTTCATCATCGGTTACGTCGCGGTCAAGCGCGCCGAGCATGAAAACTTCAAGCGCGTGATCAGCTCGTGGGAGCGGGAATTCCTGCTCTTCGCCGTCTGATCCCGCAGAGCGCCGTAGCAGCAGGTGTGCGGCGCTCTGATAACTGACCTGAATTAAAGGAAGTGCTGCATGAGTGCCCACAATAATCCGCAAACCCTCGAATGGCAGGCCTTGAGCAGCGAACATCACCTGGCACCGTTCAGCGACTACAAACAATTGAAAGAGAAAGGCCCGCGCATTATTACCCGTGCCGAGGGCGTTTATTTGTGGGACAGCGAGGGAAGCAAGATCCTCGATGGCATGTCCGGCCTGTGGTGCGTAGCCATCGGTTATGGCCGCGAAGAACTGGCCGACGCTGCCAGCAAACAAATGCGTGAGCTGCCTTATTACAACCTGTTTTTCCAGACCGCCCACCCGCCGGTGCTGGAGCTGGCCAAAGCCATTTCCGAAATCGCTCCGCAGGGCATGAACCACGTGTTCTTCACCGGTTCAGGCTCCGAAGGTAATGACACGATGCTACGCATGGTTCGTCATTACTGGGCTCTCAAAGGCCAGCCAGACAAGAAAACCATCATCAGCCGCGTCAACGGTTATCACGGCTCAACCGTCGCCGGTGCCAGTCTGGGCGGCATGACCTACATGCACGAGCAGGGCGACCTGCCGATTCCGGGTGTTGTCCACATTCCGCAGCCCTACTGGTTCGGCGAAGGCGGTGACATGACGCCGGACGAGTTCGGTGTGTGGGCTGCCGAGCAACTGGAAAAGAAAATTATCGAGCTGGGCGTCGAGAACGTCGGTGCGTTCATTGCCGAGCCGATCCAGGGCGCAGGCGGTGTGATCGTCCCGCCCGATTCCTACTGGCCGAAGATCAAGGAAATCCTTTCCCGCTACGACATCCTGTTCGCCGCCGATGAGGTGATTTGTGGTTTCGGGCGTACCAGTGAGTGGTTCGGTAGCGATTTCTACGGCCTTAAGCCGGACATGATGACCATCGCCAAAGGCCTGACCTCCGGTTATGTACCGATGGGCGGCCTTATCGTGCGCGATGAAATCGTCGCGGTGCTCAATGAGGGCGGCGATTTCAATCATGGCTTTACCTACTCCGGGCATCCGGTGGCGGCAGCCGTTGCGCTCGAGAACATACGTATCCTGCGCGAAGAAAAGATCGTCGAACGGGTCAAGTCGGAAACGGCACCGTATTTGCAAAAGCGTTTGCGTGAGTTGAGCGATCACCCGCTGGTGGGCGAGGTCCGTGGCGTCGGGCTGCTGGGGGCCATCGAACTGGTGAAGGACAAGGTCACTCGCGAGCGCTACACCGACAAGGGCGCCGGGATGATCTGTCGAACCTTCTGCTTCGATAATGGCCTGATCATGCGGGCCGTGGGCGACACGATGATCATTGCGCCGCCACTGGTGATCAGTTTTGCGGAAATCGACGAACTGGTGGAAAAGGCTCGCAAATGCCTGGATCTGACGCTGGCGGTATTGCAGGGCTGAAAACGTGGAAAAAAGCGTCGATTCAAGCGCAATGTGCATTGTTTAACGGGTGTCGGCTTGAAAGCCTGCCCAGGAAGTTGCCAGACTAATGGCTACACGCCGCTAACTGACGGTCAGTGATAAAAATACATTGGAGCTACGCATGAAAAAATTTGGCAAGACCCTTCTCGCGCTGTCCCTGATGGGCGTTGTGGCCGCCGCTGCGCAGGCCGATGATAAAGTGCTGCACGTCTATAACTGGTCCGATTACATCGCGCCGGACACCGTTGCCAAGTTCGAGAAAGAATCGGGCATCAAGGTGGTCTACGACGTTTTCGACAGCAACGAGACGCTGGAAGCCAAATTGCTCGCCGGCAAGTCCGGCTATGACATCGTTGTGCCGTCCAACAACTTCCTGGCCAAGCAGATCAAGGCGGGCGTCTACCAGGAACTGGACAAATCCAAGCTGCCGAACTGGAAGAACCTGAACGAATCGCTGCTCAAGGCCGTGTCGGTCAGCGACCCGGACAACAAGCACGCATTCCCGTACATGTGGGGCTCGATCGGTATCGGCATCAACCCGGACAAGGTCAAGGCCGCACTGGGTGCTGACGCGCCGGTCAACTCGTGGGATCTGCTGTTCAAGCCCGAGAACGCTGCCAAGCTGAAATCATGCGGCATCAGCTTCCTCGACTCGCCGACCGAAATGCTGCCGATTGCCCTGCATTACCTGGGCTACCCGACCGACTCTCAGGACAAGAAGCAGCTCGCCGAAGCTGAAGCGCTGTTCATGAAGATTCGTCCGTCGATTGGCTATTTCCACTCGTCGAAGTACATCTCGGACCTGGCCAACGGCAATATCTGCGTCGCAGTCGGCTACTCGGGCGACATCTATCAGGCCAAGTCCCGTGCTGCGGAAGCCGGTGGCAAGGTAAAAGTTGCCTACAACATTCCGAAAGAAGGTGCCGGCAGCTTCTATGACATGGTCGCCATTCCCAAGGATGCCGAAAACGTTGAAGGTGCCTACAAGTTCATGACCTTCCTGATGAAGCCCGAAATCATGGCTGAAATCACCAACGCAGTGCGCTTCCCGAATGGTAACGCGGCAGCAACGGCGCTGGTCGACAAGGAAATCACCAGTGACCCTGGCGTTTATCCGCCTGCCGACGTACAGGCCAAACTGTATGCAATCGCTGACCTGCCTGCTGCCACGCAGCGGATCATGACCCGCAGCTGGACCAAGATAAAGTCAGGTAAATAAGCCTGTCATCAAACCTGTGGATGCTGCGTAGCCTTGGCCGCGCAGCAACCAACAGACAGGAATATTGCCTAAACCTTTGCTGGTTGGACGCATAGACGGTAAGTTGCGCGCCGGTTTGGTTTTCCGGACGCCCTCCGGCGCTCAGGCCCCTCTGTTAAAAGGACTCATTCTTTGTCTATTTCTATTTTTTCCAAAGCCTTGCTGGCGGCTGCCGGGCTGACACTGTCGATCAGTGCTCAGGCTGAATCCACCGTGCATATTTATAACTGGTCCGATTACATCGGCAAGACCACCCTGGCGGACTTCGAAGCCGCGACCGGCATCAAGCCGATGTACGATGTGTTCGACTCCAACGAAACCCTGGAAGCCAAGCTGTTGGCCGGACGCACCGGCTATGACGTGGTGGTGCCGTCTAATCACTTCCTCGGCAAGCAGATCAAGGCCGGTGCGTTCCAGAAGCTCGACAAGTCGCTGCTGCCCAATTACAAGAATCTCGACCCGGCGCTGCTCAAGCGTCTGGAGAAGAACGATCCGGGTAACCAGTACGCCGTGCCGTACCTGTGGGGTACCAACGGCATCGGTTACAACGTCGAAAAGGTCAAGGCCGTGTTGGGCGTCGACAAGATCGACTCCTGGGCCGTGCTGTTTGAGCCGGAGAATATCAAGAAGCTCTCCAGCTGTGGCGTAGCGTTTCTTGATTCCGCTGATGAGATGTTGCCTGCGGTGCTCAACTACATGGGGCTGGACCCCAACAGCACCAAGGAAGCCGATTACAAGAAGGCCGAAGCCAAGCTGCTGGCGATTCGTCCTTACGTGACCTATTTCCACTCGTCCAAATACATCACCGACCTGGCTAACGGCGACATCTGCGTCGCCGCAGGTTTTTCGGGGGATGTGTTCCAGGCCAAATCCCGGGCTGAAGAAGCGGGCAAGGGCGTGAAGATCGCCTACAGCATCCCGAAAGAGGGCGGTAACCTGTGGTTCGACATGCTGGCTATTCCGGCAGACTCGAAAAACATCAAGGCTGCCAGCGCCTTCATCAATTACATGCTTGACCCCAAGGTGATTGCCCAGGTCAGCGATGAAGTCGGCTACGCCAACCCCAATCCCGCCTCCGGCGAGTTCATGGACCAGAAAATCCGCACCGATGCAGCGGTTTACCCGCCTCAGGAAGTGCTGGACCGCCTGTTCGTGAACAGCGAGTTGCCCCCCAAGGTGCAACGTCTGATGACCCGCAGCTGGACCAAGGTCAAGTCGGGCAAATAAAAATCCAGCACCCGGCCGTATTGGCCGGGTTGCCTACCTGTTGGGAGTTTCACCCATGGCAGTTGCCTCCGGCGCCTACAAGAAAGCCCTCGAAGGCGGTCAGCAACCCAAAGAGGTGCTGGTCAAGATTGATCGGGTCACGAAGAAGTTCGACGAGACGATTGCGGTGGACGACGTTTCCCTGCAAATCAACAAGGGCGAGATCTTCGCCCTGCTTGGCGGCTCCGGTTCCGGAAAGTCCACACTGCTGCGCATGCTGGCCGGTTTCGAGCGCCCGACCGAGGGGCGTATCTACCTCGACGGCGTCGACATTACAGACATGCCGCCGTACGAACGTCCGATCAACATGATGTTCCAGTCCTACGCACTGTTCCCGCACATGACCGTCGCGGACAACATCGCCTTTGGCCTGAAACAGGACAAGCTGGCCAAGCCGGAAATCGAAGCCCGCGTGGCGGAAATGCTCAAGCTGGTGCAGATGACACAGTACGCCAAGCGCAAGCCGCACCAGCTCTCGGGCGGCCAGCGTCAACGTGTGGCCCTGGCCCGTTCGCTGGCCAAAAAGCCCAAGCTTTTGCTGCTCGACGAGCCTATGGGCGCGCTGGACAAGAAACTGCGTTCGCAGATGCAACTGGAACTGGTAGAGATCATCGAGCGCGTAGGCGTGACTTGTGTGATGGTGACTCACGATCAGGAAGAGGCCATGACCATGGCCGAGCGCATCGCGATCATGCACCTGGGCTGGATCGCGCAGATCGGCAGCCCGATCGATATCTATGAAACCCCGACCAGCCGTCTGGTCTGCGAATTCATTGGCAGCGTCAACCTGTTCGAAGGTGACGTGATCGAAGACATGGAAGCCCACGCGCTGATCCGCAGCCCCGAGCTGGAGCGCAATATCTATGTCGGCCACGGCGTCAGTACGTCGGTGGAAGACAAGCACATCACCTACGCCTTGCGTCCGGAAAAACTGCTGGTTACCACTGAGCAACCCGGCTTCGAATACAACTGGTCGCGCGGCAAGGTCCACGACATCGCCTACCTGGGCGGTCATTCGGTGTTCTACGTCGAGCTGCCGGGCGGCAAACTGGTGCAGTCGTTCGTCGCCAACGCCGAGCGTCAGGGCGCACGGCCTACCTGGGGCGATGAAGTCTACGTGTGGTGGGAAGACGACAGCGGCGTGGTACTGCGCTCATGAAAATCCGCAAGATCAAGCGCGCGTTCGAGCGCATAAAGCCCAACGGGCGGCAGATGGTCATCGGCGTGCCGTTCCTCTGGCTGTTCCTGTTCTTTGCCTTGCCGTTTCTGATCGTACTCAAGATCAGCTTCGCCGAAGCCGACGTCGCGATCCCGCCATACACCGAGATCTTCAGCTACGCCGACGAAAAGCTGCAGATGGTCCTCAACTTCGCCAACTACACCTTGCTCAGTGGCGATGACCTGTATGTTTCGGCCTATCTGGGCTCGCTGAAAATGGCCTTCATCAGCACGTTGCTGTGCCTGCTGATCGGCTATCCGATGGCTTATGCCATTGCCAGCGCCCGTAAAGACCTGCAAACCGTGCTGTTGCTGCTGATCATGATGCCGACCTGGACCGCGATCCTGATCCGCGTTTACGCCTGGATGGGCATTCTCAGCAACAACGGGCTGCTCAATGCCTTCCTGATGTGGCTGGGCCTGATCGACGCGCCGTTGCAGATCCTCAACACCAACCTGGCGGTGTACATCGGCGTGGTCTATTCCTATCTGCCGTTCATGATTTTGCCGCTGTACGCCAACCTTGTGAAGCACGACACCAGCCTGCTGGAAGCCGCGTCCGACCTGGGTTCGAGCACCTTCAACAGTTTCTGGAAAATCACCGTACCGCTGTCCAAGAACGGCGTGATCGCCGGCTGCATGCTGGTATTCATTCCGGTGGTCGGCGAGTTCGTGATTCCCGAGCTGCTGGGTGGCCCGGAAACCCTGATGATCGGCCGCGTGCTGTGGCAGGAATTCTTCAATAACCGTGACTGGCCGGTGGCTTCGGCGCTGGCAGTCATCATGCTGCTGGTGCTGATCGTGCCCATCATCCTGTTCAACCGCAGTCAGGCCAAAGAACTGGAGGGCAAGGCATGAACCGCTTTCGATTCTCGAACCTGATGCTCGTTCTGGGTTTGCTGTTCATCTATGCGCCGATGGTGATTCTGGTCATCTACTCGTTCAACGCCTCGCAACTGGTGACGGTCTGGGGCGGCTGGTCGGTGAAGTGGTACGTCGGCCTGCTGGACAACTCGCAACTGATGGGCTCGGTGATGCGCTCGCTGGAGATCGCCTGCTACACCGCCGTTGCTGCGGTGGCGCTGGGGACGATGGCTGCGTTTGTGCTGACCCGCATCAGTCGCTTCAAGGGCCGGACGTTCTTTGGCGGGCTGGTTACAGCTCCCCTGGTCATGCCGGAAGTGATCACCGGTCTGTCGCTGTTGCTGCTGTTCGTCGCAATGGCGCAATTGATCGGCTGGCCGCAGGAACGCGGCATCATGACCATCTGGATCGCGCACACGACGTTCTGCGCGGCCTACGTGGCAGTTGTGGTATCGGCGCGGCTGCGTGAGCTGGACCTGTCGATTGAAGAAGCGGCGATGGATCTGGGGGCGCGTCCGTGGAAGGTGTTCTTGCTGATCACCATCCCGATGATCGCGCCGTCGCTGGCAGCCGGGGGCATGATGTCCTTCGCGCTGTCGCTGGACGACCTGGTGCTCGCCAGCTTCGTCTCCGGGCCCGGCTCGACGACCTTGCCGATGGAAGTGTTCTCTGCCGTGCGTCTGGGCGTGAAGCCTGAAATCAACGCCGTGGCGAGCCTGATCCTGCTGGCCGTGTCACTGGCAACCTTTCTGGTCTGGTTCTTCACCCGCCGCGCCGAAAACAACCGCAAGCGTGCGATCCAGCAGGCTATCGAGGAAAGCGCGGCAGACGCCTGGAAGCAGCCTGATCCGAGGCGTGCTCCGGCTGCGTGAAGACCTGATCGTGCCCGGAGGGCGTGGGAGCGAGCTTGCTCGCGAACTGCCGGGTACCGGCAGCAACTAGCTATCTCGGTTTATCGCTCCCACGCTCCAGCGTGGGAGCGCAGCTCTGGACGCTCTGCGTCCGATCTTGATAGCGCGGTGCTACGCAGACTTGTGACGCGGAGCGTCACGAAAGGCGTGCCAACGCAGAGCATTGGCACGATAGTCAAACCCGGTTGTGCCTGATGTACCGTACGTGAAGGTTTCACTGTCGGTGCCCGACAGTTCGCGAGCAAGCTCGCTCCCACGAGAAGCCTCATTTCCGGGGTCGGCACAGAGAGTGTCGCTACGCCCCCGGCACCAGCCGCAAAACCCCTTCAGTATGCTCTGCCACGTCCTTCTCGCTGAAGCGCTGTGGCACGTACTCGCCACTCACAAACGCCTTGGCCTGATCCGAATAATGCTTGTCGAACGGCACGCCGCTTTGTCCCACCGGATTTATCCCCAGGCTGTGCGCCGGGTCGGCGAAGTCGATCAGGCGGCGGGTCGAAGGGCCGTAGCCGACGGGCCACGGGGCAGGGCGGATGCTGGATGACAGGTTGTTCGGCACTTCATGAGTGCCCGGCGCTGCATACGGGCCAACGTTGAAGATCATGTCCAGCGGCTTTTGCGACCCCATCGGGTGGCCCTGAGTAAGGGTGTGCGCCTTGCCCCACACCCATTCGTCCGGGTTGGTGCCGTACAGCGACCGCAAGTGCGACACGCTGGCTCGCCAGGCTACCTTGACGGTATTGGCGCGGCTTTCTTCATGGGGTGAATTGCGATTGTTCCACCACGGCGAATCGGCGTCGGCGGCCAGACGCGGCAGGGCGGCGTCCAGTACGCGGGTCGACAGCAGCGTCTCGAACATCGTATCGCCCAGTTCGTCGTGGAATGTTTCCTCAGTCAGGTCGAACAGGAACTGGTTGAACAGTGTGGCACCCACCGAATCAACAGGGTAATCGCCCTTCCAGCTGGCGAGGCGCTCCACGAGGGCGAGTTCGTCCGGGTCGCTGACGACGCTGCGCAGTACCGGAATCAACGGTTTGAGAATGCTTGGTGCGTAATCGGTCTGCGTGCCCAGTTGCAGCGCCTTGCTGGCTGCCAGGTCCCACTTGATGGTGGAGTCGCTCAGTTGCCGGTTCAGCTCCTGGCCGCGCTCGGCCGGGTTGTAATAGCCGGGAATCGGCATGCCGGTCGGCGACTGCGGCTGGAAGTTGGCCGACACGATGTAGCCACGCGCCGGGTTTTCTTCGTGCGGGTTGGCGCTGAATGGGTAGAAGCCCGATTTGTCCGCCTGCGCGGTGCTGCCATCGAGGATGAAGCTCGGGTTGACGCCTTGCGGACGAATCGGCAGTTGCGCCGCAGCCCACCAGCCGATGTCACCTTTGGCATTGGCCCAGACAATGTTGAGGCCCGGCGACTGGATCTTCTCGGCGGCGCTGCGCATCTTCTCCAGCGTGTCTGCGCGGTTGGCTTCGTAGAAACCATCCAGTACCGGGTTGGCAGACACCAGAAAGGACCACCACATGGCAATCGGTGTCTGCCCGGCATTCTTGCCCATCACGGTGTTGACGATAGGTCCGTGCGGCGATTCCAGCAGGGTCAGCGGGACTGGCGATTGGCCTTTGACTGCTATCTGCTGCTCGGTGCGGGTCATGGCCACCCATTGCCCGTGATACCAGACCTGATTGGGGTTATCAGGATTGGTCTTCTCGGCGATCAGGTCCACGTCATCGTTCTGGAACATGGTCAGGCTCCAGCCGAAATCCATGTTGTGGCCCAGAAACGCAAACGGATTGAGCCCCGGGAAGTGCCCGTACAGCTCAAAGCCCGGCGCAGAAAGCTGTGCTTCGTACCACACCGAAGGCACCGAGAAGCGGATGTGCGGGTCGCCCGCCAGTATCGGTTTGCCGCTTTGCGTGCGGCTGCCGGAAATCACCCAGGCGTTGCTGCCCTCGAACTGCGGCAGACCTGCGCCTTCCAGCGCCTTGTGGCTCAGCTGGGCCAGCTGCGCCAGGCCTTTCCAGTCGGCGCTGGCCAATGCCGGTTTAGAACCGAGCATGCCGTCCGGATGCCAGTCCAGATCAAACACTTTCAAATATTGCGGGCCCAGTTGATCGCACACGTACGTCAGCAATGGTTCGGTTCTGAATGCTGCCGCAAAGCTGTACGCCAGATAGCCGCCGATGCTGACGGTGTCTTCGGTAGTGAAGCGCCGCTTGGGAATACCCAGCGCGTCGAACTCCATCGGTCGTGCGTGGGTGTCCTGATACTGATTGACGCCGTCGATGTAGGCTTCCAACGCTTTCCAGGTCGGGGTGTTCTTGTCCTGGCGTGCTACATACGCGTCGGCATGCTCGCGAATGCGCAGCGTGCGAAACAGTTTGTCGGTCTCGACCAGGTTCGGCCCGAGTATTTCCGCCAGTTCGCCACGCGCCAGACGCCGCAGCATTTCCATCTGGAACAGCCGGTCCTGAGCATGGGCATAACCCAGCGCTCGATACAGGTCTGCTTCGTTCTCTGCCCGGATGTGTGGCACGCCACGCTCGTCGTAACGCAGCGTGACAGGTGCCTGAAGATGGCTCATGGCAATCTCGCCATCACGGACCGGTTGTTTGCTATTGACGTACCAGCCCGCGCCGCCTGCAAGGATGGCGATGATGATGGCTAGAATGACGAGGCTGCGTTTCATCCGGTTTCTCTGTGAATGGCGTAGGCGGGAATTAAGACTATCGTTGTGACGCAGTTGATTCGATGAAACCCGATACAAGAGCCCGTTCGAAACGGCTTCAGGGCGAATTCGGGCAGGTGAGCTCGCGAGCATCGCCCAATGTGCAGACAGCAATGTGCACGTTCAATGACAGATGTCTGCGATTACAGCCGCTTAGCTTGCCATGCCGGGGCAGACAGAAGAATATCGTTACACAACTTTACGAGTCATTTGTTGAAATCTGGAAACCACATGTCCGTCACGTTCGACCCCGATAACCTGCGTGCCAGCCTGCTGCCGCTGAGCGTTATTGATCCGCTTTCCATGGAGGGACTGGCTTATCAGCGCTTCTACGGTCTTGCCGGACTGTGTGGCGAAAACGTCATACGCAGCTGGCTGGGGCGCCTCGATGTGGCGGGCTATGAGGTGGTCGGGCAGGTCTGGCTGCCTGACAATCCGGTCGCCACGCTGTTTCTGTTTCACGGCTTCTATGACCACATGGGCCTGTACCGGCATGTAATCGAGTGGGCTCTGGAGCAAGGCTTTGCCGTGATCGCCTGCGACCTGCCGGGGCATGGTCTGTCGAGCGGCAGTCGCGCCTGTATCAATGACTTCGCCGAATACCAACTGGTGTTGCAACGCCTGCTGCTCGAAGCCGAAGGCCTTGGCCTGCCACATCCCTGGCACCTGTGCGGACAAAGCATGGGTGGGGCCATCGTGACCGATCACCTGCTTCATCAGGGGCATGACACGCCTGCGCAAGGTGAGGTGATCCTGCTGGCACCGCTGGTCAGGCCAAGGGCCTGGGGATGGTCGCGGTTGAGTTATCACCTGCTCAAACCGTTCGTAAACGGCATTGCCCGGCGTTTCACCGAAAACTCCAATGCGCCTGCGTTCCTGCCTTTTCTCCTGGCGGACCCTTTGCAGCCGCGTCGCCTGCCCACTGCCTGGGTCGGCGCGTTGTCGCAATGGATCGTGCGTATTGAGCGCGCGCCGCGCAGCCTGCGCAGCCCGTTGATCATTCAAGGTGACGCAGACATGACGGTCGACTGGTCTCACAACCTCACGGTTCTGAAAGGCAAGTTCAGCCAGCCACAAATCCTGATGCTGGGGCACGCCCGGCATCATCTGGCCAATGAATCGCCGGAGTTACGGGCAAGGTACTTTGATTTTCTGGAAGGGCGTTTGCGCTAAGCCGTCGGTACCGATCAGGGGTTCAGGCTCGACGCACTCTGCCCGACGGCCAGACCGGCGCGAATCGCAGCCAGTGCGGCCTGATAATAGGCTTTGCCTTCCGGCGACTCGGCGAAGGTCGAGAACTCTTCAAGTTCAGGGTCGGACAGGTCGCGGTACACATACAGCAGCGTGTTGTTCAGGTCGGCGCTGATCTGCGCCATCAGGCGTTCGCGCTGGCCTTCGAGCATGCCTTGCGCCTGACCGCCGCCCAACAGGCCGGGAATCATCTGGCTCAGGCTGTCGGCGGCAACGCCTGCGATGGCCAGGCTGACTTCCGCCCCGGCCTGTCTGGCTGGCAGCGCCTGGGCCAGGTGGCCAATCAGCAACTGACGCGTGGCATCCGCTTCGATATGTGGCAGCCCTTGCGCGTGCTTGGCCAACTGGTCGGCGCGGGTGGCGGTCAGCTCGGCGTTGACGATCTTGCGGCCCAACGGCGACTGAAAGAATTGCAGCGAGGGCTTGGGGTCCTTGAGGCTTTCACGCAGGCGCCTGGACGCGCGCTGATCCATGGCCTGGGGGGAAAAACGCTGATTGCTGTTATTGACCAGCGCTTGATAAACCGCAGGCGGCAGGTTGTTGCTGTAGCGCTGTTGGGCAGCCTTGAGAGCATCGTTGAAATGCGCGCGCTGTTCCGGCCAGCCTGCGGCCTTGTACAACTGATCGTAGCTGTCTGCCCAGGCAGGGGAGGTGCAGAACATCAACAGCAAAACAAACAAACGACGCATTGGGGACTCCTGTCGGCAGGCCGCTATTCTCCGGGTGTTAGCGTGGATTTGTCGAGTTATGAGTGCCGCCAGCGAGTGAAATCTCACGCGTGTGATACTGCATGTATACGCCTCTGTCAGATTTCATGGCTTATCGATACTATGCACGCCATGCGCATACCCTCTGACCACCCACTGCTGTTGCGAATCGTCGACGACCTGGCCGCCAACGGCTGGTCGCAGCAGAATGTTTTCCTGCCCGAAGCTCTGACTCTTGAACTTGAGCAAGAGTGCCGAAAACGTGCTGCCGAAGGTGAGCTCGAGCCTGCCGCTATTGGCAAGGGGGTAGCGCAGGAAATACGCGAAGGCATTCGTGGTGACCGCATTCAGTGGCTTGAAGCGGGGCAGGTGCAGTGTTGCGACAGCTATCTGGAATTGATGGAAAGCCTGCGTCAGGCGCTCAATCGCGGCCTTTTTCTGGGGCTGGAGGACTATGAAAGCCATTTTGCGCTGTATCCACCGGGTGCCCGCTACCTCCGGCATGTGGATCGCTTTCGCGATGATGACAAGCGCATGGTGTCGGCGGTGCTCTACCTCAACAATGCCTGGCTGCCCGAGCATGGCGGCCAGTTGCGTATGTATCTCAAGGACGATGTAGCTTACGACGTCCAGCCTACAGGCGGTTGCCTGGTGGTTTTTCTGTCCGGTGATATTCCCCACGAAGTCATGCCTGCCAGCCGTGATCGACTGTCACTGACAGGCTGGTTCAGGCGCCGCAGCAATGAGTTGTTCCAGTGACCTGTAGCCCGTTCATGAAAACTGTTTCATCAATGCAGTGAGCCATTGAGCCCGGCTGCGGTCTATCGTGAGCACTCCTGAACCGACGGATTTGTTGTGTGAGGGTCGACTTACGTCAACTGTAATCGGAGCAATCATGAAATCCTTATTTTCTGGAACGATGGTCGCGGGCCTGTTGCTCAGCGCATCCATGCTGGTCAGCGCCGCCGATATGCCACGCACTGCATCCCCTGAAGGCGCCGAGGTGTACATCATCTCGCCCAAGGACGGTGAAACCGTCACCTCACCGTTCACGGTGCAATTCGGCCTCAAGGGCATGGGTGTCGCGCCTGCGGGTGTCGATGTTCCCGAGACCGGTCACCATCACCTGCTGATCGACGTGAAGGACCAGCCGTCGATGAATGCGCCGCTGCCGGTCAGTGACAACATCCGCCACTTCGGCAAGGGCCAGACCGAAACCGAAATCAACCTGCCGCCTGGTCAGCACACATTGCAATTGCTGATGGGCGACAAAGGCCATATGCCGCTGAACCCGTCGGTCGAGTCAAAGAAGATCACGATCAATGTGAAGTAGGGCTGTCAGTGCTTGTGTGACGCCAAGCGTCACGAACGGCACTCCCACGCTGGAGCCTGGAAGAACACTTATCGTGCCCATGCTCCGCGTGGGCATGCAGTTCTGGACGCTCTGCGTCCGATCTTGAGGGGGCTTGTAGCGGAAGGCGCGCCCATGCAGAGCATGGGCACGCTGATCAGGGCGATCAGAACAGAACGCGGCTGCGGATGGTGCCTTTGATCTGTTGCAGCTTGGCTTGTGCCAAATCCGAGTACTCGGCGTCGACGTCGATGACCACGTAACCGACTTTCTCGTTGGTCTGCAGGAACTGACCGGAGATGTTGATGCCGTTCTCGGCGAAGACCTTGTTGATCTCGCTGAGCACGCCCGGGATGTTCTCGTGGATGTGCAGCAGGCGATGCTTGCCAGGGTGAGCAGGCAAGGCCACTTCCGGGAAGTTGACCGACGACACCGAGGTACCGTTGTCGCTGTACTTGACCAGCTTTTCTGCGACTTCCAGACCGATGTTGGCCTGCGCTTCGGCAGTGGAACCACCGATGTGCGGGGTCAGGATCACGTTGTCCAGGCCACGCAGCGGGCTTTCGAAGATGTCGTCGTTCGAGCGTGGCTCGACCGGGAACACGTCGATTGCAGCGCCGATCAGGTGCTTGTCCTTGATCGCGTCGGCCAGGGCGTCCAGCTCAACGACTGTGCCGCGAGCCGCGTTGATCAGGATGCTGCCCTTTTTCATCGCGCGAATTTCTTTTTCGCCGATCATCCACTGGGTTTCCGAGGTTTCCGGCACGTGCAGGGTAACGATATCGGACATGCCCAGCAGCTCGTTCAGGCTGGACACCTGAGTCGCGTTGCCCAGTGGCAGCTTGGTCAGCGTGTCGTAGAAGTACACCTGCATGCCCAGGCCTTCGGCCAGCACCGACAGTTGCGTACCGATCGAGCCATAGCCAATGATGCCGAGTTTCTTGCCACGGATTTCGAAAGAGTTGGCCGCGCTTTTGATCCAGCCGCCACGGTGGCAGGAAGCGTTCTTCTCGGGGATACCGCGCAGCAGCAGGATGGCTTCGGCCAGTACCAGTTCGGCGACCGAACGGGTGTTGGAGTAGGGCGCATTGAACACTGCAATACCACGCTCACGCGCTGCATTGAGGTCAACCTGGTTGGTGCCGATGCAGAAGCAGCCGACGGCAACCAGTTTCTTGGCGCAATCGAACAGCTCTTCAGTCAACTGAGTGCGGGAGCGGATACCGATGAAGTGTGCGTCGGCGATCTTTTCTTTCAGTTCGGCTTCCGGCAGAGACTTGGTGTGGTACTCGATGCTGGTGTAGCCGGCTGCCTTGAGGACGTCGACAGCGGACTGATGGACGCCTTCGAGAAGAAGGAACTTGATCTTGCTCTTGTCGAGGGAAGTCTTGCTCATCTGCGTAAACCTGTGTCCCGAAGAAAATTGGCAGGGGGTGCCCGGTTCGGCTCTGGGCACGACTCACGGGGGGCGTATGCTAGCATATGAGCCCCGCGAAACCTCATCCCGTAACGTGAACCGTTCTCAGGATGCCCATGAATTGTTCGAGAGTTGAGTCCATGACTGATCGCGCTTTGATTGATGAGCTGCAGACCCTGGTTGACACCGGCAAGGTGCTGACCGATGCCGATTCTCTGCAGACTTACGGCAAGGACTGGACCAAACAATTCACCCCCGCGCCACTGGCTATCGTGTTTCCCAAAACCACCGAACAAGTGCAGGCGATCGTGCGCTGGGCCAATGATCGGCTCGTGGCGCTGGTGCCTTCGGGTGGACGAACCGGGCTTTCGGCGGCCGCGGTGGCTGCCAACGGTGAAGTGGTCGTCTCGTTCGATTACATGAATCAGGTGCTGGAGCTGAATCTGACCGACCGCACGGCAGTCTGCCAGCCCGGTGTGATCACTCGCCAGTTGCAGGCCCTGGCTGAAGAAAGCGGCCTTTATTACCCGGTCGACTTTGCCTCTTCGGGCTCCAGCCAGATCGGCGGCAATATCGGCACCAATGCCGGCGGGATAAAGGTCATTCGCTACGGTATGACCCGCAACTGGGTCGCGGGCCTGAAAGTGGTCACTGGCAAGGGTGATCTGCTGGAGCTGAACAAGGACCTGATCAAGAACGCCACCGGCTATGACCTGCGACAACTGTTCATCGGTGCCGAGGGCACGCTGGGTTTTGTTGTCGAAGCCACCATGCGCCTTGATCGTGCGCCGAAGAACCTCACCGCGATGGTGCTGGGCACCTCGGACTTCAACTCGATCATGCCGGTGCTGCATGCTTTTCACGGCAAGCTCGATCTGACGGCGTTCGAGTTCTTCTCCGACAAATCCTTCGCCCGCGTCATGGCGCGCGGTGACGTACCGTCGCCCTTCGACACGCCATGCCCGTTCTATGTATTGCTGGAGTTCGAGGCGACCACCGAAGACCTGGCTGATCAGGCGCTGGCGACCTTTGAGCATTGCGTGGAGCAGGGCTGGGTGCTGGACGGGGTGATGAGCCAGAGCGAACAGCAGTTGCGCAACCTGTGGAAGCTGCGCGAATACATATCCGAAACCATCTCGCACTTCACCCCGTACAAGAACGACATCTCGGTCACTGTCTCGAAAGTGCCGGAATTTCTGGCTGAAATCGATGCCATCGTCGCCAAGTACTATCCTGACTTCGAAGTGCTCTGGTACGGCCACATCGGCGACGGCAACCTGCACTTGAACATCCTCAAGCCCGAAAGCCTCGACAAGGACGAGTTCTTCGTCAAATGTGCGCAGGTCAACAAATGGGTATTTGAGACCGTGGAAAAGTACAACGGCTCGATTTCCGCCGAGCACGGGGTCGGGATGACCAAGCGCGACTATTTGACGTACAGTCGCTCGCCGGTCGAAATCGAATACATGAAAGCGTTGAAAGCGGTGTTCGACCCCAATGGCATCATGAATCCGGGGAAAATATTCGCCGTTTGATGCCTGTCGTATGGTGCATCGCCACGCTAAAACAGCCACACTTATCAGCCCCAGGAGACGTCATGAGCTACCAGCACAAATATGTCGATGGCACCAACATCCACTTCCCGCTGGGCAAGGTGGTTTGCATCGGCCGTAACTATGCCGAGCACGCCAAGGAGCTGGGCAACCCGGTGCCTACCGAGCCATTGCTGTTCATGAAGCCCGGCAGCGCAGTGGTTGCGCTGGAAGACAGTTTCACTATTCCGGCAGACCGCGGCTCGGTGCATTACGAAGCAGAGATCGTTGTTCTGATCGGCAAGCCCTTGAGCAAGAATCCGTCCCGTGAAGAAGTGCTCGACGCGATCAGCGGCTTTGCGCCCGGTCTGGACCTGACCCTGCGTGATGTCCAGTCGCGTCTGCGTGAGAAAGGCCTGCCGTGGGAGCTGGCCAAGTGCTTTGATGGCGCTGCAGTGATCCCGCCTTTCGTTCCGGCTGGCACCTTTACTGACCTGACAGATATCGGCATTCGTCTGACCATCAACGGCAAAGTGGTGCAGGACGGTAACAGCAGCCTGATGCTCAACCCGATTGTGCCGATGATCCAGCACATGGCAGCCAACTTCTCGTTGCAGGCCGGTGACCTGATCATGACCGGCACGCCTGCTGGCGTGGGGCCATTTGAGGCCGGTGACGAAATCGTCCTGGAGCTGGTTGGGCAGGCGCCGTTCAGCAGCGTCGTTCGCTAACTGCGCAGCCGCTTGCTGCAGTACCCAAAGCCACACGAGGTCATTCTCGGGTGGCTTTTGTTTATCCGGTGGTTGATAGTTCGGTCGATTTTGCGTTTTTTTCACACCTGCTCTGGATAATCCCGCCGACCCGTGCGGGCACCCATGTCGTCATGAAGTCTCATCTGCTCAGGAATACTTGAATGGCCCTTCCTGCCTCAACGCCCCCTCGCGCAAAAAAACGCTTCGCCTTCATACGCACACTGCGTTGGTATTCGTGGCTGCTGCTGGCTGTCGTGCTGGGCTATGGCCTGTCTCACATCATGCATTGGGATGATCGCGGGCTGCTTTGGCTCAAGGAACGGTTCGAGAGCAACGAAGAGCGCAGCGCAAGTATCTGGCTGCCGGACTATCACGTAGATATCGATGCCAAGGCGCTGCCGGGCATGGAAAAGGACGAGGCTTCTGATCTGTCCTACAGCCCGGCCACCAAAACGCTGTTTGCGGTCATGGGCAAGAATGCATTTCTGGTGGAGTTGACGCTCACGGGCGATGTATTGCGCAAGATTCCGCTGGTGGGCTGGAGCAATCCCGAGGGGGTTGCCGTCATGAATGACGGGTTGATCGCGATTACCGATGAGCGTCAGCACAAGCTGACCATCGTCAAGGTGACGGCCGATACCAGCACCCTGAACATCGCGGATTTCCCCCAGTACGAACTGGGCAAGTCTGCAAACCAGAACAAGGGTTTCGAAGGCATTGCCTGGGACCCGCGTCGCCAGCAGTTGCTGCTCGGTGAAGAACGTCCACCGGCGCTGTTCACCTGGCAAAGTAACGGCAGTGATGTGCTCAACGGCGACAAGCAGAAACTCCCGAACCGCTCTCTGGACATGCGCAACCTTTCCTCGCTGAGCATCGACCCGCGTACCGGCCACATGCTGGCGCTCTCTGCCGATTCGCATCTGTTGCTGGAAGTCGACGAACAGGGCGAGCAGGTGAGCTTCATGACCCTGCTGGGCGGTATGAATGGCTTGAAGAATACGATTCCACGCGCAGAAGGTGTTGCGCTGGATGAAGCCGGGACGTTGTACATGGTCAGCGAACCGAACCTGTTCTATTCGTTTCGCAAGCACTGAGCCAGGACGGCAGCCACATAGCTGATAATCAAATAGCACTGCGCCATTAAGTTTGCTTTCAGAATGGCGTGGTATCAATGCCGCCCGCTCAACCTGTCCGAGTCACCTCAATGCGTCGTTCTACCCGCTCTTTACTCCTGCTTCTGGCCCTTGTTCCGTTGGCGGTGCTGTTCATGCTCGCCAATGAGCGATACCGCTACGTGGAGCGCGTGCTGTTCGACTGGCAAGTGTTCTGGCAGTCCGACTCGCTCCATTCCATCGGGCTCGATCAGTATCGTGTCGTGACAGAAGAAAAGGTGATCGAGGGGCTTGAGGATGATGTTTCCGGCCTCAGCTACGACCCGGACCGCAAGAGCCTGTTCACGGTGACCAACCAGACCCCCGAACTGGTCGAGCTGAGCCTGGACGGTCGTGTGCTGCGGCGCATTCCGCTGGTTGGTTTCGGCGATGCCGAAGCTGTCGAATACATCAGCCCCGGCGTTTACGTCATCAGCGACGAGCGTCAACTGCGGCTGATTCAGATTCATGTGGATGACAGCACAAAAAGCCTGAACGCCGCCGATGCCGAGCAACTGACGCTGGGGATAAGTACCAGCGGCAATAAAGGCTATGAAGGGCTGGCTTATGACTCGGTCGGCAAGCGCCTGTTTGTCGCCAGGGAGCGAGATCCGGTGCAGATCATTGAGGTGCGTGGCTTTCCAAAGACTGATCAGCAGGCCCCCGGCAACCTGCAGGTCATTGCCAACAGCAAGCGCGATGGCCGACTTTCGGTTCGTGATCTTTCCAGCCTGCAATTCGATGAGATCAGCGGCCACCTGCTGGCCTTGTCCGATGAGTCGAAGCGGATTCTCGAACTTGACACCAGTGGTCACCCGATTGGCAGCAGCTCACTGGCAAAAGGGGCGATGGGCCTGAGCAAGGGCGTGCCGCAGGCTGAAGGGATGGCCATGGACGCAGAGGGAACGCTGTATCTGGTGAGCGAGCCGAACCTGTTTTACGTATTCCGCAAGCCTTGAGCCTGTGAGGTACATGCCCACCTTGCGTGGGCATGACCGGTTTTATCAGCGCTTCAGGGGCTTCACGCCTTCAGCAGTGCCGAGCAGCAGCAGATCAGCCGGGCGAGCGGCGAACAGGCCATTGGTGACCACGCCGACAATGGCGTTGATGCTCGCTTCCAGCTCCACCGGGTTGGTGATGCTCATGTTGTGCACATCAATGATGATATTGCCGTTGTCGGTCAGAACGCCCTCGCGATAGACCGGGTCGCCGCCCAGTTTGACCAGTTGGCGAGCTACGTGGCTGCGCGCCATCGGGATAACCTCGACCGGCAGCGGAAATGCGCCCAGCACCGGCACCAGCTTGCTGCCGTCGGCGATGCAGATAAAGGTCTTGGCCACTGCTGCGACGATTTTCTCGCGTGTCAGCGCCGCGCCGCCGCCCTTGATCAGGTTCAGATGCTCGTCGCTTTCATCGGCACCATCGACATAGAACTCCAGGTCGCTGACCGTGTTCAGCTCATAGACCGGAATGCCATGGCCCTTGAGGCGCGCGGCGGTGGCTTCCGAGCTGGCGACCGCGCCATCGAATGCCGCCTTGTGTTTAGCCAGTGCATCAATGAAGCAATTGGCCGTGGAGCCGGTGCCGACGCCCACAATGCTTTTGTCATCGAGCTTCGGAAGGATGAAGTCGACAGCTGCCTGGGCGACTGCCTGTTTGAGTTGATCCTGGGTCATGCGGGCTCCACGGTGCCTGATGTAGGTAAAAGAGGGGGTATGTAAAAAAGGCCCGCATTATAGCGGCGACTGCGCTGCAAAGCCCTGTCATTCGTATGGTCGTCTTTCGGCACGCAGGGTAGACTTCCCGACCTTGCCCGCTTCGTCAGTGATGCCGCCCCGATGCTCGAACACTACGTCAAGAAAATCCTCACCTCCCGCGTGTACGACGTGGCGGTCGAAACCCCGCTGCACGGCGCTCGCCAGCTGTCCGAGCGGCTGGGAAACCAGGTATTGCTCAAGCGCGAAGACCTCCAGCCGGTGTTCTCCTTCAAGATTCGCGGTGCGTACAACAAGCTGGCGCAATTGACCGCAGAAGAGGCCGCACGCGGCGTGGTCACGGCCTCGGCGGGCAATCACGCACAAGGCCTGGCACTGGCGGCACGCGAACTGGGCATTCTGGCGACCATCGTCATGCCGCGCACCACCCCGGAAATCAAGGTCGAAGGCGTGCGCTCGCGGGGCGCCACGGTGGTGCTGCACGGCGATTCATTCCCGGAAGCGCTGGCCTACTCGCTGAAACTGGTCGACGAACAGGGCTTCGTCTACATCCACCCGTATGACGACCCCGACACCATCGCCGGGCAAGGCACCGTGGCGATGGAGATTCTTCGTCAGCAGCCGGGGCAACTGGACGCTATCTTCGTACCGGTCGGTGGCGGCGGTTTGATCGCGGGTATCGCTGCGTACGTGAAATACCTGCGCCCGGAGATCAAGGTCATCGGTGTAGAGCCGGATGACTCCAACTGCCTGCAAGCGGCAATGGCCGCCGGGGAGCGCGTGGTGCTGAGCCAGGTCGGGCTGTTTGCCGATGGCGTGGCGGTCGCGCAGATCGGCCATCACACCTTCGAAGTGTGCCGCCATTATGTCGATGAAGTGATCACCGTCAGCACCGATGAAATATGTGCGGCGATCAAGGACATCTACGACGACACCCGTTCGATCACCGAGCCCTCCGGCGCGCTGGGCGTGGCCGGGATCAAGAAATACGTCGAGCAGCGCGGCGTCAGCGGCCAGACGCTGGTGGCGATTGATTCAGGGGCCAACGTCAATTTCGACCGCTTGCGTCACGTGGCCGAGCGCGCCGAACTGGGCGAAGGCCGCGAGGCGATCATTGCGGTGACCATCCCCGAACAACCGGGCAGCTTCAAGGCATTCTGCGAAGCTATCGGCAAACGGCAGATCACCGAATTCAATTACCGCTACCACACCGATCGTGAAGCGCACATCTTCGTCGGCGTGCAGACTCACCCGGAGAACGACCCGCGCAGCGCGCTGATCGCCAGCCTGACCGGGCAGGGTTTTCCGGTGCTGGACCTGACCGACAACGAACTGGCCAAACTGCACATCCGCCACATGGTCGGCGGGCATGCCGAGCGCGTCGACGATGAAGTGGTGCTGCGTTTCGAATTCCCGGAGCGGCCGGGCGCGCTGTTCAACTTCCTCAACCGCCTGGGCGGACGCTGGACCATCTCGATGTTCCATTACCGCAACCACGGCGCAGCAGACGGCCGTGTGGTCGCTGGTCTGGTAGTGCCGGAGGAAGAGCGGCATCTGGTGGGCGCAGCGCTGGACGAGATTGGTTACCCGTATTGGGACGAGAGCGAAAACCCGGCGTACCGGTTGTTTCTGGGCTGAGGACTTAGATACTCCCGTTCCTCACGCTCCGCTTCACAAGAGGACGCAGAGCGTCCCGAACGGCATGCGACGCAGAGCGTCGCACGATAGCGGTAACGTTATCCCTGACGACCCTCGTTCCTCACGCTCCAGCGTGGGTATGCAGCTCACGACGCTCTGCGTCGCAAGAGGACGCGGAGCGTCCAGATCGGCATGCCCACGCTAGCTCTTAAGGCGCGGCCCTTGTGTCCGCGCTGCTAAACTCACCCAAGCCCGATTCCAGAGGAACACCGCGTCATGGAACCCATCACCACCCTCAATACCTTGCACATCGTCGCCATTGCGCTGTTGTTGATCAGCGCGCTGGTGCTGGCCAGTGGGGTGGTCAAGGTGCGTCTTGAAGGCGACACGACCATTCAGAATCGCCTGCTCAAGCGGCCTTTGCTGTTTTTCTGGGTTCTTATGGGCGTGTGCCTGGCGACACTGCCATTCAGCGGCTGGTGGCTGGTGCATCTGAAAGGGTTGTCACTGGGCCAGACCTGGGTGCTGGGCAGCAGCGTGCTTTACACCCTGGGGCTGTGCAGTTGGGTGTGGCTGGTGGTAAGGCTCAACCGGTTGCGCCTCGGTGCCAGGGGCGGCAAGCGAGGTTTTACCCTGGCGCTGACTGTGATCAGCGTCGTGTGCTTTGTGGCGATGGCCGGTCTGATGGGCTTCAAACCGGCCTGAGTATTGCCGACACTCAGTTACGCAGGGTGATAACCGGCCAGCCGCGTCGCTCGGCTTCGGCACGCAATTTATCGTCCGGATCGACCGCAACCGGGTTGGCCACTTGCTCCAGCAGCGGCAGGTCGTTCATCGAGTCGCTGTAGAAATAGCTGTCCTTGAGGCTGAACGCGTTATCTTCCAGCCACTGATCGAGGCGTGTCACCTTGCCCTCACGGAAGCACGGAACGCCCGTAGTACGGCCTGTGTAACGTCCATCAACCATCTCGCATTCAGTTGCCAGCAGTGTATCGATGCCCAGCCGCGCCACAATCGGTGCGGTCACAAAGCGATTGGTGGCGGTAATGACCACCAGCTTGTCGCCTGCGTCGCGGTGTTTGGCGATCAATTCCAGCGCCTTGGGCAGCATGATCGGCTCGATGCAGTCGCGCATGAAGTCGCGGTGCCATTCCTCCAGTTGCGCCATATCAGTGTTGCCCAGAATCTCCAGGGTAAAATTCAGGTAGTCGGTCATGTTCAGCGTGCCGGCCAGGTAATCCTGATAGAACTCGTCGTTGCGGGTCTTGTAGGTTGCGGCATCGAGGATCCCGCGTCGGCACAGATAATCGCCCCAGGCATGGTCACTGTCGCCGCCCAGAAGCGTGTTGTCGAGGTCGAATAAAGCCAGACGCATAGGGTTACTCGCTGAAATAGTTGAAAAAAGAGTCCCAGAATACGAGGTTTTCACAAGTCTTCACATAAGGTGATAAGCCTCGTTGCTGGTTTGATCGCCTTTGTGGAACAATGCGGCGACATGCGTTTGCGAGGTTGTTGCCGTGATCGACCCCGATGGTTTCCGTCCTAATGTCGGGATTATTCTGACAAACGATGCTGGTCAGGTCCTATGGGCTCGGCGTATTAACCAGGATGCCTGGCAGTTTCCTCAGGGTGGAATCAACCCGCAGGAGACGCCGGAAGACGCGCTTTATCGTGAATTGAATGAAGAAGTCGGGCTGGAACGACATGATGTGCAAATACTTGCCTGCACTCGGGGCTGGTTGCGCTATCGTCTGCCGCAACGCCTGGTCCGTACGCACAGCCAGCCGCTGTGTATCGGCCAGAAGCAAAAATGGTTTCTCCTGCGCCTGATCTCAAACGAGCAGCGGGTGCGGATGGATTTGACCGGTAAACCGGAGTTCGATGGCTGGCGCTGGGTCAGTTATTGGTACCCGTTAGGCCAGGTGGTGACATTCAAGCGCGAGGTGTATCGACGCGCACTCAAAGAGCTTGCCCCGCGCCTGTTATCGCGCGACTGACACGGAGTTCGACCCCGAGCCATGCTCAATACGCTGCGCAAGATCGTCCAGGAAGTTAACTCCGCCAAGGATCTCAAGGCGGCGTTGGGCATTATTGTGTTACGCGTCAAGGAGGCCATGGGCAGCCAGGTCTGCTCGGTCTATCTGCTCGATGCCGAGGTCAACCGCTTTGTGCTGATGGCCTCCGAAGGTCTCAACAAGCGCTCCATCGGCAAAGTCAGCATGGCGCCGAATGAAGGTCTTGTCGGTCTGGTCGGCACGCGTGAAGAACCGCTGAACCTCGAAAACGCCGCAGATCACCCTCGTTATCGCTATTTTGCCGAGACCGGTGAAGAGCGTTACGCCTCGTTCCTGGGCGCGCCGATCATCCACCACCGTCGCGTGGTGGGGGTGTTGGTGATCCAGCAAAAGGAGCGTCGTCAGTTCGACGAGGGCGAAGAAGCCTTCCTGGTGACCATGAGCGCGCAACTGGCGGGCGTTATCGCGCATGCCGAAGCGACCGGCTCGATCCGCGGTCTGGGTCGTCAGGGCAAGGGCATTCAGGAAGCCAAGTTTGTCGGTGTGGCCGGTTCGCCGGGTGCTGCGGTCGGTGTCGCGGTGGTCATGCTGCCGCCTGCCGATCTGGAGGTGGTGCCGGATAAGACCGTCACTGACATCGCCGCCGAGCTGGCGTTGTTCCAGAACGCTCTGGAAGGCGTGCGCAATGACATGCGCACCCTGTCAGCCAAGCTCGCCACCCAGCTGCGCCCCGAAGAGCGCGCGCTGTTCGATGTTTACCTGATGATGCTCGATGACGCCTCGCTGGGCAGCGAAGTGACCGATGTCATCAAGACCGGCCAGTGGGCGCAGGGTGCCTTGCGCTCGGTGGTCAGCGAGCACGTCAAACGATTCGAACTGATGGACGATGCCTACTTGCGCGAGCGAGCCTCGGACGTCAAGGACCTGGGCCGTCGCCTGCTGGCCTACCTGCAGGAAGCGCGGCAGCAGGCGCTGGTCTACCCCGACAACACGATTCTGGTCAGTGAAGAATTGACCCCGGCCATGCTGGGCGAGGTGCCGGAAGGCAAGCTGGTGGGTCTTGTATCGGTTCAGGGTTCCGGCAACTCCCACGTTGCGATCCTGGCGCGGGCCATGGGCATTCCCACGGTCATGGGGCTGGTGGACTTCCCTTACTCCAAGGTCGACGGCATCGATCTGGTGGTCGACGGTTATCACGGCGAAGTCTTCACCAACCCCAGCGAAATCATGCGCAAGCAGTTCGGCAAGGTGGTCGAGGAGGAGCGCCAGCTTTCCCAGGGCCTGGATGCCTTGCGCGAACTGCCTTGCGTGACCCTGGACGGCCATCGCATGCCGCTGTGGGTCAATACCGGCCTGCTGGCTGATGTCGCTCGCGCCCAGCAGCGCGGTGCCGAAGGGGTGGGGCTGTACCGTACCGAAGTGCCATTCATGATCAACCAGCGTTTTCCGAGTGAAAAGGAACAGCTGGCGATCTACCGCGAGCAACTGGCCGCCTTCCATCCACTGCCAGTTACCATGCGCAGCCTGGACATCGGTGGCGACAAGTCGCTGTCCTACTTCCCGATCAAGGAAGACAACCCGTTCCTCGGCTGGCGCGGTATTCGCGTCACCCTCGACCACCCGGAAATCTTCCTGGTCCAGACCCGCGCCATGCTCAAAGCCAGCGAGGGCCTGAACAACCTGCGCATTCTGTTGCCGATGATCTCCAGCACCCACGAAGTGGAAGAAGCGCTGCACCTGATCCACCGGGCGTGGGGCGAGGTGCGCGACGAAGGCACCGACGTGCCGATGCCGCCTGTGGGCGTGATGATCGAAGTGCCAGCCGCGGTCTACCAGACCCGCGATCTGGCGCGTCAGGTGGACTTCCTCTCGGTCGGCTCCAACGACCTGACCCAATACCTGCTGGCGGTCGACCGCAACAACCCGCGTGTGGCCGATCTTTATGATTACCTGCACCCGGCAGTGCTCCAGGCCCTGCAAAGCGTGGTGCGTGATGCCCACGCCGAGGGCAAGCCGGTCAGCATCTGCGGCGAGATGGCCGGCGACCCGGCAGCAGCCGTGCTGCTTATGGCGATGGGCTTTGACAGCTTGTCGATGAACGCCACCAACCTGCCGAAAGTGAAGTGGATGCTGCGTCAGATCAACCTCAGCAAGGCCAAGGAACTGCTTGCGCAGTTGATGACCAACGACAACCCGCAAGTCATCAGCAGCTCCCTGCAACTGGCGCTGAAAAACCTCGGCCTGTCGCGGATGATCAACCCGAGCTCGGTCAAAGGGCACTAAGCGCCACGATAGTTACAGAACTATCGTTCCTCACGTTCCAGCGTAGGAATGCCTTGCGTGACGCTCCGCGTCACAAATCTGCGCCGCACCGCCCGCTCAAGATCGGACGCAGAGCGTCCAGAACTGCATGCGACGCAGAGCG
>NZ_JAWHOP010000024.1:0-80620 GCF_032586995.1 Pseudomonas syringae group sp. J248-6 | reverse complement strand
TGAATACTTACCCATTTGAACACCCCCATGAGGTCGGATTGGTGTCCAACTTCTTGGGGGCAGTTCACTGGAGCGTGAGGAACGATCGGCGTCCGGGAGAGCACCTACAACTATCGTGCGACGCTCCGCGTCGCATGCCTTTCTGGACGCTCTGCGTCCTCTCTTAAAGTGCTTAAACGCTCTTCATCAACCCCGCACACGCTGCCTTGTAAGCCTCGTGCTGATACTTGTTAAGCGTATCAGGCAGGGCAAAAGCGTGTTTCTTGTTCTGCGCATTAATGGTCTGCGGCGAGATAAGCGCTACATCGCAATCGGACATCAGTTGAAAGATGGTTTCGATCTTGAATGTGGTCGGGCCGCCGGCGAATTCGCCTTTCTTGCTGCGTTTTTTGATGGCGATGTGGCTGACGCCGTGTTCGCGTACGAAGCTGGCGAGCTGCGTAGCGAAAGCCTTGACGTTGGCAGGCTCTTCATCGTCCTCCAGCGCGATCTTTTTCGTGGCCAGCGGCAGATGAGCGAGCCCGCTGCTCTGCCGAGTGGCAAGGGCGAATATGGCTTCGCTGCCTTTGATTTCTACACCGCAAATAATCATGAGAAAACCTGATGAGCTCGTTCATATAAAGAAGCAGGTTATCTCATCGTAGACGTTATTCCTGTGCAATCGACTCCAGGTACTCCGAGCGCTCGTCGCTCATGCGCGCAATGCAGTCGTTTTCACTGATGGTGAATGCTTTGCTGCCTGCCGCAGAAGGGAATACCTCAACGGCACAATCTGCGTCACGCAGCTTCTCCCAGGCTTGCTGGGCGGTCTTGAGTTTGCTGGTAAAGTCGTTGAATTGCGTCTTGTTGGCAACGAACTGCGACTGAACACGCTTGAGCAGGTTGTTGAAGTTTTCCTTGAGCAATTCTTCTGCAGTCGTGCGGCTGTAAACCGAGCACTCCAGAGTCTGCTTGTCATCGTCAACACCGTCGCAAGGCGAGACATCCGGGTTCTGAGCAGCCTGTACGCCTGTCACAGCCGTTGCCATCAGGGCCAGGGTCAGCAAAAACGTTTTCATCGAGTCGCTCCGATCCATTGATACGCTGGATTCTGTCTCAAGCGCGAGACAATGAACAGGTTTACGACATCGTGGGGCGATACGCCGTCACCCTTTGTCGCATCTTGACGCTTTCGGCAAACCCCCTGTCGTTTTTGCACCCGGTTCACGCGACCCTCCGGCATATGCTGACCCCATTAGCGCCGACAGCCGATTCGGCGCGCCGGAATCAAAAAAGGGGACAGCCTGATGAGCCCAGCCGAATTGCACGCCGACAGCATCGTTATTGACGGGCTGATCATCGCCAAGTGGAACCGCGAGCTGTTTGAAGACATGCGCAAGGGCGGCCTGACCATGGCCAACTGCACGGTGTCGGTATGGGAAGGCTTCCAGGCCACTATCAACAGCATCTGCAGCAGCCAGAAACTGATGCGCGAGAACAGCGACCTGGTCATGCCGGTGCACACCACCGCTGACATTCGCAAGGCCAAGGAACTGGGCAAGACCGGCATCCTCTTCGGCTTCCAGAATGCGCATGCCTACGAAGACCAGATCGGTTACGTCGAGATATTCAAGCAACTGGGCGTCGGCATCGTGCAGATGTGCTACAACACCCAGAACCTGGTCGGCACCGGCTGCTACGAACGCGACGGCGGGCTGTCGGGTTTCGGACGTGAGATCGTCGCTGAAATGAACCGGGTCGGAGTAATGTGCGACCTGTCCCACGTCGGCTCGAAAACCTCGGAAGAGGTCATACTCGAATCGAAAAAGCCGGTCTGCTATTCCCACTGCCTGCCGTCCGGCCTCAAGGAACACCCGCGCAACAAGTCCGACGCTGAACTGAAGTTTATTGCCGACCACGGCGGCTTTGTCGGCGTGACCATGTTCGCGCCGTTTCTGGCCAAGGGCATCGATTCGACCATCGACGATTACGCCGAAGCCATCGAATACGTGATGAACATCGTGGGTGAAGATGCCATCGGCATTGGTACTGACTTTACCCAGGGGCACGGTCAGGAGTTTTTCGAATACCTGACCCACGACAAGGGCTACGCCCGCCGCCTGACCAGCTTCGGCAAGATCATCAACCCGCTGGGCATCCGCACCGTGGGCGAGTTTCCCAATCTGACTGAAACGTTGCTCAAGCGCGGTCACTCCGAACGCGTGGTGCGCAAGATCATGGGCGAGAACTGGGTCAACGTACTGGCCGACGTCTGGGGCGAGTAATCCGCCAGCCACACCTTATCGAATTGAACCCCCGCGGCCTTTCAGGCGGTGGGTGTAACCCGAATCATCTGGAGTTTGACCCCCATGGCTAAAATCGCCCCGCAACTGCCTATCGAAGTCGACAGCGAAACCGGCGTCTGGACCTCCGATGCGTTGCCGATGCTCTATGTGCCCCGGCACTTTTTCGTCAACAACCACATGGGCATCGAAGAAGTGCTGGGTGCCGATGCCTACGCTGACATTCTCTACAAAGCCGGTTACAAGTCCGCCTGGCACTGGTGTGAAAAGGAAGCCGAATGCCACGGCCTGCAAGGTGTTGCCGTGTTCGAGCACTACATGAAGCGTCTGTCGCAACGCGGCTGGGGACTGTTCAAGATTCAGGACATCGATATCGAAAAAGGCACCGCCAGCGTGAAGCTTGAGCACTCCTGTTTCGTGTATGTCTACGGCAAGGTCGGACGCAAGGTCGACTATATGTTCACCGGCTGGTTTGCCGGGGCGATGGACCAGATACTCGCCGCCAGCGGCAGCTCGATCCGTACCGTAGCCGAGCAGGTTTACGGTGGCTCCGAAGAAGGTCACGACGACGGACTGTTTGTCGTCAAGCCGCTGTAAGTCGAGGATCGCGTTATGGCTTTCGAAGCGATGTTCCAGCCGATCCAGATTGGCAAACTGACAATCCGTAACCGTGTGCTGAGTACCGCGCACGCTGAGGTTTATGCCACAGACGGCGGCATGACCACCGACCGTTATGTGAAGTACTACGAAGAGAAGGCCAAGGGCGGTATCGGTCTGGCCATCTGCGGCGGCTCATCAAGTGTCGCCATCGACAGCCCGCAAGGCTGGTGGAAATCGGTCAATCTGGCCACCGACAGAATCATCCCGCATTTCCAGAACCTCGCCGACGCCATGCACAAGCACGGCGCCAAGATCATGATCCAGATTACTCACATGGGCCGTCGCTCGCGCTGGGATGGTGATCACTGGCCGACCCTGATGTCGCCGTCAGGCATTCGCGAGCCGGTACACCGTGCGACTTGCAAGACCATTGAGCCGGAGGAGATCTGGCGAGTGATCGGCAACTACGCCAGCGCAGCGGCGCGTGCCAAGGCTGGTGGGCTGGACGGGGTCGAGTTGTCGGCGGTGCACCAGCACATGATCGACCAGTTCTGGAGCCCGCGGGTCAACAAGCGCACCGATGAATGGGGTGGCAGTTTCGAGAACCGCATGCGCTTTGGTCTGGAAGTTATCAAGGCGGTGCGCAAGGAGGTCGGCCCCGACTTTTGTGTGGGCCTGCGCATCTGTGGCGACGAGTTCCACCCCGATGGCCTCAGTCACGAGGACATGAAGCAGATCGCCAAGTATTACGACGACACCGGCATGATCGATTTCATCGGCGTGGTGGGCTCGGGTTGCGACACCCACAACACCCTGGCCAACGTCATTCCGAACATGAGTTATCCACCGGAGCCGTTTTTGCACCTGGCGGCCGGGATCAAGGAAGTGGTCAAGGCCCCGGTGCTGCACGCGCAGAACATCAAGGACCCGAACCAGGCAACGCGAATTCTGGAAGGCGGCTATGTCGACATGGTCGGCATGACCCGCGCGCACATTGCCGACCCGCACCTGATCGCCAAGATCAAGATGGGCCAGATCGATCAGATCAAACAGTGCGTCGGTGCCAACTACTGCATCGACCGCCAGTATCAGGGGCTGGATGTGTTGTGCATCCAGAACGCTGCGACGTCCCGCGAATACATGGGCGTGCCGCACATCATCGAAAAGTCCACTGGGCCGAAACGCAAGGTCGTGGTAGTCGGCGCCGGTCCTGCCGGTATGGAAGCGGCTCGGGTATCTGCCGAGCGTGGCCATGACGTGACCCTGTTCGAGAAGAAGGAATTCATTGGCGGGCAGATCACTACCGCGTCCAAGGCACCGCAGCGCGACCAGATTGCCGGTATTACGCGCTGGTTCCAGCTGGAGCTGGCGCGCCTGAAAGTAGATTTGCGTCTAGGCGTTGCGGCCGATGCAGCAACCATCCTCGACCTGCGCCCAGACATCGTGGTGCTGGCGGTGGGCGGTCATCCGTTTCTGGAGCAGAACGAACACTGGGGCGCTGCCGAGGGGTTGGTGGTCAGCAGCTGGGACGTGCTGGATGGCAAAGTTGCGCCGGGCAAGAACGTGCTGGTCTACGACACCATCTGCGAGTTCACCGGCATGTCGGTAGCCGACTATCTGGCCGACAAGGGTAGCCAGGTCGAAATCGTCACCGATGACATCAAGCCGGGCGTGGCAATTGGCGGAACCTCGTTCCCGACCTACTACCGCAGCATGTACCCCAAGGAAGTGATCATGACCGGCGACATGATGCTGGAAAAGGTCTATCGCGAGGGCGACAAGCTGGTGGCGGTGCTGGAGAACGAATACACCGGTGCCAAGGAAGAGCGAGTGGTCGATCAAGTGGTTGTGGAAAACGGCGTGCGTCCGGACGAAGCGATCTATTACGCGCTCAAGGAAGGCTCGCGCAACAAGGGCCAGATCGACATCGATGCGCTGTTCGCCATTCAGCCACAGCCTTCATTGAGCCAGCCGGGCGACGGTTACCTGTTGTTCCGTATCGGCGACTGCGTGGCGCAGCGCAATACTCATGCAGCGATCTATGACGGCTTGCGCCTGTGCAAGGATTTTTGAGAACAGCTACAAGTTGCAAGCGGCAAGCTGCAAGTAGAAGCCTTTGCTCGGTGCTTTTTCTTGAAGCTTGCAGCTTGAGGCTTCCAGCTTAAAGCTTGCACCTTGAGGGCAACGTGATGCTAGACACCCTTCTTCCCATCCTGCTGTTCAGCGCCTTGGCCCTTGCGGCGCTGGGTGCGTGGCGGCGGGTGAGCATGTGGCGCAACGGACGGCCCTCGAAAGTCGACTTGCTCGGCGGTCTGCTGGCCATGCCCAAGCGCTATATGGTCGACCTGCACCACGTAGTCGCACGCGATAAATACATCGCCAACACCCACGTTGCCACTGCAGGCGGGGCGGTTGCCTCAATCGTGCTGGCGATTCTAGTGCACGGCTTCGGCCTGCATAACCGCGTTCTTGGCTACGCGCTATTGCTAATGACGGCGGTGATGTTTGTCGGAGCGGTATTTGTCTATAAGCGTCGTCTCAATCCGCCCGCGCGTTTGTCGAAAGGCCCGTGGATGCGTCTGCCGAAAAGCCTCATGGCGTTTTCAGCGAGTTTCTTTCTGGTCACGCTGCCGGTGGCGGGCATTCTTCCCGAGCATTTTGGTGGCTGGGTGCTGGTTGTGATCCTCGGGTTGGGCGTGTTGTGGGGCGTTAGCGAGCTGTTCTTCGGCATGACTTGGGGCGGCCCGATGAAGCATGCCTTTGCCGGGGCGCTGCACCTGGCCTGGCACCGGCGTGCCGAGCGTTTTGCTGGTGGACGTTCCACGGGCCTGAAACCTTTGGACCTGAACGATCGAACCGCACCGCTGGGTGTGGAGAAACCTCAGGACTTCACCTGGAACCAACTGCTGGGCTTCGACGCCTGCGTGCAGTGCGGCAAGTGCGAAGCGGCCTGCCCGGCGTTTGCGGCAGGCCAGCCACTCAACCCGAAAAAGTTGATTCAGGACATGGTGGTCGGCCTTGCCGGTGGCACCGACGCAAAATTTGCGGGCAGTCCCTATCCATCGCTGGATGGCAAAGGCAAGCCACTGGGCGAGCATGGTGGTAATCCGCATCAGCCCATCGTCAACGGGCTGGTGGACGCCGAAACGCTGTGGTCCTGCACCACATGCCGGGCCTGCGTCGAAGAGTGCCCGATGATGATCGAGCACGTCGATGCCATCGTCGACATGCGCCGTCACCTGACCCTCGAAAAGGGCGCAACGCCAAACAAGGGTGCCGAGGTGCTGGATAACCTGATCGCTACCGATAACCCCGGCGGTTTTGCACCGGGCGGGCGAATGAACTGGGCAGCGGATCTGAACCTGAGTCTGCTCAGCGAGAGAAAGAGTGTGGACGTGCTGTTCTGGGTGGGGGACGGCGCGTTCGACATGCGCAATCAGCGCACGCTGCGCGCCTTCGTCAAAGTGCTCAAAGCGGCCAGGATCGATTTCGCTGTGCTGGGCCTCGAAGAGCGCGACAGCGGTGACGTGGCACGGCGTCTGGGCGATGAGGCAACCTTTCAGGTACTTGCCCGACGCAACATTCAGACCCTGGCCAATTACAGTTTCAAGCGTATCGTGACCTGCGACCCGCACAGTTTTCATGTGCTGAAAAACGAATACGGCGCATTTGGCGGTGACTATCAGGTGCAGCATCACAGCACCTTCATGGCTGAACTGGTGCGCAATGGTGCCTTGAATCTGGGCCAGCACAAAGGCGCCAGCGTGACCTATCACGACCCGTGTTACCTGGGGCGCTACAACGGCGAATACGAGGCGCCGCGTGAAGTGCTGCGCGCGCTGGGGATCGAGATCAGGGAAATGCAGCGCTCGGGCTTTCGTTCCCGCTGCTGTGGCGGTGGTGGCGGCGCGCCGATTACCGATATCCCTGGCAAACAGCGGATTCCCGACATGCGCATGGACGACATTCGTGAAACCGCTGCCGAGCTGGTAGCAGTCGGTTGTCCACAGTGCACGGCCATGCTTGAAGGCGTGGTTGAACCGCGCCCGCTGATCAAGGATATCGCCGAGCTGGTGGCCGATGCGCTGATTGAAGAAGTTATCCCCAGCCCGTCTGTTGCCAGCAAACGTGAACCCGCGGAGGTGCACTGATGAGCGACATTATCCGCCGCGACCCTCGTGCCGAGTGGATCGCTCGCAATCGACTGCACCCGCTGCATGCCGCCATGCAGCCTGTGCAGAGCAGTTGGATGGGACCAAACGGTTTGCTGCGCAAGAACGTGCATGGCCTGGGTTTTATCGGTCCAAACGGTATAAAGCGCATCGACCGCAGCGGCGCTCAGCAGGGTGGCGCGGTCAAGCGTTCAGCCGTCGTCGACGTGCAGTTGCCACTGCATACCATCGTCGAGCCAGCGTTCTATATCACGGTGGTGCCCGATATGGTCGGCGGCCGCCTGAGCAGCCACGATCGCGACTTGCTGGGGCTGGCGCGTCAGCTTGCCGGAGTTGAAGGTGCCGTGCTGGCAGTGGTGTTCGGCGAACACAAGGAAACTGCTTTCGACGTTGCTGGCGTGGATCGGTTATTGATTATCGACGGTGCCGGGTTCGACGGTTATTCACCGGAACAGCGCGTGCAGGGTTTGCGAGCTGTGGATAACCAGTTCAACCCGCGCCACTGGCTGTTGCCGGACAGCCGTAGCGGCGGTGGCGAGCTGGGAAGACGTTTTGCCGCCAGCATCGGCGAGCGACCTGCAACGCGGGTCTGGCAGGTCAAGGACCAGCTGTGCATAAGTCGCGCAGGCGCCGGTCGCGAAGACTTGGTTCGGCCTCTGCCCCGTCTGATTCTGGCCGCTGTAGAGTGCGCTGAACCGGTCAGCGATACCCGTCACGAGGTAGTGCCGGTCGAGTTGTCCACAGGCGTGGCGCGCAGCCTGCCGCGTATAGAGGACCTGGGAGCGGTTGCCGTCGATCCCGGAGTTATCCCCATGGCTGAAGCCGAATTCATTCTGTCTGGCGGCAATGGTGTCAAAGACTGGGATCTGTTTCATCAGACCGCTTCGGCACTCGGGGCCACCGAAGGGGCGTCGCGTGTCGCAGTGGACGATGGTTTCATGGGCCGCGAGCGGCAGGTAGGCGCGAGTGGCACCTGGGTGACCGCAAGGGTGTATGTCGCCGTCGGTATTTCCGGGGCCATCCAGCATCTGCAGGGTATCGGCGCCTGTGACAAGGTCATTGCGATCAATCTGGATGCGGGGTGCGACATGGTCAAGCGTGCAGATCTATCGGTCATCGGCGAGAGCGCCGAAGTACTTAAGGCGCTGATCGCCGCAGTCGAAGCCTGGCGCAGCGGAGGTAAGCGTGATGCAGCCTGAAGTGTCTGTGGATAAGCATGCGGTACAGATCATCAGTCTGGTGTCCATCGGGGCCCACCCGACATCAGGTCGTGCGCGCCGCGCCGAACAGGATGCGCGGGCCGTCGAGCTTGGCTTGCAGCTGGCTGGGGATAACTTGCAGGTACTGCACGCCGGCAATGCCGAAGAACCTGCGCTGCGCGCTTACCTTGGTATGGGGCTCAGCGAGCTGCATGTGCTGGAGCAACCCGAGGGCGCTGATGCGCTGGTCGCTCTGACTGACTACCTCCGCGATTCTGCCGCACAGGTGGTGTTGGCTGGCAGTCAGGCTGAAACCGGTGAAGGGTCGGGCATGCTGCCCTTTCTGTTGGCTGAAAGGCTGGGCTGGCCATTGGTGACCGGTCTGGCTGAAGTCGAGTCGCTGAACAACGGTACCGCAGTGGTGTTGCAGGCTCTGCCTCGCGGCCAGCGTCGTCGGCTGAAGGTCCGCCTGCCGTTTCTGGCCACTGTGGATAACGCGGCTCCCAAACCTCGACAGAGCGCATTCGGGCCCTCACAGCGTGGCACGCTGGACACCGAAAGAGTTCAGGTCGTTGCCGATGAGTTATTGACCAACCAATCGCTGCAGCCAGCCAGACCGCGGCCTAAACGCCTGAAAGTGATCAAGGCCAAGAGCGGCGCTGATCGCATGAAAGCCGCCACTGCCAAGGCCAGCGGCGGCGCAGGCCAAGTGCTGAAGGGGCTGTGCCCGGAAGAGGGCGCAGCCGCGATTCTGAAGCTGTTGATCGATGAGGGCGTCGTAAAGTAAGGCTATGGTCTTGTGCTGCCCTCTTTGATGGGCGGTTTGCCTTTCTGCTCGGAGAGAGGCCGGGAGTAGGCATAGGAAATACTCCCGTCTAGACCATCGCCATTACTGACCTCGACTTTTACATCCGCGTTTTCGTAACTGCGGTTGAAACTCGAAATGGTGATGGGTAGCAAAATGGCTCGTTTGAACGTCACGCCTGTACGGCCTTGACCAATATTCTTTTCGGGAAGACTTACGCACAATCCCTGTGCGTGTGCCTGTGGATAATGTGTTCGTGAACGTCTGAAGGGCCTGTAGAACGTGGCTTTTGGAGTGGTGTTCAAAAAACGATCAATCTAACTCTTTATTTTCATTGCATTTTTTTTGTGGATAAATGCGCACTGCCATCTGCCAGCCACTGGGTTTGCCCACAATCTCTGTGAGCGTGCTTGTGGACAAGTTGTTTGTGATTACCTGCAAGCCTTGTAAGTAAAGGCTTTGGAGGTTTTGTATGAAAAATGATCAAAGCAGGGTTTTGTGTGCGGCGTTGGTTCATTCGGGTGGTTTTTCAGCCATTTCATACGTTGTCCACAGCAGGCCGGGTGATTGGGACGAAGTTGTACCCAAAGTCTGTTGGCGCTTCTGTGGATAAGGTGTTTGCGCTCCTCTGTAACCCAGTGAAACTGTGGGCTACAAGGTTTTGAGCAAAAAATGTACAGGTGCCATGTTTGCAAGTTGATCTGGATAAGTGATTGTTATCCAGTGCATTCCTGCGTCAGCGCAACGACTCACCCACATGAACGCTTTGAAGGCTGTGTGGATAAGTCATTTCGTCGCTATATTTTCAAGCCCGTCTCATCGGCTATGGCAGCAGGTACCTGACGCCACGAGGATCACAGCCATTTTTTCGGCAAACCGGGATAAAGTTTGCCGCCTGCTTGCTCCACCCAAAGCGCCCACAACGTTGGTGCACTCCCTGGCTTCCAGTCTATTTGTGAGGTGTGAGGATTGAGACAGATATAGGTGTCGCCGCCATACGTCACTTTATCCCCCTCCAAATAGGATTGAGCTGTTTTCCACTCAGGAATCGCTGCGCTGGTCGAAGCGTGTACAACATTGCTTGGGCCAGACAGGTTTTTCTCTGTATCGAGCGCGCCGGCAAGACACTGATACGTTTTAGCCGCTGTTAGTCCTTCCACAGTGTACTTGAGTGTTGTGGCGTCGAGACTCACTGTCTCCCCGCCAAAGGTTATGAGGCGGTAGGACGCGACACCCAGTGCACTGAAAGACGCGTCCCACTCTAATGAAACACTGGTCATTGTTGCAGCGGTCTGGCGTAAGTTGCCTGGTGGCGTAGGGCGATCGTCAGAGGGCTCGGACTTTGTAGTGACCAAGAGCGTTTCAGAGCGCTCAGAGCTGTTTCCCACGCTGTCAATCGCCTGGATCTGATAACCATAAAGACGGCTGTGCAAGACACTTGTGTCAGTAAAGGGTGCGCTTTCAACGCGCTGTAAAAAAACATTATCCCTGAAGAGGTCATATTGGACGTGAGCAACTTTCGCCTTGCTCCAGTCGAGCGTTACCGACGTTGTGGTCTGTTCGGTGGATTTGAAGTCGAGAGGCAGTGACGGGTTACCGGGCACAGGTGTTTCGCCAGCGGTCTTGACCTTTAATACATTACTGACCTCTGACCACTGAAGTTCGGTATCTTGTGCAACGACGTAGTATTCATACTGAGTATCGGCAGTGACGTCGCTATCGGTATACGCGGTCGTTACGCTTGCGATCGTTTGAAAAGGCCAGCCATTGCGGCCAATTTGATACCTGACGATTTGGCTATCGCTGGTAGACGGTGTCCACGTTAGCGACACGCTGCTCTCGGTGACCTCCGCGAGGCTCAATACAGGTGTCGTCGGTTTTGCATCGCCTCCGCCTTCACTCTGTGTACGCACGGTGAGTGCGGCCGAGAATTCGGATGTGTTGCCTATGACATCAATTGCACGCACCTGGTAACTGTAAGCAGTACCGGGCTGAAGGCCGGTATTGTTATAAACAGGGTTGTCTACAAGAAAGGAGTCCGCACCGTTACGACGCAATTCATATTGCAAGACCGGTTGCGGGCCTTCCGAGAGTGACCAGTTCAGTTTCACCGACGTTGCAGTTTTTTCGGTTGATCTGAGATCAGCAGGTACTGATGGTTTTTCCGGTACAGGTGTTTCGCCTCCGGTGAGATAACCGTAGCGGTTCACGAACTCCCAGTTGTACTCCTCGCCGCTTTTGTCCTTGCCGGCGTCCCAGTTGACTGACCAGGTCATCAGCCCGCGAATCGGATTGCCGGCGTCTTCCAGCTCTTGCAGTGCATCCTTGACGTCCTGCGGATCAACCACGTAACCGGTGGCGGCGGCGTCATTGTTGGTCGGTAGACCAATGGCCAGCCTGTCGGCCGGAATTTTAGTGAAGCCACGCGTGCCGTGGATCAAGCTGTCGGTCAGGTAGTAAATAAACTCTTTCTTATGGGCGTCGTTGTTTTGAGTGACCCACAGGTTCAGCTCATCAACCCATATACCATCGCCGCCCTGGTTATAATACTGTGGCGCGATAAAGTCATAGATGTCTTCCAGTGCGTTGATGTAGGCCAGGTAAGCGCCGCCGCTTCTCAACGATTCCAGAAACGTCACGACGTCTTTTAGGAACGGAAAGTACGTAGTGATTTCTTTCAATAAAGGCAGTTTTTTGCTGACTCTAAGGTAAGGAAATTCCGGGGCCATGCTGATGATGAAGTGCTTCCCTTCTGTCTCGTAATACTCGCGCACCATCCTCAACGCAGCGGGTAATACGGTCTGGTTATCGGCAAAGGTAATAGCAGCTTGTTCAAGGTCGATATCCAGGCCGTCAAAGCCATAGGTTTCAACCAGACGAATAATTTCATAGGCCAGTGCATCTTCCTGACCGGCATGCAACTCAATATGCGCGTCAGCCCCGCCAAGAGAAATCAGCACTGCACGGCCTTGTGCATTCAGTGCTGCCACCTGAGCGCGAAACGCATCATCACTCAGGTTATAAGGTTTGAAGGTGGGAATGCCGGCACCTTTCATGAAGGCCACGGCCACGACGTTATACGCTTCGGGTATGTCGGTCAGCGCCATCTCTTTGAAGAGGCCTTGCTGGTAACCTTGACCGGGTTCGGAAGGCCAGTTATGCCAGAACCCCATGAGAATATTTTTGCCCTTTATATCCGGCATGGCCGAGGCGGCATCGGTTGTTTTGTTTTTATATTGATTAATGATTTTTGGGTTGAGCATAGTCCGTGTCTCCTTCCGTTGGATTGACTTCAACGAGAGTTGATCACGAGAGGGGTTTTCAGGTAACTGTCAGAAATGACGGTATCGGCGGAGGAGTTGTTGTGCGGGGGAAACGGGAAATTCGTCAGTCGACGATCGTTTGAGCAGGCTCACCTCGCTGGAGAGTGAGCCGTACTCAGTATTGCCAAGGGCAGGTGTGCCCTCTACTCGTGATTCACCGCCACGCCCTTCAGATAGGGTGCAGGCTCTGCCCCGAGGTTTTCCAGCATGCGCGAGCTGTACCAGTCGACGAAGTTGACCACGCCGAACTCATAGGTTTTCGAATAAGGCCCGGGTTGATAGGCGGTAGAGTTAATGCCGCGCTGGTTTTCTTCGGCAAGACGGCGGTCCTGATCATTGGTGGCATCCCAGACCTGGCGCATGCGTTCCACGTCGTAGTCCACACCCTCGACTGCATCCTTGTGGACAATCCATTTGGTCGTAACCATGGTTTCCTGCGCACTTATCGGCCACACCGTGAATACGATGATGTGATCGCCCATGCAGTGGTTCCAGGAGTGCGGCAAATGCAGAATACGCATCGAGCCCAGGTCCGGGTTCTGGATGCGGCCCATCAGTTTTTTGCAGCCGACCTTGCCGTCCAGGGTCATCGACACCGTGCCTTTGAGCAGCGGCATACGCACGATACGGTTACGCAGGCCGAAACTGGCGTGGGCGTAGGGGATTTTCTCGGCGTCCCACGCAGCAGCAGATGCGGCCACGTGATCCTTGAAGGCCTGATCGGCACGCGGGTCTGTGACATCGTCCCATTCCAGCAGGGTTTTGAGCAGCTCAGGGTGCGAGCCACCGCAGTGGTAGCACTCGCGGTTGTTCTCCAGTACAAGCTTCCAGTTGGCCTTTTCCATCAAGGTGGTTTGCACCGCCACCTTGGTGTTCTCCATATCATAGGGTTCCATGTAGTGCCGCAGCGTCGACAGGAACTCGTCGATGGCAGGCGGGTTCTCCGCCAGGCTGATGAAAATGTAACCGCCTGCGGTCTTGACGTGCACCGGCTTGAGGCCGAACTGCTTCATGTCGAAGTCGTCGCCCATTTCAGTGCCCGCATACAGCAGGCGGCCATCCAGCTCGTAGGTCCACTGGTGATAGTGGCAAACCAGTTTGGCGACCTTGCCTTTCTCTGCGGTGCACAGGCGCGAGCCGCGATGGCGGCATACGTTGTGGAACGCGTTGACTGCACCGTCCGGACCACGCACCACCAGGATCGGGTTCTTGCCGATCTGCAGCGTCAGGTAATTGCCCTTGGTCGGGATCTCGCACGTCATCCCGGCAATCAGCCACTCCTTGTGAAAGATTTCCTGCATGTCGATTTCAAACAGTCGGTCATCACTGTAAAAAGGCTGCGGCAGCGAGTAGGTGCGCTCGCGATTCTGCAGCATCTCGGCAGTGGCCTTGCGTGCAGGTTCCAGCGGATCGCCCAGGCTCAAGGTTGCGGTGACGTCCATCGATTAAATCCCTCATGACCGCGGCATGGGCGGCCTGCGAATGTGGCTGATACGGGTGTGATCGCGTTGCACGCATGACGATAGATCAGTCAATCATGCTCATGACCCTTGGTGGCGAGTGTGGAGCCGGGCGCTGAGTGAACCTTATCCATGGGCGACATGGCCGCATCCGTTCCCGACGCGACAGCCCTTGTTGTCCGGGGCTGGTCGCGGTAAGTACGTGAATGTCGTTGATAGGTAAATGGCCGCCTCGCGCGTTACGCAGAATCCGCAGCATGAGAGGCCGACAGTCGGCCGTGGAGATCGAGTATGTCGCAAAGTTTCCTGAGCCCGGTCACGACCCAGACATGGGCCAACGGTCGCCACCTGGTACGTGTCGTCAAAGTCATCCAGGAAACCTGGGATGTGCGCACTTTCTGCTTCATGGCCGACCAGCCGATCATGTTCTTTTTCAAGCCAGGGCAGTTCGTGACCCTGGAGCTGGAGATCGATGGTCTGCCGATCATGCGCTCTTACACCATCTCCAGCTCACCGTCGGTGCCCTACAGCTTTTCGATCACCGTCAAACGCGTACCGGGCGGCAAGGTCTCCAACTACCTGCACGACACACTCAGTGAGGGTCAGGAACTGGCCGTGCACGGGCCGGTCGGGCTGTTCAATGCCATCGATTTCCCCAACCCGAAGATTCTCTACCTTAGCGGTGGCGTCGGCATCACGCCGGTGATGTCCATGGCGCGCTGGTTCTATGACACCAACGCCAATGTCGACATGGTGTTTGTGCACAGCGCCCGCTCGCCCAAGGACATCATCTATCACCGTGAGCTGGAGCACATGGCATCGCGGATCGATAACTTCAGCCTGCATCTGGTCTGCGAAAAGCATGGGCTGGGTGAACCGTGGGCCGGTTATCGCGGCTACCTGAACCAGAAAATGCTTGAACTGATGGCCCCGGACTTCATGGACCGCGAGGTGTTCTGCTGCGGGCCGACGCCGTACATGGCGGCGGTCAAGCGACTGCTGTTGGAAAACGGCTTCAACATGGCGCAATACCATGAAGAGTCGTTCGGCGCGACACCGCCTGAGGCGCGGGCCGATGCAGTCGAGCAGGCTGAAATCGCCGCCGACGCGCCGGATGTCGACGCCGCCGACCTGCATCAGGTGGAATTCACCGACACCGGCAAGAGCATTCGCGTGGCCCCGGGCGAAACCGTCCACGCCGCCGCCGCCAAACTCGGCCTGATGATCCCCAAAGCTTGCGGTATGGGGATTTGCGGCACCTGCAAGGTCATGAAACTGAGCGGCGAAGTAGAAATGGAGCACAACGGCGGTATCACCGATGAGGATGTTGCAGAGGGCTACATTCTGTCCTGCTGCAGCGTACCGAAGGGGGATGTGCGGATTGAGTATTGAGGCATTCGTCTCGTGTCTTTAGATTTAATGTGTTTCTGTATCATAAAGATGATTTACACAATGACCTCGAAGGGTAATCATCGGTTTTCTGTTTAGGGCATTGCGAGCTGCAATGCCGGTATTCCACAGGACGTGTGATGTTACAAAATAATCGTCACAATCTGGAGCTTGAGAAGCTGCAATTGGAATGTCGCAAGCTCGTTGCAGAAACGCGAAAGCTGTTGTCTGAAGACAAAAAACTGAAACGAGAGGCTTTCTGGTATCCGTTTCTGGTGGGCGCGGGACTTATAACTGCAGGTAGCGCAGTCCTCAAGCTGCTTGCTCCAAGCTGACCGACCGACGAGGAGTCCAGGCGATCTCTTGAAATTTGCGGGTGAACGGTTCAGATTGCTTTCATAGGGCTCGCGATAGGCCTGCACTATATTTTTACAGGACGAATCATGGATACCTTAACTTCAAAAGTTGATTCACCCGTAAGTCGTGAAATAGCCGATCTGGACGCACGCATGAATGCAAAGGAGTCGTTTGCATCGCGCATAGGCCTTTTGCCGTTCGCCACAGGAGCCCTGGCCGCGCTTGCCACATTGATTGCAGTGCAAGTCATTAGCCGCCTGTAGCGTTTCTTCCTTACTTCCCTCCTTCCTTCATCAGCAGCAGCCCTTGTATCCGGGCTGTTGCCTGTTCAAGACCGGACGCAGAGCGCCCGGAAGTGCATTCCGACGCTGAGCTTCGCACGATAGTCGAGATTATCGTTGCGCACGCTCCGGTGTCGGAATGCCTGTCGTGGCGCTCTGCGTCATACATCTGCGTCGCGCTGCGTAGTCAGGATTTAGCCGGGACTTCATGACCCACTGTGACTCTGCTTATAAGCCGCCAGCGCTGGCAGCAGTTGCTGGTCGATGGCCTGGCGGACGGCGGGGAGGAGGGTGGCACTGCCGGTCAGGAGTTGCTCTACCAGACGTCGCAGGGCTGTAGCGCGTTCGACGTTCAGGCCGCAAACGGCTTGCGCGCAGGCTTGTTCAGCGGTTGCGCCGCCGGGTGCTTCGAAGCCCAGGGCTCTGAGTTGGCCGAGCAGGTCTTCCTGGTCAATCAAATCTGCGTGCATCATGGCTTCTGTTCCTTTGATCGGGCTTTTTTCCGATTCTGGTAGGGCAGACTGCCAAGGGCAAGTCCTGTGCGTCGCGCATGGCAGGATTGACTACAGGTACGTCGTTTTCAGTTCAGGTCATGCTATTCGATTTGCAGGTTTTCTATTGTGTTGTCGACCATGACCTTTGCCATGTCCACCAGGTGCATGATGGTGAGCGTCATGTCTCGCTGCGCGCCGGTCATGCTGTCGCTGAATTCAAAGGCGCTGGTTGCAGCACAGCGCAGCAGGTCGCTGGCATACATCAGCGCATCTTCATGGCTGACTTTGGGGCGGGCGTTGAAGAGGGGTGGGTCGGGGACGATTTTTAGCATGTGATGTATCTCCTGGAGTTTTAGAAGACCATCACCGTCGGCTACTAAGCGAGGGTGGTGATCATGCGCAGGTAGTAGCCCGGTCCAGGAACCCCGGTGCATCCGAAGATGCCCCACGCACGACCACCATAAAAAATGCAGGCCGTGAAAGGGCACCTGCACAAGGTGGCGCAATGCGCCTGGATTTAACGAGGGCTACTAATCCTCATCGCTGAATATGCAGCGACGGGCGCAGAGTAGTGATCGAAATCGGCAGGCACAAGGGGGCGGGAGTTTCTCGGAAATTTCCTTCAAACGAAAGAGACGAGTCCCGCAAATTCGTTACAAATTCTTGTTCATTGCTCAGGTTTGCTAAACTGCGCAGCTTGCCAGGAGCTGCCATGAATTACCGTCACGCCTACCATGCCGGCAACCACGCCGACGTGTTCAAACACCTGACTCTGACTCGCTTGATCGCCCTCATGGCGCGCAAGGAGCAGCCGTTCGCCTATCTCGACACCCACGCGGGGTTGGGGTTATACGACCTCAAGGGCGATCAGGCCACCCGCACCGGAGAGTGGCTGGAAGGCATCGGCCGTCTTTGGGATGCACCGGACTTGCCCGCGCTGGCCTCCGATTACTTGCAAGTGCTGCACGACATGAACCCCGACGGCGAGCTGCGCTACTACCCCGGCTCGCCGGAGCTGGCCCGCCGCCTGACTCGCGAGCGCGAGCGTGTGCTGCTCAACGAGAAGCACCCCGAAGATGGGCGTCTGCTCAAGGAAAACATGAAGGGCGATCGCCGAGTGGCAGTGCATCTGGGGGAAGGCTGGCATGTGCCACGCGCCTTGCTGCCGGTGGCTGAGAAGCGTGCCGTGATGCTCATTGACCCGCCGTTCGAGCAGCTCGATGAAATGAAACGCTGCGCTGTAGCGCTCAAGGAAACCATCGGACGCATGCGTCAGACGGTGGCTGCTATCTGGTACCCGATTAAGGACCCGCGCCTGCTGCGGCGTTTTTATCAGGACCTGGCCGAGACTGGCGCACCCAAATTGCTGCGCGTCGAGCTGTTCGTCCACCCGCTGGACACACCGGCCAGCCTCAACGGTTCAGGCCTGGCCATCGCCAACCCGCCTTGGGGTCTGGAAGAAGAATTGCGCGAGCTGATGCCGTACCTCGCCCAGAAACTGGGCCAGACCCAGGGCGGCTGGAAGATGGACTGGTTGATTGCGGAGTAGGCTTGCCTGCATCCATCACTACGTACCCATGCGGAGCACTCAGCGTTGTACACAGATCCTGGCAAGCCCAGAAGACTGTGTAGGGCGTGTAGGTGCGTACCGTGCAACGCTCCACTGGTTCGCGATCTGCCGGGAACCGGCAGCAAAACCGCTTGCCTCGGTGCATCAGATACAGCCGAGTTGGCCGGTTTTGGGGCCGCTTCGCAGCACATCGCGGACAAGTCCGCTCCTACGCCCTCCGGGCAGAAGCCCGTTTCCTGACGACCCGGCAGGGGCGTGTATCAAGCCGGCATGCACACACCCGTGCCGCCCAGCCCGCAGTAGCCCTGTGGGTTCTTGGCCAGGTATTGCTGGTGGTAGGCTTCGGCAAAGTAAACCGTCGGTGCCTGTTCGATTTCGGTGGTGATGCTGCCCAGACCGGCCTTGTTCAGTTCCGCCTGGAAGGTCTCTGCACTGGCTTTGGCGGCGTCGAGCTGCTCGGGAGTGGTGCAGTAGATCACCGAACGGTACTGAGTGCCGATGTCATTGCCCTGACGCATGCCTTGAGTCGGGTTGTGTACTTCCCAGAACACTTTGAGCAGGTCTTCGTAGCTGATTTTCGCTGGCTCGTAGACCACCAGTACCACTTCGGTGTGGCCGGTCAGCCCGGAGCAGACTTCTTCGTAAGTCGGGTTCGGGGTAAATCCGCCCGCATACCCCACGACCGTGCTCACCACACCTTCCTGTTGCCACAGGCGGCGTTCTGCGCCCCAGAAGCAACCCAGGCCGAAGATGGCGAATTCCACATTGCTCGAAAACGGTCCCAGCAGCGGGTTGCCGTTGACGAAATGAGTTTCCGGAAGCGCCATAGGCGTTTCACGACCCGGCAGTGCTTGTTCGGCGGTGGGCAGTACGTTTTTGTTCACTAGAATTTCCGAGCGCAGAGTCATGAACCATATCCTCTCGTTTAGAGACAGGCAGCAGGGGCCAGGACAGATGAGCAGAGTTACATAGGTCCCGTTACACGCACAAACAAGTGCTGCCGTGTAATAACAGCCTGACAGTGTGCCCGAGAGAGCAGGGGGCAGGGAAGGTTGTCAGGCGGACGGACGACGCGGGTAGCGCTTCAGTTTCTCGATCAGCTCTTCGCCGGGGATAGGCTTGTCGAACAGATAGCCCTGGCCCACATCGCAACGATGACGGCGCAGGAACGTCAACTGTGCAGCGGTTTCAATGCCTTCGGCGACCACTTTGAGCTTGAGGTTGTGGGCCATCGCGATGACCGCAGAGGTGATTTCCATGTCGTCTTCATCATCCGGAATATCGCGGATGAAGCTGCGATCGATCTTGATCACATCAATGGGGAATTTCTTCAGGTAGCTGAATGAGGAGTAACCGGTGCCGAAGTCATCCATGGCCAACGACAGGCCAAGCTTCTTCAGCGAGTCCAGCTGCTGGCGCGTGTCTTCGGTGGCTTCCAACAGCAGGCCTTCGGTCAGTTCCAGTTCCAGCAGCGAAGGATCCAGCTCTTCTTCTCTGAGGATAGCGGCAATCGATGACACCAGTTCGGGGTCGGAAAACTGCTTGGGTGACACGTTGATCGCTACCTGCAAATTACCGAAACCAGCGGCGGTGAGGTCCTTGCTCATGCGGCAGGACTGGCGAGCGACCCACTTGCCGATGGGGATGATCAAGCCGGTTTCTTCCGCCACGCTGATGAACTGATCGGGGCGGATCATGCCTTTTTCAGGATGATTCCAGCGCAGCAGCGCTTCCATGCCCAGCAGACGACCGGTCAGCAGACACAGCTTGGGCTGGTAGAACACCTCCAGTTCGTTCTGGGTCAGGGCGCGGCGCAGGTTGTTTTCCACAAACAGCTTGTAACTGGCCTCGGCATTCAATGCTTCGGTAAACACCTGAACCTGATGTTTGCCGTTGGCTTTGGCCTTGTGCAGGGCCAGACCTGCGTTTTTCATCAGGGTCTGCGGGTCACGACCGTGCAGCGGCGCGCAGGCAAGGCCCACCGAGCCGGTGACGCTGATCAGCTGATTGTCGACGAACATCGGCTTGTCCAGCGTGGCCAGTACCTGACTGGCGGTGGCCTGTCCGGCTTCCTGATCCGTGTTGTCGAGCAGTACGGCAAATTCGTTACTGGCAAAGCGCGCCAATACATCGGACGGGCTCAAGGTGTTGCGCAGGCGCCGCGCCAGGCTGATCAACAGTTTGTCACCGGTCTGGTGGCCGAGGCTGTCGTTGATGCGCTTGAAGTTGTCGATGTCGACCAGCAACAGGCTCATCGGCGTGTCGGTGTCACGGGCAAAACGTTCGTCCAGGTTGCGGATGAAGGCCGGACGGTTGCCCAGATTGGTCAGGTTGTCAGTGTAGGCCAGGCGCTCGATACGCTGCTGGGCCAGCTTGCTCTGAGTGATGTCTTCATAGATGCCGATGTAGTGCGTCAGCTCGCGATTATCGCCATACACCTTGGAAATCGACAGCTGGCCCCAGTAGGGTTCGAGGTTCTTGCGTCGACTTTTGAACTCACCCTGCCAGCTGTTGCTGTTGGTCAGGCTGGAGTTGGCTTCCAGCAACAACTGGTTGAGGTTTTCCAGCGCAGGCAGTTCCGAGAGCTTGTGCCCGGAGACCTCATCGGAACTGTACTGCGTGATCGCCGTGAAGCTTGGGTTGACGTATTCGACCACGCCGTTGCAGTTGACCAGCAGAAAGGCGTTGGCGCTTTGTTCGACCGCACGCTGGAACAGGTGCAGCGCATTGGTCGCGGCCCGACGGTTGTGGTTGTTGATGACCTGGGCGAACTGGTCGGCCAACTCGCCAGCGAAGGCGATCTCGTCGGACTGCCACTCGCGTATCGAGCCGGACTGTTCCAGGCAGAGCACGCCAATGACCTGGCCATCGATACGAATACTCGCATCGAGGACCGCCTTGTCTTCTCCAGGCGTCAGGCTTTCGGCCATTTCGCGGGTGCGCGGGTCGGTCTGGATATTGCTAGCGTCAATCGCCCTGCTGGTATTAAGCGCTTGCAGATAGGTGGGGTAGGCGCTGATATCAATCGGAGTACGCGACTGATAGTCGCCGCTTTCGCGACGATAGTCGGTGATCGGCTCCAGACGCTTGTCGGTGAGGTTCCAGATACTGACATGATCGACGTCATAAATGTCGCAAGCGCTTTTGGTGATCAGCTTTGCCGCTTCCAGCAGCGTATTGGCTGTGGTGTAACGATGCCGGGTCAGGCGCAGGATCAGGTCCTGCTGGGCACGCACGCGTTCCAGGTGGGCAAACTGGTCACGCTGGGCGCGCTGGTTGAGTTCAAGGGCAATCTGCAGGCGCAGGTTGCGGGTTTCGAGATCGGAGTCAGTGGCGCTCTCGCTTTCTGTGACAAGGCCATCGACGATCAGAAAATAACCACGCAGCAGATGACGATTGTGCTGCTTGTAGGCTTCGCCGATTTCCAGCAAGCCAAGCGCGCCCTTGGGGCTGTGCAGGGTGTAGCGAATCAGGTAATTCGGAGAAGAAGCCAGTTGCTGCTGGATGTCGTCATGCAGTTGATAGCGTGCTTGCGGCTCCATGAGGCTGGCATAAGGGGATCCAATCAAGGCGCAAAGGTCGACGGCGGGCAGGCCGAACTGCTTTTCGCAATTCGGATCGAGAAACAATAGCGCCCAATTGGCTTCATTCAGCCGCTCGAAACGCAGCATGCCCAGGCGCGAAGGCACTGGCAATTGCGTCACTACCTCGGCTGCGGATCTACCGGCAGCATCGGTTTGGCTTTTCATGAACAAACTCGCTTCCGAAATACTAGTCGCGACGGGCGTAAACCCCACTTTCGCGTATGGCAAGGTTGCATGATGCGGCTCGTGCTTACAAGAGACCACAGTGGCTTAGTGCTATAAAAGTGTCGGCCGGTTGCCCAGGTTCTTCAATGTATCTGGTCGGATACTTGAAAATGCTCGTTTTTCGGGCAAAGTCCCTGTTTTAAAGGGGGATTTCGCCATGCAGGTTTGCTCTTGTCCAGAAGGGTTGTCAATCAGGTTGTCGCGGCCTTGGCCTCCTTCGCTGGCAACTGCAGGAAAATCCCGGCGGCAAACATGGCCAGAACTCCGACGCTCAGGAACGTCAGCTGGAAAGCCTCCAGCACGCTGCTGAGCTCGCCGGTGGCAACTTCTTCGCTGAAACCGCCCAACAAGGCCGCAGCGCTTGCGACCCCAAGGCTCAGCGAGAGTTGGGCCACCACCGAGAGCAGGCTGTTGCCGCTTGCCGCGCTGGCATCGTCCAGATCGATCAGGGTGACGGTATTCATCGCTGTGAACTGCAAGGAGTTGACCGCGCCGAGCAGGCCCAGATGCACCAGCAAAACCCAGTACGGCGTCTGCACATCGACCAGTGCCAGGCTTGCCAGCAGGATGCCCAGCAGCAATGTGTTACCGGTCAGAATGAGGCGATAGCCCATATGCTCGATCAGCCAACGCGCTACCGTCTTGGCGAACATTCCTGCAGCTGCCAGCGGCAACATGCTCATGCCCGCCTCGGAGGGCGAATACCCCAGCGCCACTTGCAGCAGCAACGGGATCAGGAACGGCAAGGCTCCGCTGCCCAGACGGGCGAACAGATTGCCCAGAATACCGACGGCAAATGTCCGGGTGCGAAACAGCGAAGGGGCGAACAACGGCGATTCGATGTGCCCGGCGCGCAGCCAGTAGGCCGCCAGGCAGCCCATCCCGGCAAACAGCAACAGCACCACGCGCATATGTGGCAGGTTCAGCTCGCCCAGCCCCTCGAGGGCAATGGTGATCAGCACCATTGCCGCGCCAAACAGGATAAACCCGATGCCGTCAAAACGCGTTCGACCGCCTCCGGGAAGGTCGGGGATGAAGTGTTTGACGGCATAGCAGCCGATAATCCCGACTGGAATATTGAGCAGGAAAATCCAGTGCCAGCTCAGGTACTCGACCATCCAGCCGCCAAGCGTCGGCCCCAGCAACGGTCCCAAAAGACCGGGCACGGTGATAAAGCCCATGATCCGTACCAGCTCCGAGCGAGGATACGCACGTAAGACGATCAGGCGTCCGATGGGCAGCATCAGCGCGCCACCCAGCCCCTGAATCACCCGCGCCGCCACCAGCACGTTGAGTGACCAGGACAGCGCGCACAGCAACGAGCCGAAGCTGAACAGCAAAATGGCGCTGAAGAAGATGCGCTTGATCCCGAACCGATCGGCAATCCAGCCCGAGGCCGGGATCAGCAGTGCGATGGTCAGCATGTAGGCGATAACCACCGACTGCATGCGCAGGGGGTCTTGCGCCAGCGAGCTGGCCATGGACGGCAGGGCGGTGTTGAGGATCGTGCCGTCCAGGCTTTGCATGAAGAACGCAATGGCGATGACCCAGGGCATCCAGCGCAGGGTCTTTTCATCCATGATTGGCGCTGCTGAGTTCGACATAAGCTCCTGCTACAAGGTTAGGGTGAGTCGGCTTATCAGAGCGCCGGGCAGTTGAATCGACCCCGTCTGGCGCTGAGTGTAGGTACTCGATTGAAGAATCAGTTCCCGCTCGCGAGTCAGGTCCTCCAGTGCGCTACCCAACAGGCTGTAGGCGCTGTCATCGAAACGCATGGTGCTGACCGGTGCAACGATCTTGCCGTCTTCGACCCAGAATGTTGCGAAACGTGTCATCCCGGTCAGACGTGCGGCAGCGCGATCCGAAAAGTTCAGGTACCACAGGTTGCTGATGTAAAGGCCTGTGCCGAGCTTTTCAAGGATCTGGTCCAGCTCCAGCGAGCCGCCGGCAATGCTCAGTGCGCTTGGACCTTCGCCATAATCCGCGCCGTTGGCAGGCAGGTCGTACTCAGCGGCGCTGCTCGAGTCCACCAGTCGCTCGCGGGCCTGCCCATTTACGATCAGCTTCAGGTCCTTGCGCGGGTAGCCTTCGCGTGAGAAGGCTGGCGAGAGCGAGCCACTGACTTGCTCGTCGAAGCTGATCAGCGGGCTGAAATGAGTCTCGCCGTCATACAGCCTTTGCAACGGGCTGCGCTTGCTGGCCACCGCTTGCGCGGAAAAGCCGCCCCAGCTGAGCATGCCAATGACTTCGTCCAGTGCCGCCGGAGCCAGATAGGCGCGGTATTGACCGGGCTTGAGGGTGTGCAGTGGACGGCCGAGAAATTCGAGCTGCTCACGGGCCTGCTGAAAGCGTTGCACGAACGCTTCGTTGTTCCAGTCGTGACCTGCGTAATTGGCTTTCACCGCCTGGCCGTTTTCATGAAACAGGCTCCAGTCGAAATTGAAGCTGTTGGCCTGATGCCAGCCCAGCGCTCCCCACGAACTGGCGAAACCCCGGTACAGCGGGCCAGCCGCGTAAAAACCCACCAGATCGAGGTCGCCTGACAGTTGGCTGATCTGCTCGACCACTTTTGCACTGTCCGGCAGCGGTAAGTCCTGCACATTGCTGCTCTGCCAGGCCTGTGTGTTAGGCAACAGATACGGGTCTTTCGCCAGCGAAGGCAGGGTTTCGCGCAACTGCTGCAAGGCGTTGGAAAGGCGCCGAGTGTCGGTCTCCTGATCTCCGGACAGGGTCACTTCCAGGTTGGCATGACGTCCGTCGTCGATCAGTTTGAAGGTTGCAATGACCTGCTGCACGCTCCCGGCCTGCCGAACCTGGCCGTGGTTGAAGCGAATGAAGTCGGACGCTTCGGCGTCGTAGGCCAGGGTGAAGTGTTCCGTCGGGCTGATGGCAGCCTTGAGCACGGCGACCAGCGCCTCGAACTGCTGTTGGTGTGACATCAGGCATCCCCTCCAAACACATCGACATTGGCAAAAACACACGCCGGAGAGGCATGGCCTACACGGATCACCTGATTGGGTTCACCCTTGCCACAGTTGGGCGTGCCCAGCACTTTGAAGGTACTGGCATCACCGACTGCGCTGAGGTTTTTCCAGAACTGTGCAGAAATCGCCCGATAGTTGGGGTTCTTCACCACGCCCTTGAGTTCACCGTTTTCAATTAATTGGCCCCATTCGCAGCCGAACTGGAACTTGTTGCGCGCGTCGTCGATGGACCAGGAGCGATTGCTCGACATCAGGATGCCGTGCTCGATGTTACCGATCAGGCCGTCCAGTGACTGGTCGCCCGGTTCGATGTTCAGGTTGGCCATGCGATCGATGGGCGCACGGTTCCAGCCGCAGGCGCGGCTGTTGGCGACCCCGTCCAGGCCGCTGCGGTATTGCGACAGTGCGCCGCCGAGCGGGCGTTGCAACAGGCCGTCACGAATCAGGAACTGTTTACTGGCGGCCGTGCCATCGTCGTCGTGCGCGTAGCTGGCCAGTTGTTCAGGAATGTCCGGGTCGAACGTCACGTTCAGCAGGCTGGAGCCGTATTGCAGGGTGCCGAAATCGGTCGTCTTGACGAAGCTGGTACCTGCGTAATTACGCTCGTCGCCGAGAATCCGGTCCAGTTCCAGCGGATGGCCGATGGACTCGTGAATCTGCAGCACCATCTGATCCGGCATCAGCAGCAGGTCGCGTGGGCCTGACGGTGTGTTGGGTGCGAGGATAAGCTGCAAGGCCTCATCGGCGACGTTGGCCGCAGAGCCGATCAGACCGCAACTGCTCAGTACTTCAAGACCGCCCTGTTGGCCGAAGTTGTCGCCGCCCAGGTTACGCGTCTGGCTGTCACGGCCATCGTAGGCGGTGACGCTCAGGCCCGGAAAAACGAAGCGCTGCGCCTGACGAAGCTCTGCGCCCGCGGTGTTCAGGTAAATCTGCTCAACCGTTTCCAGCCCCAGTACGGCCTGCCAGTTGACCAGCCGTTCGTCTTTCGGGACGGCGCTGGACTCGGCCATCAGCAGGCCGATGCAGTCGCTCAGTGGCGGGAAGGCTTGATCCATGTGCGGCGACAGATAGTCAGCCTTGGCGGTCGAGACAGCTTGATCGCTCAGGTTCAGCAACGCGTGTGGTGCCAGGCGACGTGCCAGCGCTTCGGCCTGCTGCAAGGCGGCTTGCAAACCCCGAAGGGAAATGTCGTTGGTGGCGGCGTAGGCTTCAACACCGTTCAGGCGCACGGTCAGCATTGCGCCCTCGTCGCTGCTCAGCGACGGTGGCTCGGCCACATTCTTGCGCACGCACAGGCGCTGGCCGGTGCGGTGCACGTAACGTACGGAAAAAAATTGCGCTTCACTCTGCAGAGCAGCGAAATGCTGCTTGAGCCGGGCGGAGAAATCGAACATGCAGACAAGCTCCTTCTTGAGGGTGGTCAGTGAAGTGCGGGCGGCCTTTTGAGCCGATTACCGTTGAGAGGGAGATTACCCTCCACGATTGCCAGGCTGCACCTGCAAGCTTTGAGCCAGACGCTTCAGCCCTGCATCACCAGCTTGATATCGGCGGCCAGTTCACGCACGCGCTCTTCTTCGGTGTCCCAAGAGCACATAAAGCGTGCGCCGCCGTTGCCGATGAAGGTATAGAAACGCCAGCCCCTGGCGGTCAATGCTGCAATGGCCGGTTCCGACAATTGCAGAAACACGCCATTGGCCTGTACCGGAAACATCAGCTCCACGCCTGGAATATCCTTGACCAGTTCGGCCAGCAGTTGTGCGCAATGGTTGGCGTGGCGGGCATGTTTGAGCCAGGCGTCGTTTTCCAGCAGCCCGACCCACGGGGCAGACAGAAAGCGCATTTTCGACGCCAGTTGCCCGGCCTGTTTGCAGCGGTAATCGAAGTCTTCAGCCAGGTCATGGTTGAAAAACAGGATGGCTTCACCCACCGCCATGCCGTTTTTCGTACCGCCGAAGCACAGCACATCGACGCCGGATTTCCAGGTCAGTTCTGCCGGTGAGGCCTCCAGAAAGGCGCAGGCATTGGAGAAGCGGGCACCGTCCATGTGCAGATGCAGGCCCAGCTCCTTGCAGGTCGCACTGATTGCCTTGAGTTCTTCGGGCTGATAAACGCCGCCTACCTCGGTGGCCTGGGTCAGCGTCACGACGCGCGGTTTGGGGTAGTGAATGTCCTGACGCTTGAGCGCCACTTCGCGAATCGACTCCGGGGTCAGCTTGCCGCCTGCGCTGCGTGCTGTCAGCAGTTTGGAGCCGTTGGAGAAAAACTCCGGCGCGCCGCATTCATCGGTTTCAACGTGAGCCGTTTCCGAACAGATGACACTGTGGTAACTCTGGCACAGCGATGACAGCGCCAGCGAGTTGGCCGCTGTGCCGTTGAAGGCAAAAAACACTTCGCAGTCGGTTTCGAACAGACGGCGGAAATCATCTGATGCGCGTGCAGTCCATTGATCGTCACCATAGGCACGTTGATGCCCCTTGTTCGCCTGCTCCATGGCTGCCCAGGCTTCAGGGCAGATACCGGAATAGTTGTCGCTGGCGAACTGTTGGCTTTGGTCTGTCATGGCCGATTCCTTATGGGCGATTATGGTGCGCACTGTAGCGACAATATAAGGTTCGGTCATGTGTTGACTGCATGACGCAATTCCCTATTCAGGAGCGATATGGATCTGTCCAACCCGCCTTTTCTGCCCGGACGCAACAAGGCGCTGGACCTGCTCAAGTGGCTGGCGATGCTGAGCATGGTGCTCGATCATCTTCGCTATGTGGGCTGGTCAGTTGATTTTCTTTACGTACCGGGGCGTTTCGCCTTTCCCTGGTTCTGTCTGGCAATTGCCGTAAACCTTTCCCGGCGCAGCGCAGCCATTCTGGCTCCGCGGGTGCAATGGCGCTATCTGGGCTGGCTGCTGGTATTCGCAGCGCTAGCAGAAATACCGTATCGGCTGTTCATGGCGGACGTGACCGTGCTGAACGTGATGCCGACCCTGTTGCTGGGGCTACTGATTGCTCAAGGCTGGCAGCATCGCAACGTGACGACGCGGATCATGGCCATCGTGGCCCTGCTGTTTGGAGCGGTTTTTCAGCAACAATTGATGTTTGGTTTTGCTGGCGTGCTGCTACCGCTGGTTTTTCTGTTGGTGCTGCAAAAGCGCCTTTGGTATTCGGTGTTTCCGGCAGTTTTCTGTCTCGCAGCCAATGCCTGGCCGCAGATGATTGCCGGCGCGAGCTGGGGCGACCCGATTTCCATTGGCTCGATAGCCGCCTGCCTGGTGGCACCTGCGCTGGGCATAGCGCTACTGCGCACCAAACCGAAGTTCGCAGTGATCCCGATGCGGCGCTGGGCCTATGCGATCTACCCGCTGCACTTCATGGTATTGCTGGGTTTGCGGACGGCGTTGGAGCGTGGCTGAACGATAACCTCAACTATCGTGCGTGCGACGCTCCGCGTCGCATGCCGTTCCGGACGCTCTGTGTCCTCTTGCAAGGCAGAGCGTCGTGAACTGCATTCCGATGCTGGAGGCATCAGCTATTAGGCAGCAACCGGCAAGTAATGCTCTTGATGTAGCGCGTTTCGGCAATTGCCGGGTGTACCGGGTGATCCGGGCCCTGGCCGCCGCGTTCCAGTAGCTGGATGTTGCGGTCCAGATGGCGGGCGCTGGTCAGAAGGATGTTTTGCAGGTCGTCTTCCGGCAGGTGCATGGAGCAGGAGGCGCTGACCAGAATGCCGTCCTTGCTGAGCAGGCGCATAGCTTGCTCGTTCAGGCGGCGGTAAGCGCCTTCACCGTTTTTCATGTCTTTCTTGCGTTTGATGAACGCAGGTGGATCGGCAACGATCACATCGAAACGCTCTTCACCGGCTTTCAGCTCTTTCAGCGCTTCGAAAACATCGCCTTCGATGCAGGTCATTTTTTCTGCGAAGCCATTCAGGGCTGCGTTGCGCTCAACGCCATCAAGGGCGAAGGACGATGCGTCGACGCAGGTCACGTCACTGGCACCAAAAGCCGCTGCCTGAATTCCCCAGCCACCAATGTAGCTGTACAGGTCCAGTACACGCTTGCCTTTGACGTAGGGGGCAATGCGCGCGCGGTTCATGCGATGGTCGTAGAACCAGCCGGTCTTCTGCCCGGCCATCACCGGTGCTTCGAACTTCACGCCGTTTTCTTCCAGCGCAACCCATTCGGGAACCAGGCCGAACACGGTTTCGACGTAACGATTCAGGCCTTCCGCATCGCGCGCGGCTGAGTCGTTCTTGAACAGGATGCCGCTTGGCTTGATGACCTGAACCAGCGCGGCAATGATGTCTTCCTTGTGGTTTTCCATGGTGGCCGAGGCCAGCTGGACAACCAGAATGTCACCGAACCGATCCACCACCAGACCCGGCATCAGGTCTGAATCGCCGTAGACCAGGCGGTAGAAAGGCTTGTCGAACAGGCGCTCGCGCAGCGACAGCGCCACGTTCAGGCGATGGACCAGCAGAGACTTATCGAGCGGCAGCTTGATATCGCGCGACAGCAAGCGTGCGCAGATCAGGTTGTTGGGGCTCATGGCGACAATGCCCAGCGGCTTGCCGCCAGCAGCTTCGAGGATTGCCTGATCACCGGCTGCAAAACCATGCAGCGGGGTGGCGGCTACGTCGATTTCGTTGCTGTAGACCCACAAGTGACCGGCGCGCAGGCGGCGGTCGGCGTTGGCTTTGAGGCGCAAGCTAGGCAGGGACATGACGTCGCTCCTGAAAAAAGAGCGGGATTATAGCGCGTCATCCCGGTAGTGCGCCGGGATGACTACAATAATCGCAACCTGTTACGCCGACAGCGCTTCAATCAATTTGCTGTTGAAGGCCGGGATGTCATCAGGCTGACGACTGCTGATCAGCGTGCCGTCGGTGACAACTTCCTGATCAACCCACTTGGCGCCAGCGTTGACCAGGTCATCTTTCAGCGTCTTGAAGCTGGTCAGGGTCTTACCCTTCACCAGGCCTGCCGATATCAACAGCCAGCCGCCATGGCAGATAACCGCCACTGGTTTGCCGGAACCCTCAATGTCCTTGACGAGCTTCTGGGCGTCAGTGTCTATGCGGATGGTGTCGGAGTTCTGTACGCCGCCTGGCAGAACCACGCCATGGTAGTCGCTGGCGTTGGCCGCCTTGAACGTGCGGTCGATCTTGAAATCATCGGCAGGCTTGTCGTGATTCCAGCCTTTGACCTGGCCTTCTTCGGTGGAAAGGATTTCCACGGTGGCACCTGCTTGCTCCAGCGCTTCTTTCGGACCGGTCAGTTCGACCTGTTCGAAACCGTCGGTTACAAGAATTGCGATGCGTTTGCCAGTCAGTGCTTTAGACATGGGATCCTCCAGTGTCGGGCTTTCAGGGTGGCGTCTGGCGGCCGTTTTGAGGCCGCTATATACGCCGTCAACACAAGGTCCGAAGCCTGGCATGTGGCAAAGTTCCGAGAATATCTTCGTCTCGGGTGATGGACCGTTTCCCCGCAAGGGGTCAGAATCCAGTCATTACGGTGAGTAAATTCCTATGTCCGAAGAGCTAAGCCCAGAACAGATCCAGCAAGCGTTGCAGGGCATCAGTGTGCCTCCGCAGCCGCAGATCATGGTGGATCTGCAGATGGAGCAGTACATGCCCGATCCGGACCTGGGTGTAATTGCGCGGTTGATTGCGCAAGATCCGGGGTTGTCCGGGGCGCTGCTGAAGATCGTCAACTCTGCGCACTATGGCCTGTCCAACAAGATCGCCTCGATTGACAAGGCTGTGAATCTGCTGGGCAGCCGTACCGTGATCAATCTGATCAACGCGCAGTCGATCAGGGGCGAGATGACCGATGAGACCATCGTCGCGCTCAACCGCTTCTGGGATACCGCGCAGGATGTCGCAATGACCAGTCTGACCCTGGCCAAGCGCATCGGCTCGCAGACTGTGGATGAATCCTACGCATTGGGCCTGTTCCATGACTGCGGTATTCCGCTGATGCTCAAGCGTTTCCCGAATTACATGCCGGTCCTTGAAGAAGCCTACGCCAACGCAGGGCCTGATTGTCGCATCGTCGATACTGAAAACGCCGCGTTCGATACCAACCACTCGGTGGTCGGCTATTACACGGCCAAGTCATGGCGCTTGCCTGCGCACGTGACTGACGCGATCGCCAATCATCACAACGCGTTGGCGATTTTTCAGGACGATACCAGTCGCAATGCCCCGCTCAAGAACCTCCTGGCGCCCCTGAAAATGGCTGAGCACATCTGCCAGTCCTACCAGGTACTGGGCAATCAGGACGAAGATCACGAATGGGAATGCATTGGTGCGCTGGTGCTGGACTACGTGGGCTTGTCCGAATATGACTTTGAATACCTGAGGGAAAGCATCCGCGAGCTGGGCGCACGTTGAGTCTGTGCGCTGGCTTGTCATCCCTGTAAAACCGAGTTATCCATGCCTGAATTACCCGAAGTAGAAACCACCCGTCGCGGCATTGCGCCCCATCTTGAAGGTCAGCGTGTCAGCCGCGTTATCGTGCGCGACAGCCGTTTGCGCTGGCCCATTCCCGAAGACCTGGACATCCGACTTTCCGGACAGCGCATCGTGCAGGTGGACCGGCGCGCCAAGTACCTGCTGATTCAGGCCGAAGTGGGTACGCTGATCAGCCATTTGGGCATGTCGGGCAATCTGCGCCTTGTCGAGGCCGGGCTTCCGGCGCTCAAGCACGAGCATGTCGATATCGAACTGGAGTCCGGGCTGGCCTTGCGCTATACCGACCCGCGTCGATTCGGGGCGATGCTCTGGAGCCTTGATCCGCATAACCACGAATTGTTGATTCGTCTTGGGCCGGAGCCGCTGACCGATCTGTTCGACGGTGAGCGCCTTTACGAGCGCTCGCGCGGCAAGTCGATTGCGGTCAAACCGTTTGTCATGGACAACGCCGTGGTGGTCGGGGTGGGCAATATCTACGCGACCGAAGCGCTGTTCGCGGCGGGTATCGACCCGCGACGCGAAGCTGGAGGAATCTCACGGGCGCGTTATCTCAAGCTCGCCATCGAGATCAAGCGCATTCTGGCCTACGCTATAGAGCGCGGCGGCACCACGCTGCGTGACTTCATCGGCGGCGACGGCAAGCCGGGGTATTTCCAGCAGGAATTGTTTGTCTACGGGCGTGGCGGCCAGCCATGCAAGGTCTGCGGTACAACGTTGCGTGAAATCAAGCTGGGGCAGCGCGCCAGTGTTTATTGTCCAAAATGCCAGCGCTGAAATACGAGAGGCGCAGAGCGCAAGGCCACTTGCTTAAGCTGCACCCCTGTTTATAGTGATAGCACCTTAATTATTTGCTACGCCTGAAGGACCAAGCCATGAGCCCGTTTCGTATTCTTGCTGCCACGCTGGCGCTGTTTATCGGCCTGCAGGCACTGCCTGCGATTGCCGCCGATGTCTCCACCGGCAGCGGCGATCCGGTCTACACCATTCAGAACCCGCCAGCGTTCGCGATGATCGGCGATCTGCTGATCGCCCGACCGCTGTTGATCGCGGCCACGGTCATCGGTACAGGGCTGTTCGTGATTGCTGCGCCTTTTGCAGCGGCAGGCGGCAACCTCGGCGCAACGGGCAAGGCGCTGGTGGTCGATCCGGGCAAGGCAGCCTTTGTGCGTTGCCTGGGTTGCACCGGTGACGGGTATGGCAAGCAGCAGTAAAGGCTGTATCAGGCTTTGCTGGTGATGATCCGGTACTTGTCCATCAGCTGTTCTTTGCTCTCGACGTGATTTTCATCCAGGGGGATGCAGTCGACCGGGCAAACCTGCTGGCATTGAGGCTCGTCGTAGTGACCCACACATTCGGTGCACAGGTTCGGGTTGATCACGTAGATCTCCTCGCCTTGTGAAATCGCCTCGTTTGGGCACTCGGGTTCGCAGACGTCGCAGTTGATGCAATCGTCAGTGATGATAAGGGACATGAATTGCTCCTGCCGCAGCCGACGCCGGGGCACATTAAAACCAATGCGGCGAATTGTGCCGCATTAGGCTTCGGGATGCACCTTCACATGCAGTGCGTCTAGCGCTTGAAACGTTCGGTCAGCGCCTGAGCGACAGCAGGATGAACGAATTTGGTGATATCACCGCCCAACGCCGCGATTTCACGCACCAACGTCGAGGAAATGAACGAGTAGCGCTCTGAAGGTGTGAGGAACAGGCTTTCGACGTCCGGTGCCAGCTGACGATTCATGTTGGCCAACTGAAACTCGTACTCGAAGTCTGATACCGCGCGAAGGCCGCGCAGAAAGACGTTGGCATTCTGTTCCTTGGCAAAATGCGCGAGCAGCGTCGAGAAGCCGACGACTTCCACGTTGGGCAGGTGTTTGGTGACTTCGCGGGCCAGTTCGACGCGTTGTTCCAGAGGAAACAGCGGGTTTTTCTTCGGGCTGGCGGCAACCGCAATGACCACGTGGTCGAACAGGCGCGAGGCGCGCTCGACCAAATCTCCATGGCCCTTGGTAATCGGGTCGAAGGTGCCTGGGTACAACACTCGGTTCATCGCGTCGTCCTGGTCGGAGTCCGTTGTGGGACTCGGATGGTATCGCAGCCTTCCCGATGGGCCAAGCTGCGTAACAGGCGCCAAGCGTCGTATTGCGCCGATTATCGGCCATGTTTCAGCCCAAACCCCCGATTTTGGGGCTATTTACTGTGGTGCGGATGATGCTCGACGCGCAGCAATTGGCTAAGACACCTTGTGTTCAGCTTGCCTGCGTCGACTCGTCACTGGTGCTGCTTCGATTCTGCCACCATTGCGGCATCTGCCTGCGTTAAGATTGCCATCATCTGATTAGCACTTAGAGTGGCCTTGTCCGCATGGCAACCCGTACCAAAACCCGTGAACGCATCGTGCAAACCAGTCTGGAGCTGTTCAATCAGCAGGGCGAACGAAGCGTGACCACCAATCATATTGCTGCGCACATGGAAATCTCGCCCGGCAATCTCTATTACCACTTCGCCAACAAGCAGGTGATCATCGCCGAGCTGTTCACCGAGTATGAAACGCTGGTGGGCAGTTTTCTGACCCTGCCTGCCGACCGCCCGCCGACCATCGAAGACAAGCGCGATTATTTTCTGGCGATAATGGACGCCATGTGGCGCTACCGTTTTCTGCACCGCGACCTTGAGCATCTACTGACGTCGGATGCAGAGCTGGCGAGGCGTTACCGGCGCTTTTCGTATCGCTGCCTGATGCAGGCGATGACTATCTATCGGGGGTTTATCAAGGCTGGCATCCTGAAAATGGATGAATCGCAGATCGAGTGGACCAGTCTCAACACCTGGATCGTTCTGACGTCGTGGGTGCGTTTTCTGTGCACCAACCGGGAAAACGCTACAGAGTTGAACGAATCGGCGATTCGACGTGGCGTCTATCAGGTACTTATGCTCGAATCTGTGTTTGTCGCGCCTCAGGCTCGCGAAGCGTTCGACGCGCTATGCGAAACGTTTCACTCAACGTTGCCTGAGGTTCTGATGTGAATTTCAGAGCCGATGAGCGGCTGCTTGTCGGTTCTCTGCCACAGGAGTGTGTCATGTCCATTGCGCAACTGATCAGCCCCGAGCAACTGGCTGCACGACAGAAAACCCCAGGTCTGGTGATTCTCGATTGCCGTTATGCGCTCGAAGATTCCGATTACGGTCAGCGCAGTTACGCCCAGGGGCGTATTGAGGGCGCGTCCTTTGCCGATCTGAAGCGCGACCTCAGCGGGCCAGCGATCAAAGGCAAAACAGGCCGCCACCCGCTGCCGGACCCGGAAGTCTTGTTACAGTGTTTTCAGGCATGGGGCATCAACGCTGACAGCGATGTCGTGCTGTACGACGACGGACCTGGAATGTATGCCGCGCGCGCCTGGTGGTTGCTGGCCTGGATGGGCAAGCGCGAAGGCGTGTACCTGCTCGATGGAGGGCTGAAAGCCTGGCACGCTGCAGGCCTGCCGTTGAGCCTCGACGCGCCGAATCGTGAACCGGGCAGTTTCAGCGGTGAGCCGGACATGTCGATGGTGCTCAGCGGCAGTCGCCTGCACGGCCGCCTCGGTCGCCCGGAAATGACCTTGATCGACGCCCGCGCCGAAGCGCGCTTCCGAGGTGACGTAGAGCCTCTGGACCCGGTCGCCGGGCATATTCCCGGTGCTCAGTGTGCGGCCTGCACCGATAACCTCGGGCCGGATGGACGCTTTTTGCCACCTGAGCAGCTCAGGCAGCGTTTTGCCGAAAAACTGCAGGGTCGTCCGCCGGAAAGTCTGGTGTCTTACTGCGGATCAGGCGTCACGGCCTGCCATAACCTGTTCGCCCTGTGTCTGGCCGGGTATCCGCTGGCAACGCTTTATGCGGGCTCGTGGAGCGAGTGGATCAACGATCCTGAGCATGAAATCGCCACGGGCGCCGCTTGATCCGTCGTCAGCCTGATCAGGCGTTTTCGCGCTGATGTGCGGCGCTTAGCCATAACGGGATGCGGCGCTCAAGGTAATAGCCCGGATTGCGCAGCGAGCCGTCGACGAAACCGACATGCCCGCCTTTGGCGTGTAGCTCGAACTCGGTGCAGGGCGACAGCTCGCTCGGTTCGGGCAGGCTGTGGGGGAACACGAACGGGTCGTCGCTGGACTGGATGATCAGCGTCGGCGTCTGAATCTGACCCAGATAGTAGCGGCTGGATGCCCTGCGATAGTAATCCGTGGCGTCGGTAAAACCATGCAGCGGTGCAGTCACCCGTCCATCGAAGTCCCAGAACGTTCGCATGTTCTCCAGCGAGCCCAGCGCGGCGAGTTCGGCCAGCCCCTCGCTGATGCCTTCATGCTGGAAGCGGTGCTGCTTGTCACGGATATACGCCAGCATTTCGCGCATGAAGTGTCGTTGATAAACCCTGGAGAACCCTTGGCCGATGCGGTTGGCGCATTCGTCCAGCCGAAACGGCACTGACACCGCCACCGCGCCCCGAAGATCACTGCTGGCGCCGGACTCCCCCAGGTACTTGAGCAACACATTGCCGCCCAGCGAATACCCCGCCGCATAAATCGGAGCCAATGGCCGCAGCGAACGCAAATGAGCGATCACCTCGGCCAGATCCTCGCTGGCGCCTGAGTGATAGCTGCGCGACAGCAGGTTCGGCTCTCCCGAGCACCCGCGCCAGTTCAGCGCCACACTGGGCCAGCCCTGCGCCGCCATGGCCTTTTGCAGACCGGCTACATACGGCGAATTGGACGACCCGGTCAGGCCGTGCAATACAAGAACCAGGGGTTTATCGGGCTCATCCGGACCATGCCAGTCCATGTCCAGAAAATCCCCATCCTTCAACCACAACCGCTCGCGAGTGCGCGCCAGCAACGTCGGCCTGCGCAGCAGCGGCCCCCACAGCGTCTGCAAATGCGGATTGCCCATGCCGACGGCCGGGATGAATGGATTGGCATGGGACAGAAAGGTAGGGCGTGTGGACACGTGCTTGCTCAACGATCGGTGCAGTGACTGAAGCTGTACGTTGCCATTAAGTGGACCGGGATGTAAGGGGAGATTCAAGTAGCGTGGTGGCGTGTCCCCGTGATGCGTTGCTAACCTTGACCCGCTCTGACGTAAGGCTCGATTGGCGGCTGCTCGCGACGCTCGGCCTGCCACAGGTCGTGATCAGCCTGAATGCTCAGCCAAAGACGCGCGCTGCTGATGCCCGCCCGCTCAAGCCTTACTGCCAGGTCAGGACTCACAGGTGCAAGCCCATTCAGTATTTCTGAAAGGGTCTCTTTGGCAAAGCCCAGATGACTGGCGAACTCCGAAACGGTGGTCTGCAGACCAGGAATCACCTCTTCAAGCAGGATTTCACCCGGATGTGGGGGGTTATGCATTTCCACAGGGACCTCCGCTCAGTGGTAATCCAGATAATCGACCAGCTCGACATCTGTCTCTAGGAAACGAAAAATAATACGCCAGTTGGCGTTTACAGTTATTGACCAGAACCCTTCCAGTTCTCCCCTGAGGGGGTGAAGCCGCCAGCCGGGTATATTGATGTTAGCTGGCACTTTCGCTCGATTCAGAACCATCAGGACATGTGCGATACGTCTTGAATGATCTGCCCTGATTCCGCTTGTAGAGCCGGTTTCAAAAAAAATCCTGAGACCCTTGTGTCTCCAGCTGACAATCAAGCTGTGATTGTGATGCGGCACATCACACTCCGCAATCGCCATTTTGCTGTCCTGTTTTCTTTGTTCATAACTTTCCTTCATGCACGCAGAGGCCATGCAGAACGTGTAAATGTCGTGAGCAAATGGGACTATTTTTGCGATTACGGGTCAACGAGTGCGACGTAGGATGGGTCTTTAATTCAAGTAGGTCGCATGATCTGAGAGGGATATTGAGGCAAGAATGGAGCGCGCCATGCGCTCCACCCAGTAGCGTATGAAAGCGGCCTAGCCCCGCTGCCACAACGCGTAATACACCTGACCAGCCTTTTTCTCGCGGTGCAATCGCCAGCTTCCCGGCAAGCCGGTGGTCGATGGCGGGGTTTCGCTTTCGGTGTAGATCCAGGCGGTGTCGGCCAGCCAGCCGTGGCTTTCCAGCAGGTTGCAGGCTGAAGCCAGCAGGCCTTGATGGAAGGGCGGGTCGAGGAACACCACGTCAAAGGGCGATGCCGTGGCGGTTTCCAGATGGCGCAGGGCGTCGGTCTGGGAGACCTGGCCGCTGGTGCAGTTCAGTGCGTTGAGGTTCTGGCGCAGGCTGGCGATGGCCGCCGCGTTGCTGTCCAGCGCCAGACCCATGCTGGCGCCACGGGACAGGGCTTCGAAATACAGTGCGCCGCTGCCAGTGAAAACGTCCAGCACCCTGGCACCAGCGATGTAGGGTGCCAGCCAATTGAACAGGGTTTCGCGCACCCGATCAGGCGTCGGGCGCAGGCCGGGGGCGTCGGGGAAGGTCAGGCGACGGCTGCCCCATTCTCCGCCGATGATACGAAGCTGACCCAGGCCGTTGTGGCCCTTCGGACGTGGATTGGCCATCAGTGTTCCGGGACCCCTACAGGTTGGCGGGTGGGTTTGTCTGTCGGCGCTGGCAGTGGCTTTTGCTCCACGGTCGGGCCAACGGTAACAATGACCATCTTGTCGGCGCTCAGGTGCTTGCTCATCGCAGCTTTCACCTGTTCGACGGTCACGCTCTGGGCGGCGGCCATGTAGTCCTCAAGGTAGGTCAGCGGCAGGTTGTAGAAGCCGATTGCACCTAGCTGACCCACGATGGCCGAATTGCTGGCTGCGGTAAGCGGGAAGCTGCCGGTCAGTTCGCGTTTCACATCGTCGACTTCTTTCTGGGTCGGGCCGTTGGCGAGGAAGTCGCGAACGATGTCCTGCACCAGCTTGAGGGTGTTTTCGCTCATTTCCGCACGCGTTTGCAGGCCGATCATGAACGGTCCGGCAACCTGCATGGCGGTGAAGCCAGATGACACGCCGTAGGTCAGGCCGCGTTTTTCCCGCACTTCGGTCATCAGTCGGCTGCCGAAGCCGCCACCACCCAATACCGAGTTACCCACGGTCAGCGCCGCGTAGTCCGGGTCGTTACGGTCGATGCCCAGTTGCGCGAGCATCAGGTGGGTCTGGTTGGACGCGAATTCGATATGCGTGGTGCCTGCCTTCGGCTCAACCGGATCAGCGACCTTCGCCAGTGCCGGGCCTTTGGGCAGCGAGGCGGAAACCTGCGCCGCGACGGCTTGCGCTTCGTCCCGCGACAGATCGCCTACCAGAGCAATCACCGCATTGCCTGCCGCATAACCTTTGGCGTGGAAAGCCTTGAGCTGAGCCAGGGTAATGGCATTGATGCTTTTTGCGTCGCCTTCGCTCGGGTGAGCGTAGGGATGGTCGCCGTAGAGACGGTTGAACAGTTCCTTGCTGGCGATAGCGCCGGGGTTCTGTTTCTGATTCTCGAAGCTGGCGATCAACTGGTTTTTGATACGGGCCAGAGAGTCGGCAGGGAAGGTGGGCTTGCCCACGACTTCGCTGAACAGCTTCAGGGCCGGGTCGCGCTTGTCGGCAGCACTGAGGCTGCGCAAGGACGTGACCGCCATGTCGCGGTAGGAACCGTTGCTGAAATCCGCTCCCAGGCCTTCGAAGCCCTGAGCGATGGCGTTGACGTCCTTGCCTTTGACGCCCTCATTGAGCATGGCGTTGGTCAACAGGGCAATGCCGGGCGATTTCTGGTCCTGGCTGCTGCCTGCGGCGAATGTCAGGCGCATGTCGAACATCGGCAATTCGCGCGATTCCACGAACAGCACCCTGGCACCCTCGGCGGTATTCCAGGTCTGGATGTTCAGGGCACGACGGGCTGGTGCCTTGCCGTCCAGCTCCTTGAGGGTTTGCAGGTTACTGCCCAGTGCCGGAGCAGCCTGGCCCTGCTCGGCAGGGGCGGCGTTGTCGGCCACGGCTGGCAGTGCGACAAAGGTGCCGAGCGAACCGGCCAGGATCAGGCCAAGCAGCGCATGACGTGGAGCGTTGCGCGTGATCATTTGGCTTTCTCCTCAGGCAGAACGTGCGCAACGCTGAGGCGCTCACGGGTGAAATAGGTGTTGGCTGCTTTCTGGATGTCCTGCGGGGTCACGCTCTGCAGGGCTTCCAGCTCATTGTCCATCAGCTTCCAGGACAGGCCGACGGTTTCAAGCTCGCCGATCATGGTCGCCTGGCTGGTAATCGAGTCGCGCTCGTAGACCACACCGGCAATGACCTGAGCCCGAACGCGCTCCAGTTCTTCGGCGGACGGTGCCTTGGTTTTCAGCTCGTCGAGCAGACGCCAGATGCCGGCTTCCACATCGGCCAGGGTCTTTTTCTTTTGCAGGTTGGGTGTGGCGCTGATCATGAACAGGCTGTCGCCGCGAGCAAATGCGTCGTAGCGCGACGATGCGCCGGAGACCAGTTCTTCGCCACGTTCCAGGCGTGAGGAAATGCGTGCGCTGTAACCACCGTCGAGCAGTGCCGCAATCAGGCGCAGGGCATTCGCCGAACGTGGGTCTTCAGCGGTCGCAACGCTTGGCACGTTGAAGCCGTAAATCAGGCTCGGCAACTGGGTTTTGACGTGCAGAGTGATCTTGCGCTCGCCTGGCTCGGCCAGTTCCAGCGGTTTTTTCGAGGGCGGCACGTCGCGGCGCGGGATCGGGCCGAAGAAACGCTCTGCCAGGGCTTTGACCTCGTCCGGCTGCACATCGCCAACCACCACCAGCGTGGCGTTGTTCGGCGCATACCAGGATTCGTACCAGTGGCGCAGCTCTTCAACCTTCATGCGCTCCAGGTCCGCCATCCAGCCAATGGTCGGCGTGTGATAGCCGCTGGCAGGGTAGGCCATCGCCTTGAAGCGTTCGAATGCCTTGCCCATCGGCTTGTCATCGGTGCGCAGGCGACGCTCTTCCTTGATGACTTCGATCTCGCGGCTGAACTCGTCGGCGGGCAATTTCAGGGTTGCCATGCGATCGGCTTCCAGTTCCAGCGCGACGCTCAGACGATCGCGGGCCAGGACCTGATAGTAGGCGGTATAGTCATCGCTGGTGAACGCATTCTCTTCAGCGCCCAGGTCGCGCAGAATCAGTGAGGATTCACCCGGCCCGGTCTTGCTGCTGCCCTTGAACATCATGTGTTCCAAGGCATGGGACAGGCCGGTCTGGCCGGGTGTTTCGTAGCTGGAGCCGACCTTGTACCAGATCTGGGAAACCACCACTGGAGCGCGGTGGTCTTCGCGGACGACAACTTTCAGGCCATTGTCCAGGGTAAATTCATGGGTCGGTTGCGAATCAGCAGCCAATGCTGTCAAGGGCAGACAAATAGTGCTGAGCAGCAGGCCTGCGGCGCGGCGGGCTAGAGCATTCATTCGTAGTTTGAACCTGTAGGACGGCCCGCGTGAACTTAGCGTCGGCGGGCGCGGGGGTGTTAGGATACTGATCCGTTTGCTTCAGAGACAGCCTTCACTGGCCGATTGCGAGTGAAACCTGTCTGAAACGCAGGTAAAGGTAGCGCTTCAAGCGGCCGTTGAGTGAACAAGAAGTCCTAAACGCAGTCTGTTTTGCATGTCAGAATTTTTCCGGGTCGCCCTCTGGCGCCCCGCAACCTTGAGATAGCCGTCCTCCATGTTTGGTTCCAACGACGACAAGAAGACCCCAGCCGAGGCTGGAGAGAAGAAAGGCCTGTTCGGATGGCTGCGCAAGAAACCGCAGCAAGCCGAGCCAGCGCCACAAGAATCATCCCCGACGCAACCCGATCCGGTCCACGACCCGGTTGTGACCACGCCGCAGGTTGAGCCTCCTGCGGCCTCGCAATCTGTACCCGAGAGCATCGTCGAGCCGGTTGCGAATTCGCAGCAAGGCCATGTCGAGCCAGGTGCGCCGTCGCCTCAGCCGTGGCTGACCTTGCCGGTAACCGAGGAGCCAGTGGCACTGAGTGACGAGCGCGAGCCGCACATCACCCCGCCAATCCCTGAGCAAAGTCAGGCTCATGCCATGCCCGAGCCGGTCGCAGCGCAACCTGTGGCTGATATCGTGCCGCTGAGTGTTCCCGAGCCGCTACTGGTCCAGCCTGTTCCAGAACCAGAACCAGAACCAGAACCAGAACCAGAACCCGTCGTAGCGCAGGCTGTGCCACAACCGGTAGCGCCTGTTCCGCAAGTGGTTCCTGCTCTGGCCCCTGCTCCGGTACAAGAGCCCGAAACCGGTAAGGTCGGCTTCTTTGCTCGCCTGAAGCAGGGGCTGTCGAAAACCAGCGCCAGCATCGGCGAAGGCATGGCCAGCCTGTTCCTGGGCAAGAAAGCCATCGATGATGACCTGCTGGAAGAAATCGAAACCCGTTTGCTGACCGCCGATGTCGGCGTTGAGGCCACATCGGTCATCATCAAGAGCCTGACTCAGAAGGTCGCGCGCAAGCAGTTGACCGATGCTCAGGCGTTGTACACCTCGTTGCAGGGCGAACTGGCTGCGATGCTCAAGCCTGTCGAGCAACCGCTGGTGATCAAGGCCGAGCACAAGCCGTTCGTGATTCTGGTGGTCGGCGTCAATGGTGCGGGCAAGACCACCACCATCGGCAAGCTGGCCAAGAAGCTGCAACTGGAAGGCAAGAAGGTCATGCTGGCCGCGGGCGACACGTTCCGCGCTGCAGCCGTCGAGCAATTGCAGGTCTGGGGTGAGCGTAATCACATACCGGTCATCGCTCAGCACACCGGTGCCGATTCCGCCTCGGTGATTTTCGATGCCGTGCAGGCCGCCAAGGCCCGTGGCATTGATGTGTTGATCGCCGACACCGCAGGTCGCCTGCACACCAAGGACAACCTGATGGAGGAGTTGAAGAAGGTTCGCCGCGTGATCGGCAAGCTGGACGCAGATGCTCCTCACGAAGTCCTGCTGGTCCTCGATGCAGGCACCGGGCAGAACGCTATCAATCAGGCCAAGCAATTCAACCAGACGGTTACGTTGACCGGGCTGGCGCTGACCAAGCTGGATGGCACAGCCAAAGGCGGCGTGATTTTCGCCCTGGCCAAGCAGTTCGGCTTGCCGATTCGCTATATCGGCGTCGGTGAAGGTATCGATGACTTGCGTACCTTCGAGGCCGAACCCTTTGTTCAGGCACTGTTTGCGGAGCGGGAGCGTCCATGATTCGATTCGAGCAGGTCGGTAAGCGCTACCCGAATGGACATGTCGGGTTGCATGAACTGAGCTTTCGAGTACGTCGCGGCGAGTTTTTGTTTGTCACTGGTCATTCCGGTGCCGGCAAAAGCACGCTGTTACGCCTGTTGCTGGCCATGGAGCGTCCAACTACCGGCAAACTGATGCTTGCCGGCCAGGACCTTGGGCAGATCAGCAACGCACAGATCCCGTTTCTGCGTCGTCAGATCGGCGTGGTGTTCCAGAATCACCAGTTGCTGTTCGATCGCACGGTGTTCAACAACATCGCTTTGCCCTTGCAGATCCTCGGTCTGTCCAAGCCCGAGATTGCCAAACGGGTCGATTCGGCCCTTGAGCGTGTGGCGCTATCCGATAAGGCCGAGCTGTACCCCGGCGACCTGTCCACCGGTCAGCAACAGCGTGTCGGGATTGCCCGCGCCATTGTCCATCGCCCGGCCTTGCTGCTGGCCGATGAACCTACCGGTAACCTCGACCCACGTCTGGCGGCGGAAATCATGGGCGTGTTTGAAGATATCAACCGACTGGGGACCAGCGTGCTGATTGCCAGTCACGACCTTGCATTGATTGCCCGCATGCGCCATCGCATGCTGACCCTGCAACGCGGGCGTCTGATCGGTGACGGGGAGGCCGGAGTATGAGTGCTACACGCAGCTCCAAGGTTTCCGAACGCGTTGCGCCCAAGGCCGCCGATCCAGTGCCGCCGAAAAAGAAAAAGCAGCGTCACGACCATGATGATGACGGCCCGGATTTCAGTGCGTTGTTGTCGGCGTGGCTGGAAAGCCATCGCTCCAGTCTGCTGGACAGCCTGCGACGTCTGGGAAAACAACCGATTGGCAGTTTCTTTACCTGTCTGGTGATGGCGATTGCCTTGAGCTTGCCGATGGGCCTGTCATTGCTACTGAGCAATGTCGAGCGTCTGGGTGGTTCGTGGCAGCGCGCTGCACAGATTTCCATCTACCTGAAGCTGGATGCCAGCACCGCTGATGGCACTCGCCTGCGTGATGAAATCAAGTCGATGCCCGGTGTGGCAGATGCCGAGTACATCAGCAGCGAGCAGGCATTGGGTGAGTTCAAGCAACAGTCCGGTCTGGGCGAGGCGCTCAAGGAATTGCCAGAGAACCCGCTTCCAGGCGTGGTGTTGGTAACGCCGGATGAAGTGGACAAACCTGCGCTGGAAGCCTTGCGCACGCGGTTGGCAGAACTGCCTAAAGTCGAGCAGGCGCAACTGGATCTGGTCTGGGTCGAAAGGCTGGCCGCGATCCTCAAGCTGGGTGACCGATTCGTTTTCGGCTTGACGGTTTTGCTGGTCTCAGCTTTGCTGTTAGTAATTGGTAACACAATTCGTCTACATATTGAAAACCGCCGTATCGAAATCGAAGTCATCAAGCTGGTGGGCGGTACTGACAGCTACGTGCGCAGACCCTTCCTTTATATGGGCGCGCTGTACGGTTTCGGGGCAGGTATCCTGTCCTGGGGCGTTCTGGCTTATGGCCTGAACTGGCTGAACGGTGCGGTCGTCGGGCTGGCAGGTCTCTATGGAAGCGACTTTGCGCTGGCAGGTGTTCCGATGGGTGATGGTCTTTCGCTCTTGCTTGGAGCGGTTCTGTTAGGGTATATCGGTGCCTGGATTGCGGTCGCTCGTCACTTGCGTGAACTGGCGCCCCGTTAGAGGCAAATTTTTCGTTCACCAGACTGGCTTCTGAAAATCAAGGAACTTGGTTAGCGGTTCCGGGTCAATCTGGCTATTGCTGAACTGCACATAACCTGTGCGCTGGAGGTTTTTTCGTATGACCACTTCTTTGCAACCTGCTTATGCTTTAGTCCCGGGTGCGAACCTTGAGGCCTATGTGCACACGGTCAACAGCATTCCCTTGCTGACGCCCGAGCAGGAGCGTGAACTGGCTGAAAGTCTCTACTATGAGCAGGATCTGGACGCGGCCCGACAAATGGTCCTCGCCCACCTGCGCTTTGTCGTGCACATCGCTCGCAGTTATTCGGGTTACGGTCTGGCTCAGGCTGACCTGATTCAGGAAGGTAACGTCGGTCTGATGAAGGCCGTGAAGCGCTTCAACCCCGAAATGGGCGTGCGTCTGGTGTCCTTTGCCGTGCACTGGATCAAGGCCGAAATTCACGAGTTCATCCTGCGTAACTGGCGCATCGTCAAGGTCGCCACCACCAAGGCGCAGCGCAAGCTGTTCTTCAACCTGCGTAGCCAGAAGAAGCGTCTGGCCTGGCTGAACAACGACGAGGTGCATCGCGTCGCTGAAAGCCTTGGCGTCGAGCCGCGTGAAGTGCGTGAGATGGAAAGCCGTCTGACCGGTCATGACATGGCCTTTGACCCGGCAGCCGAAGCAGACGACGACAGTGCGTTTCAGTCACCAGCCAATTATCTGGAAGACCACCGTTACGACCCGGCGCGTCAACTGGAAGATTCCGACTGGACTGACAACTCCACCGCCAACCTGCATCAGGCGCTGGACGTGCTGGACGAACGCAGCCGCGACATCCTCTACCAGCGCTGGCTGGCAGAAGAAAAAGCCACGCTGCACGACCTGGCGCAGAAGTACAACGTTTCTGCAGAGCGTATTCGTCAGCTGGAAAAAAGCGCGATGAACAAGCTCAAGACGTCGATTGCCGCGTAAGGCTGCCTAGCAACGAAAAACGCCCCGAGATAATCGGGGCGTTTTTGTTAGCGGGATTGGCTATCGTGCCCATGCTCCGCGTGGGCATGCCGTTCCGGACGCTCTGCGTCCTCTTTGCGACGCAGAGCGTCGCGAACTGCATTCCCACGCTGGAGTAGGGAACGATAATCGCCGAACCAGCCCATCACCAGCGACGGCTGCTGTTCAACCCCTGCAAATACTCATCCCCACCCAACTGACGCATTTGCTGACGAATCCAGCCTGCACGGCGGGAAACGTAGCTGCTCGGGTGGCTGGCGCTCCACTCGCGCGGGTTGGGGAGGACGGCGGCGAGGTAGCTGGCCTGCTGTACAGAAAGCGCGCTGGCGTTGGTGCGGAAGTGATGTTGCGCTGCGGCCTGCGCGCCGAATACGCCTTCGTCCCATTCGACGCTGTTCAGGTACACCTCAAGGATGCGCTCCTTGGACCACAGCAGCTCGATGAGCATGGTGAACCATGCTTCAAGCCCTTTGCGCAGGTAACTGCGACCGGACCACAGGAACAGGTTTTTCGACACCTGCTGGCTAAGCGTACTGGCACCACGGATCGAGCCACCGCGCTCGTTATGCAGGATGGCCGCTTGAATGGCGTCGACGTCGAAACCCCAGTGCTCGGCGAATTTCTGATCCTCGCCGGCAATGACCGCAATTTTAAGGTTGTCGGAGATCTTGTCCCACGGTTCCCAGTCGCGTTGCAGGTCGATAGGCTCGCCGTCGACCCAGGATTCGACCTTGCGCTCGACCATCAGGGCCGTGCCCGGTGGCGGCACCCAGCGCAGAACCAGAACCACGAGAACACTGCCTGCGGCGAACCATAGCAGGGCTTTGACGATGCGACGAAGAATAGACTGCAGCATAGAGATGGCTTGGCCGAACCCGTTGAGCGGGCCATTATACAGACCGTGCGCCTTTCGACGATTTTTCACTGGAGTTCCTGATGCTTCGTAGCTTTTTGATGCTTGCTGCCTTCTTCGGCTTCACGGGTGTGGCGTTGGGCGCATTTGCCGCCCACGGTCTCAAGGAACGCCTGAGTGCCGAGTACCTGGCGGTGTTCCATACGGGTGTGCTTTACCAACTGATCCACGCGCTGGCCCTGCTCGGCGTGGCGATACTGGCAACGCACATCCCCGGGCGCCTGATCACCTGGGCCGGATTCTCCTTCGCGGTCGGTATCCTGCTGTTTTCCGGCAGCCTCTACGCGCTGACCCTGACCGGTTTCAGCAAGCTGGGCATCATCACCCCGTTCGGTGGTCTGGCATTTCTGTTCGGCTGGTCGATGCTGGGGCTGGCGGCCTGGAGGCTGGGTTCGCCTCCGTGAGCATCCGCTCCCCTGGAAGCCGGCCGCGCTTGAGACGAATGGCGTGGCTTTGCCTTGGTCATACCGGCTGATCGGGCTAGAATGCTGGCCCCCCAAAAATGATGGCTGCTCTCGCATGCACATTCAGTTGAACGGTGAACCCTTTGAATTGCCCGATGGCGAAACCGTCGCGGCATTGCTGACCCGCCTGGACCTTGCCGGACGCCGGGTTGCGGTGGAACTGAACCTGGATATCGTGCCGCGCAGTCAGCATGCGGCGACCGTCCTGAGTGAAGGCGATCAGGTCGAAGTGGTTCATGCCATTGGCGGTGGCTAGTTCGCAATCCGCACTGCGCCCAACCCAATCTGCACGTTATGAGGATTTCCGATGAGCAATGTTCGCAGCGACAAGCCCTTCGTCCTGGCCGGTCGGACTTTCGAGTCGCGTCTTTTGGTAGGCACCGGCAAGTACATCGATATGGAACAGACCCGTCTGGCCATTGAAGCCTCGGGTGCCGAGATCGTGACTGTTGCGGTGCGTCGCACCAACCTCGGCCAGAACCCCGGCGAGCCGAACCTGCTGGACGTGCTGCCACCTGATCGCTACACCATCTTGCCGAACACCGCTGGCTGCTTCGATGCAACCGAGGCCGTGCGCACCTGCCGCCTTTCGCGGGAATTGCTCGACGGTCGCAATCTGGTCAAGCTCGAAGTCCTGGCTGACCAGAAAACCCTGTTTCCGAATGTGATCGAAACCCTCAAGGCTGCCGAGATACTGGTCAAGGACGGTTTCGACGTGATGGTCTACACCAGCGATGACCCGATCATCGCTCGCCAGCTGGCCGAAATCGGCTGCATCGCGATCATGCCGCTGGCAGGGCTGATCGGCAGTGGTCTGGGGATCTGCAACCCATACAACCTGCAGATCATCCTTGAAGAAACCAAGGTCCCGGTATTGGTCGATGCCGGTGTCGGCACTGCCTCCGACGCCACCATCGCAATGGAGCTGGGCTGTGAAGCCGTATTGATGAACTCGGCCATCGCCCATGCCCAGCAGCCGGAGATGATGGCCGAAGCCATGAAGCACGCTGTAATTGCCGGTCGTCTGGCGTACCTCGCCGGACGCATGCCTCGAAAACTCTATGCCAGCGCGTCTTCGCCGCTGGATGGCCTGATCAAGTAAGAGCCCGTTGATGACTGATTCGCACGTTCCGCACCCAGAGTCGCCTGCTGTCGAAGAAGGCGAAGAGCGCCCGCACCGCCGCATCAAGAGTTTCGTGATGCGTGCCGGCCGCATGACCGAAGGTCAGCAGCGCGGCCTTGATCAAGGTCTCCCTTTGTACGGCCTGTCGCTGACCGATGCGCCGGTGGATTTCGATCAGGTGTTCGGTCGCTCTGCGCCGCGTACGCTGGAAATCGGCTTCGGCATGGGCCACTCGCTGCTGGAAATGGCCGCTGCGGCTCCCGAGCACGACTTCATCGGTGTCGAGGTGCACTCTCCAGGCGTAGGCGCATTGCTCAACGGCGTACTCACCCAGGGGCTGACTAATGTGCGCGTCTACGATTGCGACGCCATTGAAGTGCTGAACCGCTGCGTCGCCGATAACAGCCTTGATCGCCTGATGCTGTTCTTCCCGGATCCGTGGCACAAGAGCCGTCACCACAAGCGCCGTATCGTGCAGCCGGAATTCGCCGCACTGGTACGCAGCAAGCTGAAGGTTGGCGGTGTGTTTCACATGGCCACCGATTGGGGTCCGTACGCGGAATACATGCTGGAAGTGATGAGCGTGGCGCCCGGTTATCGCAACCAGGCCGAAGACAACCAGTACGTGCCGCGTCCTGCCGAACGGCCGATCACCAAGTTCGAGCGCCGTGGCGAGAAGCTTGGGCACGGCGTCTGGGATCTGAAGTTCGAAAAGCTCGACTGAGTATGCTGATCGTGCCCGGTCACCTGGGCACGATCACGCAGCATGAAGCTTGTCCGGCGGCTTACTGAATCTCGTCCGGCTTGACGATCACCCAGTTCTTGTCCGCCGTGACCGGCAATTTCTCCTTGGCCTGAGCTTCGGCATTGTCCTTGATCATGCCATTGAGCTGGGTCATGTACTTGTCCTTGCGGTTGATCCACAAGTGCACGCCGCCCTTGCTCACGTCGACGCTGTGAAACAGCATGTAGCCGTCGCTGGTCGGGGTATCGCCGCCGACCAGAACCGGTTTTTTCCACTGGTCGATGTAGGTCAGAATCGCCGCCTGCTTGCCGGCCATCCAGGTCGCCGGGGTCCACAGATAAGGTGTCAGCTCCAGTCCCATGTTGCTTTTCGCATCGTATTTGCCCGCTGTGATTTGCTTGCGTGCGGTAGTCAGCTCACCGGTCTTGCGGTCTTTGAGCAGGGTGGTGACGCCTATCACGTTCTGCGGTTTGACGTTGTAGCCGTACTTCGGATCGGCAGCGACCATACGCACCAGCTCTTCGGACGCGGCGGTCATCACATACACCTCGATGCCGTTTTCCATCAGCTTGTTGTACAGCTCGGTCTGCCCGGTGAATACCCGCGGCGGCTCGACATTGAGCTGCTTGACGGTATCGCCTTCGTAGTAGGTCGCAGGGATCGGCTTTTTCAGGGCCATCAGCTCATCGACATAGCCTTTGAGCTCCTGCAGCGTAAAGCCGGAAAACACCTGCGCGACCCACGGGTAGCAGACCATGTCGTCTATTTCGCAAAGGCGATAGTAGTAGCTGAACAGGCTTTCCTTGTGCTCGGCGGTGTCTTTGAAGGGGATCAGCTTGAGCGAGGGATCGAGTTTTTCGCGGGTGATCAGGCCTTTGTTTTCCATGTACGGCAGCAGCGACTCTTCGAGGTCGAAGCGGTAGCTGGTGTTGTCCATGTCGAAGACTGCGTAATTGCCCTTGTTGGCATTCGCCGCAATCATCGCGTCGAGCGCCTTGGCGGCAGGCTCGGGCCAATGCTTCAATTCGGTGGCAGCAAAGGACTGACTGGCGAGCCCGGCACAGAGCGCTGCAACCAGCAGTTTTGGCGCGATTTTCATAGGCGATTTTCCCTTGTCATAAAAACGAAGGGACAAACCGTAACAAATTATTGTGAAGGCAAAAGTACGTCAGCGACCCGAAAAAGGCCAAAAGACGCCGTTTGCCCCTTTATTTGCGACAGTTAAACCAAAAGCGACACTTTTATTGCAGTTTTTCGTCAGCGACCTCAAATGCGCCGAAAAACGCTTATCAGACGCGTTCCCAGACTTCAAAGTTGTAAGCAGGCTTGTCATCGACAGCCGCGTTCTCGGTATCGGACACCAGCGCCCACTGCGCCGTATCGAATTCAGGAAACCACGCGTCGCCATCAGGGCTCAGTGCCACGCGAGTCAGGTACAGGCGATCTGCCTCGGGAAGGCCCTGAGCATAAAGCTGCGCGCCGCCGATCAGCATCACCTCGTCGACACCCTGTTCCTTCGCCCATTGCTCGGCGCGCACGACTGCGGCATCCAGCGAAGGGAAGACTTCCGCGCCCTCGAGCTGCAAATCAGTCTGCCGGCTGACTACCAGGTTCAGGCGACCGGGCAGGGGGCGGCCCAGCGAATCCCAGGTCTTGCGACCCATGATGATCGGCTTGCCGAGCGTCGTGGCCTTGAAGTATTTGAAATCCCCCGGCAAATGCCAGGGCATGGAATTGTCGACGCCGATCACTCGGTTTTCACCAAGGGCGGCAATCAGGCTAAGGGGGAGATGAGTTTTCATGCGCCGAGGATATCAGAGGTCGCAGGGCAGGCGAATGAACTGACACGCACCGTGCTCAGTCCCATGACAGCGGTTATGCTCACCGCTGAATTCAATCAAGAGACACTGTGTGACTGCACTGACCCCACTCGATACCCTCTGGCTGACCGAAGCCGTGCGCCTGCGTGAACAACAGGCTGGCGCGCTGGATGATCAGGAAGCCAATCGCCGCGCCCGGGCGGCCGGAGGCGACCTGACTGCCCGTATCACCCATCGCGCCCTTGGGCTGGCACAGCGCGACGGCATGCTCGGCGCATTGCATCACTGGAAGCAGGGCGCGCGGTTGGCGTTGATTGCGCTTGCCGTATTCGCTGTCATCAGTGGCGCGGGCCTGGCCTTCGCCGCAATGGGCGACGGGCAGGCACCGGTCAATGTGTTCTGGGCGCTGGGCAGTCTGCTTGGGCTTAATCTGGTGCTGCTGGCTACCTGGGCGCTGGGCTTTATCTTCGCTGGCCGCAGCAACAGCGGGCTGGGCCGCTTATGGCTGTGGTTGAGTGAAAAGCTTGCCCGTGACGCCCAGGCTGCGCAACTTGCTCCGGCATTGGTTCTGCTGCTGCAACGCAAGCGTCTGAATCGCTGGGTGCTTGGCCTGGTGGTTCACAGCCTGTGGCTGCTCGCGCTGGTCAGTGCGCTGGTGGTGCTGTTGATGCTGATGGCGACCCGGCGCTACGGGTTTGTCTGGGAAACCACCATTTTGAGCAGCGACACGTTTGTCAGCCTGACTCAGACACTCAGTACCGTCCCGGCTTGGCTGGGCTTCAGTGTGCCGGACGAAGCCATGATTCGCGCCAGCGGCAATGCAGCGCTGAGTATCGAGAATGCACGCCAGGCCTGGGCTGCGTGGCTGGTGGGCGTGCTGCTGGTCTACGGCATTGTGCCGCGTCTGTTGCTGGCAGCGTTCTGCCTGTGGCACTGGAAGCAGGGGAGTGCGGGGCTGCGTCTCGATCTTGAGTTGCCCGAGTACCTTGAGCTGCGTGAACGATTGATGCCCAGCAGCGAGCGATTGGGCGTCAATGACGTCGAACCTGCCGCGCTGCATCAGATTCAGCCCGGCGTGGGGGCGTCCGACAGCAATGGCGCGTTGCTGGTAGCCATCGAGCTGGATGATCAACAAGTCTGGCCGCCAGAACTGCCGTCAGGCGTGGTCGATGCAGGCATTCTCGACAGCCGTGAGTCGCGCCACAAGCTGCTTGAACAACTGACTCACTATCCGCCTGCGCGCATGGTGGTCGCCTGTGATCCGCGCCGCTCACCGGATCGTGGCAGTCTGGCGCTGATGGCCGAACTGGCGCGCAGCGCGGGGGCGACACGCGTCTGGCTGCTGCCCGCGCCTGCCGGGCAGGTGCTCGATCTGGAGCGTCTGGGCGACTGGCACGCCGCTCTGGATGGGTTGCAGTTGCCGCGCACCGACAGCGCGCCCTTGAACTGGCTGGAGACAGGCCATGACTGAAGCAGACAATGCCCGTGCCATCAAGCTGGCGGTGGTCGGCCACACCAATGTCGGCAAGACGTCGCTGCTGCGCACCCTGACCGGCGATGTCAGCTTCGGTGAAGTGTCTCACCGGCCCAGCACCACCCGTCATGTGGAAGGCGCGCGCCTTTCTGTGGACGGCGAGGCCTTGGTCGAGCTGTACGACACGCCTGGCCTGGAAGACGCTATCGCACTGCTCGATTATCTGGAGCGCCTGGACCGTCCCGGCGAGCGTCTGGACGGGCCGGCGCGACTGGCGCGCTTTCTGGAGGGCAGCGAGGCACGCCAACGCTTTGAGCAAGAGGCCAAGGTCATGCGCCAGTTGCTCGGCTCGGACGCCGGGCTGTATGTGATCGATGCACGCGAACCGGTGCTCGCCAAGTACCGTGACGAGCTGGCGGTGCTGGCCAGTTGTGGCAAGCCGTTGCTGCCTGTGCTCAATTTCGTCAGTGCGCGCGAGCACCGCGAGCCGGAATGGCGAGAGGCACTTTCACGCCTGGGGCTGCATGCATTGGTGCGCTTCGACAGCGTCGCACCGCCGGAAGATGGCGGCCGTCGTCTGTATGAAAGCCTGGCGCTGCTGCTGGAAAGCGCGCGGCCTCGGCTTGAACGTTTGATTGACGATCAGGAGAAGCAACGTCGAGCCAGAAAACACAGCGCGGCTCGTCTCATCGCCGAACTGTTGATTGACTGTGCAGCGTGTCGGCGTAGCGTCGAGACCAGTGCCGAGCAGGAACAGCAGGCGGTGGAAGCGTTGCGCAAGGCTGTTCGTCAGCGTGAGCAGCAATGTGTCGAGGCGCTGCTCAAGCTGTATGCCTTTCGCAAGGACGACGTGTCTACCAGCGATTTGCCGTTGATGGACGGCCGTTGGGGCGATGATCTGTTCAATCCGGAAACCCTCAGGTTGATGGGCGTGCGGGTTGGTGGCGGCGTGGCAGCCGGTGCGGCGGCCGGGGCAGGGGTCGACCTGATGGTCGGCGGCGTAACGCTTGGCGCGGCGGCTTTGGTCGGTGCGATTGCAGGCGGTGCCCTGTTGACGGCGCGCAGCTACGGCGGACGCTTGCTGGGCAAGTTGAAGGGCCGCAGGGAGTTGACGGTGGACGATGCAGTGTTGCGCCTGCTTGCTCTGCGACAGGGGCACTTGTTGCTGGCGTTGGGAGTGAGAGGCCATGCGGCCATTCACAGCATGGAATTGACCACGCCGCAGGACAAAACCTGGCGCAAAGGCAAAATCCCCGAGCCGCTCACCCGCGCCCGTGCCCACCCGCAATGGTCCACACTCAACCCGCACGCCAAACCGAATCAGGCGGAGCGGCAGGAAGCGATTGATCAACTGGCGGATGTGGTTTTGCAGGATTGACTGTTCCAGCGCTGAAGACCGGACGCAGAGCGTCCAGAACGGCATGCGACGCGGAGCGTCGCACGATAGTTGAGATATCGCTCCAGCGTGGGAATGCCGTGGGTGACGCTCCGCGTCACAAATCTGCGCCTTGACGCATCCTCCAGAACCCCCGCTTTCAGGCGCTTTTCAGCTTGCCGTTTACTGGCGAAAACCTGCCGATTGTTTTTTATTGATTGATCGTTCAATAAAAAATCTTTAGACTGGCCTCACCGTTTTGGTACAACGATCATTGCAGACACCCGGGAGAATCGCGCCAATGCCCAAGGTCGGAATGCAACCCATCCGCCGCCAACAACTGATCCAGGCCACGCTCACAGCGGTCGATCAGGTCGGTATGGGCGACGCCAGCATTGCTCTGATTGCGCGACTGGCGGGCGTGTCCAACGGCATCATCAGTCACTATTTTCAGGACAAGAACGGCCTGATTGCCGCCACGATGCGGCATCTGATGAACGCCTTGATCCTGAACGTCCGCGAACGTCGGCAGGCGCTGACCGAAGACAGCCCAAGGGCTCATCTGCAAGTGATCATCGAAGGTAACTTCGATGCCAGTCAGGTCAGCGGCCCGGCCATGAAAACCTGGCTGGCCTTCTGGGCGACCAGCATGCATCACCCTTCGCTGCACCGATTGCAGCGTATCAACGACCACCGTTTGTATTCGAACCTGTGCTGTCAGTTCCGCCGCACCTTGCCACTGGAACAGGCACGCAGCGCCGCCCGCGGGCTTGCCGCCCTGATAGACGGGCTGTGGCTGAGAGGCGCGTTGTCAGGCGATGCATTCGACACCGAGCAAGCACAACGGATTGCCTACGAATACATGGATTTTCAACTGGCGAAATCGGCTGGCTGAGAGCTTTCGAAGCCTGCCTGCCGAACGACTGCAAGACCGTGTTGCCCAATGTTTCCGGCACACTGAAATCAGTCATCGCCCCCCCACTGAATTTGCGAGGACTTTATGGCCCGTTTTGAACTGCAGAAACTTTACATCGATGGCGGTTACGTCGATGCCAGCAACACTGAAACTTTCGATGCCATCAACCCGGCGAACGGCGAAGTACTGGCGCAGATCCAGCGTGCCGGCAAGGAAGACGTCGAGCGCGCAGTCGTTGCTGCTGAAAAAGGCCAGAAGATCTGGGCTGCCATGACCGCCGTCGAGCGTTCGCGCATCCTGCGTCGTGCTGTCGATATCCTGCGCGAGCGCAACGATGAACTGGCCGCGCTGGAAACGCTGGACACCGGCAAAGCCATCTCCGAAACCCGTTACGTGGATATCGTGACCGGCGCTGACGTGCTGGAATACTACGCAGGCCTGGTGCCCGCCATCGAAGGCGAACAGATCCCGCTGCGTGATTCCTCCTTCGTTTACACCCGCCGAGAGCCGCTGGGTGTGGTTGCAGGCATCGGTGCGTGGAACTACCCGATCCAGATCGCCCTGTGGAAATCCGCACCGGCGCTGGCGGCGGGCAACGCGATGATCTTCAAGCCAAGTGAAGTCACCTCGCTGACCACCCTGAAGCTGGCAGAAATCTACACCGAAGCGGGCGTACCGAACGGCGTATTCAACGTGTTGACCGGCAGCGGCCGTGAAGTCGGCACCTGGATCACCGAGCATCCGCGCATCGAGAAAGTGTCGTTCACCGGCGGCACCGACACCGGCAAGAAAGTCATGGCCAGTGCATCGAGCTCTTCGCTCAAGGAAGTGACCATGGAGCTGGGCGGCAAGTCGCCGCTGATCGTGTTTGACGACGCTGATCTGGACCGTGCTGCCGACATCGCAATGATGGCCAACTTCTACAGCTCCGGCCAGGTCTGCACCAACGGTACGCGCGTGTTTGTACCGAACGCGTTGAAAGCCGAATTCGAAGCGAAAATCCTTGAGCGTGTGAAGCGTATTCGCGCCGGTAACCCGGAAGACGAAAACATCAACTTCGGCCCGCTGGTCAGCTTCGAGCACATGGAAAGTGTGCTGGGCTACATCGCCAAGGGCAAAGAGCAGGGCGCACGCCTGTTGTGCGGCGGTGATCGCTTGACCGGTGGTGTGTTCGACAAGGGCGCTTTCGTTGCGCCAACCGTGTTTACCGACTGCACCGACAACATGACCATCGTGCGTGAAGAAATCTTCGGCCCGGTGATGAGCATCCTCGGCTACGACACCGAAGAAGAAGTGGTGCGCCGCGCCAACGACACCGATTTCGGTCTGGCCGCAGGCATCGTGACCCGTGACCTGAACCGCGCACACCGCGTGATTCATCTGCTGGAAGCCGGTATCTGCTGGATCAACGCCTGGGGCGAATCGGCGGCACAAATGCCGGTCGGCGGTTACAAGCAGTCGGGCGTTGGTCGTGAAAACGGTATCAGCTCGCTGGCGCAGTACACGCGGATCAAGTCGGTACAGATCGAACTGGGCGACTACGCCTCGGTTTTCTAAACACGGTTCAAGTGGCACGCGGCAAACCTCAAGCAGACGCAATCAAAAGCGGTTTGCCGCACCCCATTTTCACAAGTATCGCCTCGCTGCTTCTGCTTGCAGCCAAGGCTTGAGACTTGCAGCTCTATGAGGGAGCCTCTATGACGACTCAATCCGAATACGACTACATCATCATTGGTGCCGGCTCTGCCGGTAACACCCTGGCAGCCCGTCTCACCGAAGACGCAGGCGTCACTGTTCTGCTGCTGGAAGCCGGTGGCCCGGACTATCGTCTGGATTTCCGTACCCAGATGCCAGCCGCACTGGCATTCCCGCTGCAGGGACGCCGCTATAACTGGGCCTACGAGACCGAGCCAGAGCCACACATGAACAACCGCCGCATGGAATGCGGTCGTGGTAAAGGCCTGGGCGGTTCGTCGCTGATCAACGGCATGTGCTACATCCGCGGCAACGCGATGGACTATGACGGCTGGGCCAAGGAGCCGGGTCTCGAAGACTGGAGCTACCTCGACTGCCTGCCGTACTTCCGCAAGGCCGAAACCCGCGACATCGGCCCGAATGACTACCACGGTGGTGAAGGTCCGGTCAGCGTGACCACGCCCAAGGCGGGCAACAATCCGCTGTTCCATGCGATGGTCGAGGCGGGCGTGCAAGCCGGTTTCCCGCGCACTGACGACCTCAATGGTTATCAGCAGGAAGGCTTCGGTCCGATGGACCGCACCGTGACGCCTAACGGTCGTCGTGCCAGTACCGCCCGTGGTTATCTGGACGAGGCCAAGAAGCGCTCGACCCTGACCATCGTCACTCACGCGCTGACCGATCGCATTCTGTTCGAAGGCAAGCGTGCCGTCGGCGTGGCGTACCTGGTAGGCGACAGCGACACCCGCATCCAGGCCCGTGCCCGCAAGGAAGTGCTGTTGTGTGGAGGCGCAATCGCTTCGCCGCAGATTCTCCAGCGTTCCGGTGTCGGCCCGGCCGAAGTGCTGAACAAGCTGGATATTCCGGTGGTTCATGACCTGCCGGGCGTTGGCCAGAACCTTCAGGATCACCTGGAGATGTACCTGCAGTACGCCTGCACCCAGCCGGTGTCGCTGTACCCTTCGCTGAAGTGGTGGAACCAGCCTGCCATTGGTGCCGAGTGGATGTTCCTCGGTACGGGTATCGGTGCGAGCAACCAGTTTGAAGCCGGTGGTTTCATTCGCTCCAGCGAAGCGTTCGAATGGCCGAACATTCAGTATCACTTCCTGCCGGTCGCGATTAACTACAACGGTACCAAGGGCGTTCAGGAGCACGGCTTCCAGGCTCACGTTGGCTCCATGCGTTCGCCGAGCCGCGGTCGTGTGCAGGTCAAATCCAAAGACCCGCGCGAGTACCCGAGCATCCTGTTCAACTACATGTCCAGCGAGCAGGACTGGCAGGAGTTCCGTGATGGCATCCGCCTGACTCGCGAGATCATGCAGCAACCGGCTCTGGACCCGTACCGTGGCCGCGAAATCAGCCCTGGTATCGATGTGCAGTCTGATGAAGCGCTGGACCAGTTCGTACGTGAGCATGCCGAAACGGCTTACCACCCGTCCTGCTCGTGCAAGATGGGCACCGACGAAATGGCGGTTGTCGATGGTCAGGGCCGTGTGCATGGCCTGCAAAGCCTGCGCGTAGTCGATGCCTCGATCATGCCGATCATCACCACGGGCAACCTGAATGCACCGACAATCATGATCGCCGAGAAAATCGCCGACAAGATCCGCGGTCGTCAGCCCCTGCCTCGCAGCACCGCCGACTACTTCGTTGCAGGCGACAAACCTGCACGTGGCAAGCCGCTGCGCGAAATCAGCCACCAGGCCTGATCTGACGACGGGCGTCCTCCCTGGACGCCTTTCGTTGTGCATGCTCCAGCGTGAATGCATTTCACGGCGGTTGCCGTCGCAAGAGGACGCGGAGCGTCCAGAACGGCATGCCAACGCGGAGCATTGGCACGATAGTTACAAGATTCTCGTTCCTCACGCTCCAGCGTGGGAATGCATTTCCCGACGCTCCGCGTCGCAATGGACGCGGAGCATTGGTACGAGCGCCAACTCGATTCAGACCCTCCTCCCGACAGACGCGAATTGCCACCATCCCTCCGCTCTGCCACAATCGCGAATGATTCTCTTTAGTTAGATCTTTCTCATCGAGGCCCTTCGTGTCGTCAGTCCCAAGCACTCATAGCGAGATTGTTGGCGCGCTGTATCGCGATCATCGTGGTTGGCTGCTGGCCTGGCTCAGACGCAATGTCGCCTGTCCGCAGCGTGCTCAGGATTTGAGTCAGGACACGTTCTTGCGTTTGCTCGGGCGTCAGGAATTGCTGACGCCCAGAGAACCGCGAGCTTACCTGGCGGCCGTTGCCAAGGGACTGATGTTCGACTACTTCCGCCGCGCTGCGCTGGAGCAGGCTTATCTCGTGGAGTTGATGCAGGTTCCCGAGGCCGAGCAGCCTTCGCCGGAAGAGCAGTTGCTGATTCTGGAAGATCTCAAAGCGATCGACCGTATGCTGGGCAGTCTCTCCAGCAAAGCACGGGCAGCCTTTCTGTACAGTCGCCTCGACGGGCTGAGCCACGGCGAAATTGCCGAGCGGCTGGGCGTCTCGGTTTCGCGCGTCAGGCAATACCTGGCTCAAGCCATGCGTCAGTGCTATGTGGCGCTCTACGGTGAGCCGACATGAACACCAGGCCGGTATCCGCTCATGTTCTGGACGCCGCGATCCAGTGGCAATTGAACATGGATGGCAGCAGCGGCAATGACGCTGAACTTGCTCGCTGGCTGGCCGCCGACGAAGAGCATGCCAGGGCCTGGAGCCAGTTGGGCATGGTCAATCAGCGTTTTTCCTTGCCAGCAGGTCCGGCGCGCAAGGCATTGCAGCAATCGCCCGGTGCCCAGCGGCACAGTTTGCGCAAGCTCGGTGGCGGTCTGGCCGGGGTGTTCATGGCCTTGGGTCTGGCATTGTTCGTCGGCGACCGCTACCTGCCGATAGATTACTGGCTTGCCGACCAGCGCACCGCCACAGGCGAACAGCGTGAAGTACGTCTGGCGGACAACACCCTGATTCGCCTTAACACCCACAGCGCGATTGATGTGCGCTTCGATGCGCAGCAACGTCGGGTGATTCTGCAGGACGGCGAAATACTGGTGCAGACCGGCAATCATGACGATCCGCGGCCCTTCATCGTCGAAACTGCGGATGGCAAAATGCGCGCCCTGGGAACGCGTTTTCTGGTCCGGCGCGAGTCAGACGGAACACTGCTCAGCGTGCTGCAATCAGCGGTTGCCGCCAATGCGCGCAATGCGTCCGGTGAGCAGGTTCTGCGCGAGGGCCAGCAGGTTCTCCTCACGCGCAATGGCCTTGGCCCGTTGCTCAGCATGCCTTCCGGCGTCGACGCCTGGACGCGCGGCATGTTGGTGGTGGACAACGCCCGGCTGGCGGATATGCTTGCTGAACTGGGTCGTTACCGTACAGGCCATCTGGGTGTCGACTCGACCGTGGCTGATCTGCGTATTACCGGCACATTCCCGCTGGCCGACACTGACCTGGCGCTCAAGGCGTTGCTGCCGACCTTGCCCGTGCAGATCGAACAGCACACCGCGTGGTGGGTCACTGTGCTGGCCAGGGATGAGCAGGCCAGCAGCAATCCGGCAAAACTCTGAAACATACCTTTTCATGCCTGCACCGGATCGCCCTGACACTTTTCCGGTTTCGAGCGGCTTAGTCTTACAAGTCATTTCGGGGGCACGCTCGGTTTTGCGTCCCTTCGCCTGTGGATAAACCATGAAAAGCCAAACCGTGCGCCGCTGGTCCATCGTGCATACCTGGAGCAGCCTGATTTGCACCCTGTTTTTGTTGATGCTCGCGGTTACAGGACTGCCGTTGATCTTCCATCATGAAATCGATCACCTGCTGGGCGACGCCCCGCAGTACCAGGAGATGCCTGCCGACACGCCGCATCTGAACCTGGAGCAACTGGCCAGGGCTGCCGAAGCGCATCGCCCCGGCGAGGTGATGCAGTATTTCGGCTGGGATGACGAAGACCCCAATGGCGTGATGGCCATCACCGCGGCAACCGCAGATACCGAGCCCAACTCATCGCATACCTTCGCCCTTGATGCACGCACCGGTGAAGCGCTGGAAATGCCTTCTGCCAATGGCGGCTTCATGATGGTCATGCTGCGCCTGCACGTAGACATGTACGCCAACCTGCCCGGCAAATTGCTGCTGGCGTTCATGGGTTTGCTGTTTGTGGTGGCGATTGTTTCCGGGACCGTGTTGTATGCGCCGTTCATGCGCAAGCTGGAGTTCGGCCAGGTGCGGGTCAATAAATCCAGGCGTACGCGTTGGCTGGACCTGCACAACCTGATTGGCGTAGTCACATTGACCTGGGCGCTGGTGGTGGGCGTGACGGGGGTGATCAGTGCCTGTGCCGATCTGCTGATTGCCTCCTGGCGCAATGATGCGCTGGCCACCATGATCGCCCCTTACAAGGACGCGCCGCCATTGACCCAGCGCGCCCCGGCGACTCGATTGCTGGAAATTGCCGAATCCGCTGCGCCCGGCATGCAGGCCGATTTCATCGCTTTCCCCGGCACGCGCTTCTCCAGCGAGCATCATTACGCGGTGTTCCTCAAAGGCAACACGCACTTGACTGCGCACCTGGCCACGCCAGTGCTGATCGACGCGCAGACGCTGCAAGTCACGGCCGTGGTCGAGCGTCCCTGGTACATGGATGCATTGGGTATGTCGCAGCCTCTGCATTTCGGTGATTACGGCGGCATGCCGATGAAGATTCTCTGGGCGGTACTGGATGTGCTGACCATCATTGTGCTCGGCAGCGGGGTGTACCTGTGGTGGGTGAGACGGCGTGCCACGCGCTCGCTGAGCGTGATTCGCGCTCAGGCGGCGCAATGAGTTCCAGGCCATCGCGATTCTGGAAGACCTTTGCGATACCCGCCTTGATAGCGCTGCTTATCGGCGTCGGCTTGTTCGCCGCGCTGCTGGGTGATGGCTGGTGGGACACGCTGGCGTGGCTGGGCATGGGGACGGCTGCCCTGTTGAGCATCAAGGGCTTGCTGGTGCGGCGCGGCTGATTGAAACGCTCATTGCAGGCGCGTCACAGGCTGACTAGTCTAGGATCCTGTCTCATTCGAGGAACACCCATGTCAGCGCCCACGATGACGTTGTACTTCAACGCCGCCTCGCCTTTTGCCCGCAAGGTGATGGTGATGCTTCATGAAACCGCTCAGCTCGACCGCGTCGAGTTGCAGACCACAGTGCTGACGCCGGTCAGCCCGTCTGCCGAGCTCAATGAAGACAACCCGGCCGGCAAACTTCCCGCGCTAAGACTGGCTGACGGTAATGTCATTCATGACAGCCGGGTGATTCTTGATTTTCTCGACCACCAGCACGTGGGCCTGCCACTGATCCCCCGGGAAGGCTCGGCACGCTGGAGGCGCCTGACCCTGGCTTCGCTGGCCGATGCGGTGTTGGATGCAGCGGTAATGATCCGCTACGAAACTGCCTTGCGTCCGCAGGAAAAACACTGGGACCAGTGGCTGGACAACCAGCAGCAGAAGATTGAACGCTCGCTGCATTACTTCGAAAGCGATGCGGTCACAGAGCTCAGCACATCCTTTGATGTCGCATCGATCAGCGTCGCCGTGGCGCTCGGTTATCTGGACTTTCGCCAGCCGGATCTGAACTGGCGCAGCACTTATCCGCGACTGGCCGCTTGGTATCTGGACGTCAGTCAACGCCCGTCGATGATCGCGACCCTGCCGCCAGTTTGAGTCAATCTGCGCAGCGCCGCACAGTCAAGATAGGACGCGCAGCGTCCTGAACGGCATACCCACGCGGAGCATGGGCACGATGGTGTTCTCGCGTGCGGCTATCGTTCCTCACGCTCCAGCGTGGGAATGCCGTGGGTGACGCTCTGCGTAACAAATCTGTGCCGCGCCACGCCCTCAAGATCGGACGCAGAGCGTCCAGAACGGCATGCGACGCGGAGCGTCGCACGATAGTTGGGGATGAGAGACGCCTCAGCAGTCAGGCTGGTCAGCGGTATAGCGGCGTGCCGGATTAACCGCTGCGTCGAACTCGCGCAGCGCCTTGGCACCGATCAGTAGCGGGAAGTTGAAGTGGCTGCGGTCGACCAGATTGACTTCGACAGTGCGCTTCTTGTTTCCCAGGCACAGTTCCAGGTCTACAACAGGACGCTTGGCAGGGTTGATGCCTTCGTCGTCTTCGTCATCACCTTCTGCACGCCCTTTGATCTTGCTGATCCGCGACACCTTGTGCTCATACACCTTGTTGTCGGCGCCCTTGGTTGCCAGACGGAATCGCACCCAGTCATCGCCATCACGCTGGAACAGCTCGATGTCCTTGGCCGACAGTGAAGCAGTCAGTGCGCCGGTGTCCATCTTGGCCTTGAAAGTCTGGTCTACGTCCAGAACCTTGATGTTCTCATAGCGGCCATACAGCGTCGGTTCAGCAGCCATGACCGGCAGGGCCAGCAACGACAATAGCGCCAGGATCGGTTTCACGTGAGAGGTTCCTCGCAATGGTCAGCGCCTGATTGGCGCGCGTTTTTAGACAGCGAACCTGCAGTAGGTTCGCCAGCAAGAGTGTCAGGCCAGCATAAATGCCCGGACGTGAAACATTTGTAAGCACCTGTGTAATTGGCGTAAAACGCGTGGGTCTTTATTATTGCCGCCCCTGAACCTTCAAGAGTCCGCCATGCGCCGTCTGCTCACCGGCTGTTTTGTTGCTTTGCTGTTACTGATCAATACGCTGGTATTGATAGGTCCGTTATTGGTTTTTGCGTTGCTCAAGCTGCTGTTCAGAGGCCGAATGCGCGATCGCTGTTCAGTCGCCGTTATGTGGATTGCCGAAACCTGGGCCGAGATTGATAAGGTTATCTTCGCAACCTGTGTACCGACGCAATGGGATATTCGTGGCGATGAGGGGTTGCGCAGTGATACTTCGTATCTGGTCATCAGCAATCATCAGTCGTGGGTGGATATTCCTGCGCTGGTCCAGGCACTCAACCGGCGCACACCCTTCTTCAAGTTTTTTTTGAAAAAAGAACTGATCTGGGTGCCCCTGCTGGGTCTGGCGTGGTGGGGGCTGGATTACCCGTTCATGAAGCGCTACAGCAAGGCGTTTCTAGCGAAGCACCCGGAGCTGAAGGGCAAGGATCTGGAGATCACCAAGGCTGCCTGCGAGCTGTTCAAGCGTCAGCCAGTGACCATCGTCAACTATCTGGAAGGCACGCGCTTTACTCCGGGCAAACATGCGACTCAAGCATCGCCCTATACCCATCTGCTCAAGCCCAAGGCCGGTGGCGTCGCATTCGTGCTGGCTGCCATGGGTGAGCAACTGGACGCCATTCTGGATGTCACTGTGGTCTATCCGGGTTCAGGCATTCCCGGGTTCTGGGACATGCTGTGCGGACGCGTGCCCAAGGTGATCGTCGACATCAGGACCCGCGAAATGGACCCGGCACTGTGGCAGGGCGACTACGAGAACGATCCGGTGTTTCGCGAGAAAATCCAGAGCTGGGTCAACCAGCTCTGGGTGGAGAAAGATGTGCGTATTGCGGCGTTGCGGCTTGAATCAGCTGCCGGTACCCCATAACCCACTCAGGCTCTGCAACGCCGAACCGCTGGCACCTTGCTTCCCAAGGTATTGCAGGATCAGCGGGGCAAACTGGCTGACCATTGTGCTGTCCATGCCCAGTGCCTTGAAGGCGTTATTCACATCACCCATGCTCTGCACGTTGCCCAGTGCGCTGTTGAGCATCGAGTTATCGCCGGACTTGCCACCGAGCAGGCTGCCCAATCCGTTTGCGCCTCCCAGGCTGTCCAGTGCGGAGGTGCCGGACATCTGCTCCAGGCCAGGAACGGATTTGGCCAGTTGCGAGTAATCGGTGCTGGTCAGTTTATTTTTTGCCAGCCCGAGCAATGCGCCTGTTCCGCCAACGGCTTGTTCAGGGGTGACATTGAGCTGGGTGCCAAGGGTATTAAGCAGCCCTGCGACTTCAGGGGCCGCCGTGGCTTTCTGATTGCCACTCGTGGCATTGGAAACCGCATTTGCGGCGTCATTCAGATTGAAGGCAAACACCGGGCTTGCAGCCAGTGCCATCAACGTTACCAAAGCCATACCGCGTGCAGTTTTCATTGCGTCACCCTTATCAAACCTGAACCGCCCATGAGTGGGCGGTAAAGCAGACGGTTTGACTGTGAGCAACAGAGGCTTGTTCCCAACGCGCTGAAGACAGGCAGTTATTTCATTTGCCTGAATCGGCTCTGGCAGACGAGGTGGGCTCCCTAGCATTTCTGCTAGCTGTGCAGCACGAGATCACACGCCCAGAATTACGGTTCTATCATCGATCGCCGCAGGTGATGTTCATGTCTTCTGCCAGCCCTGTAGTGCTCTGCACTTACCATTACGACGCAACGGATCGTCTTGCCGACTGCTCGCCTGCGGGGCAGGGCAGGACGCGGCTTTTTTATCAGAAGAGCCGCTTGGCGACGCAAATTCAGGGGCAGATACAGCACACGCTTCTGCGTACGGACGAGCATTTGCTGGCTCACCTGAGTGTGGAAAACAACCAGAACGATTGCCTGTTACTGGCGACGGACCAACAGCAGTCAGTGATTGCCGCTCAGGGGTTGGAGTTTGCCTACACGCCTTACGGACATCGTCATCCTTCAGGCCCCGCAAGCTTGCCGGGCTTTACCGGCCAGCGAGTTGACCCGGTGACGGGGCACTATTTGTTAGGGAATGGGTATCGGGCGTTTAACCCGGTGTTGATGAGGTTCAACAGCCCGGACAGTCTGAGCCCGTTTGGTGAGGGCGGGGTGAATGCGTATGGGTACTGTGAGGCGGATCCGGTTAATCGGGTTGATCCGGGCGGACATTGGCCAACGTTTTTAGTGAAAATTTTGAAAAGAGCAAGCCGTGTGAAACAGCGTTTACTTGGTCGAAAAGGTAGCCAGGATTCTCTATCTTCCCCGTTGCTTGATCGTTCCGGGTCCACACAGGTAACTACTTCAACTAACTCGGTGAGCTCGCATACGTCTGCACCTGATGTTATCGATGGGTCACAATTTGTTGTCCCACCACCCCGCCCTCCCAAGACAGGACAGCTGAACGGCATTCCGCCGGTCCTTCCTCCCAGAAACGCGCGATCGAGTGTTATCCCACCCAAACCACCCCGTCCTCCCAAAAACATGCCACCACCACCCCTTCCTCCCAAGAACGGGCAGGCCGTTAATTCCCCATCACCCCTTCGTCAAACGATTGTGTCTATAGCAGGTAGAAAAATGGATATTCGTAAAGCTTTTAGAGAGTTGGAACAATGGATCCCGAAAACGTGAATAATTTGCTGGCAAGGGTAAGCAGGTATCGCGTGTTGTAGTTAATTATGTTGGCTATTATAAAACGGTCGTTAAAAAAATCGACATGGCAATGGCGCGTTGCACAAGCCGGTAGACGTGCCAAGTCGATTTCGATAAAGGCCAATCACCCAGTTGGTTAGAGGTTAGGTGGGGGGCTTTTAATCATGAAGGTAATCATAAGGTTGCAGTGCTCAAGTCGTACCCAACAACTTACGCGGATTAATTACAAATTTCTTCGTCACGTCCGCATCAAACTCCACTATGGCGGACGCTTCGGTCTGTGCGCCGGCATGACTGTGTTCAGCGCCTTTCGGCCTGGCACCTAGTAGTTCTGCTAGCTGGGCGCAAGCAGATAGTCAGCCCAGACTTGCTGCCATGGGTGACTTCAAAGGAGTGAAGCCATGGCTTCGTCTGGGCAATCCGTGCTCTGTGTTTATCGCTACGATCCATTGGATCGCCTGGCCGATTGTTCGGCCGCGGGGCAGGGCAGCACTCGCCTTTTTTATCAGAAGACACTCTTGGCTACGCAGATTCAGGGGCAGGTCCAGCACACGCTTATGCGCACGGATGAGCATTTGCTGGCGTGCCTGAGTGCAGAAAATAATCAGCGCGACGGCACGTTGTTGGCGACGGATCAACAGCAGTCAGTGATTGCCGCTCAGGGGTTGGAGTTTGCCTACACGCCTTACGGACATCGTCATCCTTCAGGCCCCGCAAGCCTGCCGGGCTTTACCGGCCAGCGAGTTGACCCGGTGACGGGGCACTATTTGCTGGGGAATGGGTATCGGGCGTTTAACCCGGTGTTGATGAGGTTCAACAGCCCGGACAGTCTGAGCCCGTTTGGTGAGGGTGGGGTGAATGCGTATGGGTATTGTGAGGGGGATCCGGTTAATTGGGTTGACTTGACAGGGAGTACACCAACCTTGATGAAGGGACTTTTAAGAGCTTTTAAAATAATGAAGCCTTCCCGGCGTTTGTCTACGGATGGCGTTATTGGTAGTTCTATGTTGCGCGGTTCTGACGGGATGAACTTAAGTGCGAGTGCGCCACAGTTAAGTCGCTCTGCAGCGGTGCGACAAGTCAAGTCAGTGAGTGTGTCTGCAAAAAAATTGAATAAACAAGCAGGTCTTGACTATAGAAAATCTGCAAAAGAGTTTAAGGCCAACGATAAGCTTTATAGTCAGTATGTTGAAAGGGCTACACAGCTGAAAAAAGAGGCAAACACTGCGTTAAGTTTGTATGATGAGGATGGTCTCCCTTATGAGTATGATCTGGTTCAACAATACAAGAAATCGCAGAAAAACCTCGCTAACCCTATTCAGGATCTATCGACGCCACCCTCTTACAAATTAGCCCCTAAAATTGCTAGTGCTGAAAAAGAGTTAAGATTAATACGCCAGCAGATGTGAAAGAGCATTCCCCGCTCTTGAATCTGCTGACGTAATTAGTCAATAAACCCATTTGCTGTTAGATGCCTACACAGCACCGAACAACCCATGCGGATCAATCACAAACTTCTTCGGCACGCCCGAATCAAACTCGCCATAACCCCGCGGAGCCTCATCCAGACTGATCACCTCGACACCCACTATGTCGGCGATCTTGATGCGGTCCCACATGATGGCCTGCATCAACTGGCGGTTGTATTTCATGACCGGGGTCTGGCCGGTATGGAAGCTGTGGGATTTGGCCCAGCCCAGGCCGAAGCGAATGCTCAGGCTGCCCATTTTTGCGGCGGCGTCCACGGCTCCCGGGTCTTCGGTGACGTACAGGCCGGGGATGCCGATCTTGCCTGCGACGCGCACCACGCCCATCAACGAGTTGAGAACGGTGGCGGGTGCTTCGGCCTGTGCTCCGGCGTGACCGTGGCCGCGAGCCTCAAAGCCCACCGCGTCGATGGCGCAATCCACTTCAGGCTCGCCGAGCAGGGCAGCGATCTGTTCGTGCAGTGGCGTGTCGAGGGACAGGTCAGCAATTTCGAAGCCTTGGGCCTTGGCGTGGACCAGGCGTTTCGGGTTGACGTCGCCGACGATTACCACCGCCGCGCCCAACAAGCGCGCTGACGCCGCCGCAGCCAGGCCGACCGGGCCGGCGCCTGCAACATAAACCGTACTGCCAGGGCCAACCCCGGCAGTCACTGCGCCGTGGTAGCCGGTGGGCAGGATGTCGGACAGGCAGGTCAGGTCGCGGATTTTTTCCATTGCCGCGTCGCGGTCCGGGAGTTTGAGCAGGTTGAAGTCAGCGTAAGGCACCAGCACGTACTCAGCCTGACCGCCGACCCAGTCGCCCATGTCGACGTAGCCGTATGCACCGCCGGGGCGGGCCGGGTTGACCGTCAGGCAGACGCCAGTGTTCTGTTCCTTGCAACTGCGGCAGCGACCGCAGGCCACGTTGAACGGCACAGAAACCAGATCACCGACTTTCAGATGTTCCACGTCGCGCCCGGCTTCCAGCACCTCGCCGGTGATTTCATGACCCAGGACCAGCCCGGTTTGCGCCGTCGTGCGACCACGCACCATGTGCTGATCAGAGCCGCAGATATTGGTGGAGACTACGCGCAGGATCACGCCGTGTTCGATGCGCTTGCCGCGTGGGTCTTCCATTTTCGGGAAGGGGATTGATTGCACTTCGACCTTGCCAGCGCCGAGATACACTACACCGCGATTACCAGACATACATGTCACCTCGCTTTTATTGTGGTGAAGCAGAGAGAAGCCGTTGCAGCTATAAAACCACCGTCCTGTTGGCGTTGAGGAACACCCGCCGTTCAATGTGATAGCCCACTGCGCGGGCCAGTGTCAGACCTTCGATGTCTCGACCTTTGGCAATCAGGTCTTCGGGATAGTGGCTGTGATCAACCACTTCCACACCTTGAGCAATGATCGGGCCTTCGTCCAGATCGTTGTTGATGTAATGCGCGGTGGCACCCACCAGTTTCACCCCCTTGTTGTAAGCTTGATGGTAAGGCTTGGCACCCTTGAAACCGGGCAGCAGCGAGTGGTGGATGTTGATGGCCTTGCCGTCCAGCTTGCGGCACAAATCGGGTGAAAGGACCTGCATGTAGCGGGCGAGAATCACCAGTTCTGCACCAGACTCTTCAATGACCTGCCAGACTTTGGCTTCCTGCGCGGGCTTGTCGTTCGGGTCCAGTGGGAAATGGTAGTACGGAATGCCGTGCCAGCCAGCCAATGGCTCAAGATCCGGGTGATTGGACACCACCGCGACCACGTCCATGGACAGTTGATTGATACGCTGGCGGTAGAGCAGGTCATTGAGGCAGTGATCGGCTTTCGAGACCATGATCACTACTTTTGGCCGGTAGTTGGGCGCCGTGAGTTCGAAGATCATGCCGAACGTTTCACCGCGCGCGCTCAGCCCGGCCCTGAACGCCTGCTCGTCGAAAGCCTCGGGCTGACGAAATTCCACACGGATGAAGAAGCGTCCCGAGAGACGGTCATCGAAGGAGTGATGTTCTGTGACGTAGCAACCCTGCTCGAACAGAAAGCGCGTCACTGCGTCTACCGTACCCAGCATGCTGGGGCAGTCGGCGGTCAAAATCCATGTATCGGGCGCGCGGCTCATTGAATCAATGCTCCAGAGTATTTGTTATCCGCAAATATGACTGACAGTGCCAGCCTGTAGGCTTGGGCAGGACGCAGAGCGTCCGGAACTGCGTTCCCACGCGGAGCGTGGGAACGATAATCCAAGAGTCTTCATTGAGACCGACGCTACGGTTTCAGCCCCGGTTCCCGGCTCTTCACGCCTGAATGCTCAGCCCGTACTCTGCGCTCGCATCCTGCAACCACAGCCACCAGTAATCCGAGAAGCTGCGGCGCACCAGCAGTTCCCAGGTTTCTTCGCCAGTGCGGCGGATCACCAGTTGTGATTTGGCGAACACCGTGCCGACGGCCTTGCCCACCGGGAAGTTGTCCGGGTGCACGTCGTAGCTGGTGGACTTCATCAGCACCTGACGCACTTTCGGCCCGGTCAGTTCAAGTATCGACTGGCCGCCGCTGACGTTGACGATGGAGATATGCAGCCCGGTCAGCGCCTCGCGCAGCTTTTGCTCTGCCGCAAACTCTTCGCCACTCGGCACGATCAGCAGCCATTCATCCGGGCCAAGCCATTGCAGTGAGCTTTCGCCGTTGACCACCAGCATCAGTGCCGCTGGCAGTTCCATGCCCAGCGCCTTGTGCACGCCAGCGGCGAAGGCCTGGTCGTGGGCATCACCGCGAATAGTCAGATGGCCCAACAGCTTTTTCTCGCGCAGGAACACGCCGGGGCTGGCGCGACCCTTGCCGATCAGGCTGTCGAGGTTTGCATGGAACAGCGGCGACTCGGCTTTGACATCGGTGGTCGGGCGCTGCTGGTAAACGTTCGCTGTGGTCATGAATCACCTGCCTTGAATTCTGTGTGCTGCTGATGATCGGCGCTCCGCGTGTTACTCGACATTCTGGCGCTCACCCTTTGGATCGAAGAACACCGAGGAAACGATCTCGGCTTCGATCACGCTGCCGTCTGCCAGAGGCGCGAACACCCGCTCGCCCATACGCGCCAGGCCGCCTTTGACCACGCCCATCGCGAACGAATAGCCCAGCGAGTTGTGTGCATAGCTGGAGGTCACGTGACCGACCATGCTCATCGGGATGGTCTGTTTGGTGTCGAACACCAGTTGCGCACCCTCTGGCAGCCATTTGGTCGGGTCGACAGGCTTGAGGCCGACCAGTTGCTTGCGTTGTTCGCGTACACAGTCTTCGCGATTCATACCGCGCCAGCCGATCCAGGAGAATGGCTTGGTCCGGCCGACACACCAGCCCATGTTCAGGTCGTCCGGGGTCATCGAGCCGTCGGTGTCCTGACCGACGATGATGAAGCCCTTTTCGGCGCGCAGTACGTGCATGGTTTCAGTGCCGTAAGGCGTCAGGTTGTACTGTTTGCCTGCCTCGGCGATCTTTTCCAGAACGCCCATGGCGTAGTCAGCCTGAATGTTGACCTCGTAGGAAAGCTCACCGGTAAACGAGATACGGAACACGCGTGCCGGCACGCCTGCGACCAGACCTTCTTTCCAGGTCATGAACGGGAAGGCTTCACGGCCCAGATCGATATCGGTGACTTCGCTGAGCAGCTTGCGGCTGTTGGGGCCGGACAGCGTCAGGGTCGCCCAGTGATCCGTCACTGAGGTGAAATACACTTTCAGGTCCGGCCATTCGGTCTGCTGATAGATTTCCAGCCATTGCAGGACGCGTGCAGCGCCGCCTGTGGTGGTAGTCATCAGGAAGTGGTTGTCGGCAAGGCAGGCAGTCACGCCGTCATCGAAGACCATGCCGTCTTCCTTGCACATCAGGCCGTAGCGAGCCTTGCCCACGTCCAGTTTGGTCCACGCGTTGGTGTAGATGCGGTTGAGGAATTCGCGGGCATCCGGGCCTTGAATGTCGATCTTGCCCAGCGTCGAAGCGTCCAGCAGACCCACGCTGTCGCGCACAGCCTTGCATTCGCGAGCGACGGCTGCGGGCAGGTCTTCACCGTTTTTCGGAAAGTACCACGGCCGTTTCCACTGGCCGACGTCTTCGAATTCGGCACCGTTTTTGACATGCCAGGCGTGCAGTGCGGTGAAACGCACCGGTTCGAAGATGTGCTTGCAATGACGCCCGGCTATCGCGCCGAACGTGACCGGTGTGTAGTTGGGACGGAACATGGTGGTGCCCATTTCCGGGATCGACACGTTCAGTGAACGGGCGGCGATGGCCAGACCGTTGACGTTGCCCAGCTTGCCCTGATCAGTACCGAAACCCAGCGCGGTGTAGCGTTTTACGTGCTCGACCGACTCGAAGCCTTCACGGGTCGCCAGCTCGATGGCGGCAGCGGTCACGTCGTTCTGCAGGTCGACGAATTGCTTGGGGGCCCGAGCGGTGCCTTTCTCGTGCGGCACCTGAAACAGCGCCAGTGTCGGTTCTTCGGCGCGACTGAGGGCTTTGGGCATCACGCCTTCGACCACCTTGAAGCCTGCTTCGCTGGCCGCGCGCACGCCACCTTCGAAGCCATCGGCCAGGCTGTCAGCCAGACTGTAGACGCCGTTGACGCCGCCTACGCAGATACGTTTCTGCGGTGCTTCGCCCGGTACAAACCCGAGGATGTCCTCACGCCATACCGGCTTGCCACCCAAGTGCGAGGCAAGGTGCACAATCGGGCTGTAGCCGCCAGAGCTGGCCACCAGATCGCAATCAAGCCATTCGCCGGGGCTGGTGACTGCGTGCGTCTTGACGTCGATGGCGGCGACGCGGGCAGCTGTCACGCGTTTGCTGCCACGGGCTTCAATCACTGCGCTGCCGGTCAGAATGCGGATGCCTTTGGCGCGGGCTTCCTCAACCAGCGGGCCGCGCGGGTTGTGCCGCGCATCGGCAATCGCAACCACTTGCAGGCTGGCGTCGAGCCAGTCCAGCGCAACGCGGTAGGCATGGTCGTTGTTGGTGGACAGCACCAGTTTTTTACCCGGTGCTACGCCGTAACGCCGGACATAGGTCGAAACGGCGCCGGCCAGCATGTTGCCCGGCACATCGTTGTTGCCGTAAACCAGCGGGCGCTCATGAGTACCGGCAGCCAGCACCACGCGCTTGGCGCGTACCCGGTGCATGCGTTGGCGAACCATGCCGATAGGCGCGCGATCACCGAGGTGATCGGTCAGACGTTCGTGAATGGTCAGGAAATTGTGATCGTGGTAGCCGTTGACCGTGGCGCGCGGCAGCAGTGTCACGTTGCGCAGGCTTTTCAGCTCGGCGACCACCGTAGCCACCCATTCGGCAGCGGGTTTGCCATCGAGACTTTCACGGCTGTCGAGCAGACTGCCGCCGAACTCTTCCTGTTCATCCGCAACGATCACTCGGGCACCACTGCGGCCCGCAGCCAGCGCGGCGGCCAGGCCGGCTGGGCCTGCGCCGACGATCAGCACGTCACAGTGCTGGTTCATCGCGTCGTAGCTGTCCGGATCGTTTTCGGTCGGCGAGCGCCCCAGGCCCGCAGCCTTGCGGATGTACTTTTCGTAAGTCATCCAGAACGATTGCGGGTACATGAAGGTTTTGTAGTAGAAGCCCGGTGGCATCAGCTTGCCACCAACCTTGCCCAGAATGCCCATGACGTCGGTGTTCACGCTTGGCCAGCCGTTGGTGCTGGTGGCGACCAGTCCCGCATAGAGCGCTTGTTGCGTGGCGCGCACGTTGGGGATTTGCGTCGCTTCGGTCGCGCCGATCTGCAACACGGCGTTTGGCTCTTCCGAACCCGCTGCGAAGATGCCGCGCGGGCGGGAATATTTGAAGCTGCGGCCGATGATATCGACGCCGTTGGCCAGCAGGGCAGAGGCCAGCGAGTCGCCTTCAAAGCCCTGATAGGTCTGGCCGTTGAAGGTGAAGTTGAGCACCTTGCTGCGATTGATACGGCCGCCGTTGGGCAGGCGCTGGGTCTGGCTCATACCTTGTCTCCCTGATCCGTGAACTGCGGCTTCGTACCAATCGGATAGGTTTCGAGAATCTCGTAGGTCACGGTATTGCGCGTCATGTTGAAGTACTGGCGGCAACCGGCAGCGTGTATCCACAGCTCGTGGTGCAGGCCGCGCGGGTTATCGCGAAAGAACATGTAGTCGCCCCATTGCTCATCGGTGCAGGCACCGGGGTCCAGCGGGCGCGGGATATGCGCCTGACCGGACGGGTGGAATTCCTCTTCGGAGCGCAGTTCGCCACAGTGAGGACAGAAGATATGCAGCATGGTCGGGTTCTCCTGTTAGTGGGCTACGGCTGCAGCGCCGTGTTCGTCGATGAGCGCGCCGTTGTGGAAACGGTCGATGGAGAACGGTTTGGCCAGCGGGTGCATTTCGCCTTTGGCCAGACTGGCGGCAAACACGTTGCCCGAGCCCGGCGTGGCCTTGAAGCCGCCTGTGCCCCAGCCGCAGTTGAAGAACATGTTCGGCACCGGCGTCTTGGAAATGATCGGGCAGGCGTCCGGCGTGGTGTCAACGATGCCGCCCCACTGACGGTTCATGCGCACACGCGACAGTACCGGGAACATCTCGACGATGGCCTGAATAGTGTGTTCGATAACCGGGTATGAGCCACGCTGGCCGTAACCGACCCAACTGTCGATACCGGCACCGATCACCAGGTCGCCCTTGTCGGACTGACTGATGTAGCCGTGCACGGCGTTGGACATGATGACGCTGTCGATAATCGGCTTGATCGGCTCGGAGACCAGTGCCTGCAAAGGGTGTGACTCGATCGGCAGACGAAAGCCCGCCAGTTTGGCCATGTGCCCGGAGTTACCGGCGGTTACCACGCCGACACGTTTGGCACCAATGAAACCCTTGTTGGTTTCGACGCCGATGCACACGCCGTTTTCCTTGCGAAAGCCGATGACTTCGGTCTGCTGGATAAGGTCCACGCCCAAGGCGTCGGCGGCACGCGCGAAGCCCCAGGCCACTGCGTCGTGACGGGCCACGCCGCCACGGCGTTGAACGGTTGCGCCGATGATCGGGTAACGGGTGTTTTTCGAGCAGTCCAGGTATGGGATTTCCTCAGCGACCTGCTTGCCGTTGAGCAGCTCGCCATCTACACCGTTCAAGCGGTTGGCGCTGACACGCCGCTCGGAGTCGCGCATGTCCTGCAAGGTGTGGCACAGGTTGTAGACGCCGCGCTGGGAAAACATGACGTTGTAGTTCAGGTCCTGGGACAGGCCTTCCCACAGTTTCATTGCGTGTTCATAAAGGTGGGCCGACTCGTCCCACAGGTAGTTGGAGCGCACGATGGTGGTGTTGCGTGCGGTGTTGCCGCCGCCCAGCCAGCCTTTCTCGACCACGGCCACATTGGTGATGCCGTGCTCCTTGGCCAGATAGTAGGCAGTCGCCAGACCGTGCCCGCCACCGCCGACGATGACCACGTCGTAGACCTTTTTCGGGGTCGGCGTGCGCCACATGCGCTGCCAGTTTTCGTGATGGCTGAGGGAATGCTTGAGAAGGCCGAAGCCTGAGTAATGCTGCATGTGAGGCTACTCCTGACTCAGCGATAAACCGGGAAATCGGCGCACAGGGCTGCTACCTGGCTGGCGACGTTGGCCTCGACATCGGCATCACCGAGGTTATCGAGAATGTCGCAGATCCAGCCTGCCAGCTCGACGCATTGGGTCACCTTGAAGCCGCGGGTGGTGACGGCCGGCGTGCCGATGCGCAGACCGGAGGTCACGAACGGCGACTGCGGGTCGTTGGGCACCGAGTTCTTGTTGACGGTGATGTGCGCACGGCCCAGAGCGGCGTCGGCGTCCTTGCCGGTCAGGCCCTGACGAATCAGGCTGACCAGAAACAGATGGTTGTCGGTGCCGCCTGAAACCACATCGAAGCCGCGGTCGATGAATACCTGCGCCATCGCTTGTGCGTTGTCGATGACCTGCTGTTGATAAGCCTTGAAACCTGGCTCCATCGCTTCCTTGAAGCACACGGCCTTGGCGGCGATAACGTGCATCAGTGGGCCGCCCTGACCGCCCGGGAAGACGGCGGAATTGAATTTCTTCTCCAGCTCTTCGTTGGCCTTGGCGAGAATCAGGCCGCCGCGTGGGCCACGCAGTGTCTTGTGCGTGGTGGTGGTGACCACATCGGCATACGGCAGCGGGTTCGGATACAGACCGGCAGCCACCAGACCTGCAACGTGCGCCATGTCGACGAACAGGTAGGCACCTACCTTGTCGGCGATTTCACGGAAGCGCGGGAAATCCAGCGTCTTCGAATAGGCCGAGAAACCGGCAATGATCATTTTCGGCTGGGATTCGACGGCGATACGTTCGACTTCGTCGTAATCGATCAGCCCGGTGGTGGTGTCGATGCCGTACTGCACGGCGTTGTAGAGTTTGCCCGAGAAGCTGACCTTGGCACCGTGGGTCAGGTGACCGCCGTGCGCCAGGCTCATGCCCAATACAGTGTCGCCTGCTTGCAGCAACGCCAGATAGACCGCTGCGTTGGCCTGGCTGCCGGAGTGTGGCTGGACGTTGGCGTAATCGGCGCCGAACAACTGTTTGGCGCGCTCGATGGCCAGTTGCTCGACCTTGTCGACGTGCTCGCAGCCGCCGTAGTAACGCTTGCCGGGATAGCCCTCTGCGTACTTGTTGGTCAGGCCGCTGCCCTGCGCCTGCATCACGCGCTTGCTGGTGTAGTTCTCCGAGGCGATCAGCTCGATATGGTCTTCCTGACGCTGCTCCTCGGCGTTCATTGCCGACAACAGTGCGTCGTCATAACCCTGGATCTGGTCTTGCTTGCTGAACATCGCGGATCTCCCAGCGGCGGCGCGGCGCCTGACTTGTCGTTAGGGCCGAACAGAGCCCTCTGAGAGCGATGGTAGGGCCGGACCGAAGTCGCCAAATGCCTATGGACGCCACACAAAGGTGCGTTTACGACATGGGGGCCAAGGGAACGGAAATAGCAGAAGAGGCGTTGCGCGGTGACGAGGCCGCAAACGAAAAAGCCCGCTCCCGGCTGGAGTGATTCCAGCACAGGGAAGCGGGCTTGTCGGTTTCAGACTTTAATTTTCAGGCCTTAGCCGTGGTTTTTGCCCAGCAGCGCGTGATACAGCTCGGTATCCCCGAGAATGCCGACCACTTTATTGCCGTCCTGCAGGACCAGCTTGTTGCCGGTCTGGTAGCGGATCTGCAATGCGTCGCGCATGCCGATGTTGGAGTGCACCAGGGTAGGGCGACGGTCGAGCGTGCCGACGTCCTGGCCGGGGGTCCAGTTCTGCAGATCGAGGGGCGTAGCACCTTGCCGTGCGCCCTTGATCACATTGCCTTCGGCCAGGTCGAGCCATGAGTCGCCGCTCGGGTCCAGACACACCGAGCCATTGACGTGCGTGCATTCATCGACCGTGCGCATCAGGCTGCGACCACACAGCACGTTCAGTGGGTTGGTATGCGCAACGAAGGTACGAACGTATTCATCTGCCGGGTTGAGGACGATCTGTTCCGGCACGCTGTACTGAACGATGCGGCCATCTTTCATGATCGCGATCCGGCTGCCGAGCTTCAGGGCTTCATCCAGGTCGTGGCTGACGAAGACGATGGTCTTGCTCAGCTTGCTTTGCAGGGCGAGCAGTTCGTCCTGCAAACCCTGGCGGATGAGCGGGTCAAGCGCCGAGAACGGTTCGTCCATCAGCAGAATGTCGGCATCCATTGCCAGTGCGCGGGCCAGCCCCACTCGCTGCTGCATGCCGCCGGACAGCTCGTCCGGTTTCTTGTTGCGCCACTGGGTCAGGCCCACCAGCTCGAGCTTTTCATCGACCAGCTTGCGTCGTTCCTTTTCCGGGCGACCCTGCATTTCCAGGCCGAAGCTGATGTTCTCGCGTACTGTCAGCCAAGGCATCAGGGCGAACTTCTGAAAGACCATCGCAATGCGTTTGGTGCGCATCATTTTCAGCTCGGCCGCGCTGCAGTTGGCGATGTTGATCTGCGAGCCTTCATGCTCGACGAACAACGAGCCACGGCTGACGGTATTGAGACCGTTGATGCAGCGCAGCAGGCTGGATTTACCCGAGCCGGACAAGCCCATCAACACGCAGATTTCGCCTTTCTCGATGTCCAGACTGGCGTTCTCGACGCCGACGATCTGTCCGGTTTTCTTCAGGATCTGGTCACGCGTGAGGCCTTCGTCCAGCAGCTTGAGGGCTTCACGCGGGTCCTTGGAGAAGATGACGTCTACCTTGTCGAATTTGATGATACTCATGCGTCGGACCCTACCTTGGCTTCGGGTTGTTTGCAGATACGGTCGAGCATGATGGCCAGCAATACGATTGCCAGACCGGCTTCGAAACCGAGCGCGATGTCGGCCGTGTTCAGCGCGTTGACCACTGGCTTGCCCAGGCCATCGGCGCCGACCAGGGCCGCGATGACCACCATCGACAACGACAGCATGATGCACTGGGTGATCCCGGCAGCGATGCTGGGCATGGCGTAGGGCAGTTCGATGCGGGTCAGCAACTGGCGGCGCGACGAGCCGAAGGCCTTGCCTGCGTCCAGCAATTCCTGGGGTACATCGCGGATGCCCAGATACGTCAGGCGAATCGGTGCAGCAATGGCGAAGACCACGGTCGAGATCAGGCCGGGCACCACGCCCAGACCGAACAGCGTAAGGGTCGGGATCAGATAGACGAACGTGGGAACAGTCTGCATCAGATCGAGCAATGGCCGGATGATGGTGTAGAACAGCGGCTTGTGCGCGGCAATGATGCCCAGCGGCACGCCGATGACAACACAGACCAGCGTGGCGAAGAGCACCTGCGCCAGGGTTTCCATGGTTTCCTGCCAGTAATGCAGGTTGAGGATCAGCAGAAACGAAAGGATGACGAAAACCGTCAGGCCCCACTTGCGCTGGATGAAGTGCGCGAGGGCGGCGATAAGGCCGATCAGTACGAATGGATTGAACCAGGTCAGCGCGAAAGTGAACCCGTGGATCATCATTTCCAGTGTCGAGGCAATCGCGTCGAAGTAGTCGGCGCCGTTGGCCGTCAACCAATCGACAAATGCGGCGATGTACTCGCCCAGAGGGATTTTATGGTCAGTCAGCATGATTTCGGGTGTCCGCTTGCGGAAGGTGAAGAGGGCAGCAGACGGGTCAGCCCCGCCTGCTGTCGGCTTACTGGGTCAACTTGGCTTTGGCTGCCTCCAGGCCCGGCTTGCCATCGACGGTGGTCACGCCGGCGAGCCAGGTGTCGAGTACTTGCGGGTTTTTCTTGATCCACGCCTTGGCGGCGGCATCAGGCTTCATTTTGTCGTCCAGCACGTTGCCCATCAGGGTGCTTTCCATGTCCAGTGTGAAGGACAGGTTCTTGAGCAACTGACCTACGTTGCTGCATTCCTGACTGTAGCCTTTGCGGGTGTTGGTGTAGATGGTCGCCTGGCCATAGTTGGGGCCGAAGAAGTCATCACCGCCAGTCAGATATTTCATCTTGAAACGCGTGTTCATCGGATGCGGTTCCCAGCCGAGGAACACGACGTCGTTTTTGCGTTTCACGGCGCGGTCGACCTGCGAAAGCATTGCGGCTTCGCTGGATTCAACAACCTTGAAGCCTGCATCTTTCAGGCCGAAGGCGTTCTTGTCGATCATGCTCTGGATCAGGCGATTGCCATCATTGCCGGGCTCGATCCCGTAGATCTTGCCGCCCAGTTCCTTCTTGAATTTGGCGATGTCGGCGAAGTCATGCAGGCCTTTGTCGTAGAGCGCCTGAGGCACTGCCAGGGTGTACTTGGCGTTCTCCAGGTTGGCACGCACGGTTTCGACAGTCCCGGCTTCGCGATACGGCTTGATGTCGTTTTCCATGGTCGGCATCCAGTTGCCGAGGAACACGTCCATGTTCTTGCCGTCGGCCAGCGACTTGTAGGTCACCGGTACGGAAATCATGGTGGTCTTGGTCTTGTAGCCCAGTGACTCGAGTACAGCGCTGGTGACCGCAGTGGTAACGGTGATATCGGTCCAGCCTACGTCGGAGAAGTTGACCGTATGACAGGCCTCTGGCTCGGCTGCCTGAGCAAGCACCGGCATACAGAGCGTAGCGGCCAACAGCAACGATTTGGAACCTTTCATGGGTGGAGACTCCTGTGAGTTTCTTCTAGTCATCAGCAGGTGAACGCTGACGCGGCTTATGGGTTGGCGAGGCTTTTCGCGAAACTCCATCACTGCGCCGGGCGATCGAGTCGGAACCGATCATGTAACAGGGAAAATCAAACGCCTACAGGGGGCGTCGTATCCAGTGCAGGAGGCGTCGTATCCAGTGCGCGCAAGGTCGCTTACAGATTCGTTGCATCGTACACACGCCCGGTTGCAGTGTTGGAACTGCTGAAAAGCGGCCAGTACGTTACACAGTCGCTGCGCAGGTCGGCAGCGGTCGGTTGGCAGGTCGGTGCCTGCGCGAACGCGGTCTTTTGGAGGGGGGTAACGCCGACAAGTTCATTATCGGGTCAGCCCATGCGGTCGTGACGCCAGGTCTGACCATCACTTTTGATGGCTGCGCGTTTTTTGATCACACGTCTCGGTGGCCGCCACCTTTTAGCGCGAAAACCTGCTGACGACCTGATTTTTCAGGGCGTGCCTTGAGTAGCACTTGGTGCACGTTCAGCCCGATGGCGTTTCCCAGTGTGCTACCGAATTGCTCATCAGGGGTACGGCCAGCGCGCCTTGGCGTCGCAAACAGACACTCGGGTCGCTGCCGGATAGACACTTCGCGACGTCGTTTTCAGGTGTTATTGAATGGCTGATCAATTTCCGGCATGGGATTTGCGATGTCATCACAAAGCCCATCAATGACGAGGGCTATAAGAAGAGCCTGTCCTGGGGCCAACCTATGCCATATGTGAGGAGATAGTGTGATGACATCGTTCAATCAAGGGGCTCAACCTCAGAACCGCGCGCCACAATCCATCGGCTTTCTGCTGCTGGATAACTTCACCCTGATCTCCCTCGCATCGGCGGTAGAACCTCTTCGCATGGCCAATCAGCTGTCGGGCCGCGAGCTGTATCGCTGGACCACGTTGAGCGTGGACGGCGGTCAGGTGTGGGCCAGTGACGGTTTGCAGATCACACCGGATGCCGCCATGCACAAGGCCCCGGCACTCGACACCGTCATCGTCTGTGGTGGTGTCGGCATTCAGCGCACCGTGACGCGTGAACACGTGAGCTGGCTGCAGAGCCAGGCGCGTCAGTCACGTCGCCTCGGCGCGGTGTGCACCGGCAGTTGGGCGCTGGCGTGTGCCGGCTTGCTGGATGGCTTCGATTGCAGTGTGCATTGGGAGTGTCTGGCTTCAATGCAGGAAGCCTTTCCACGCGTGTCGATGAGCACCCGGCTGTTCACCCTGGACCGCAACCGCTTCACCAGTTCGGGTGGCACCGCACCACTGGACATGATGCTGCACCTGATCAGCCGCGATCATGGTCGTGAGTTGTCGGCCGCGATTTCCGAGATGTTCGTCTACGAGCGCATTCGCAACGAACAGGATCATCAGCGCGTGCCGCTCAAGCACATGCTGGGTACCAATCAGCCAAAACTGCAGGAAATTGTGGCGCTGATGGAGGCCAACCTCGAAGAGCCGATCGACCTTGACGAGCTTGCGGTGTATGTCGCTGTATCACGCAGGCAGCTGGAGCGACTGTTCCAGAAATACCTGCACTGCTCGCCATCGCGCTACTACCTGAAACTGCGCCTGATCCGCGCCCGGCAACTGCTCAAGCAGACCCCGATGTCGATCATCGAAGTGGCGTCGGTGTGCGGCTTCGTATCGACGCCACACTTCTCAAAATGCTACCGCGAATACTTCGGCATTCCGCCGCGTGACGAGCGCGTGGGTTCCAACACCGCACAGCAGGTCGCGATGATGCCGATCCCGCAGGCAATGGTGCTCGCCCCGTTGTCCGGACCGATGTCGGCGTTGAGTCAAGCGCGTAATGAGTCGACGTTTGCGAGCGTGAGGCTTTAGTCGCCCTACGTCACAAGAGGACGCGAAGCGTCCAGAAAGGCATACGACGCGGAGCGCCGCACGATAGTTGCGATGATCGTTCCCACGCTCCAGCGTGGTAATGCAGTTCGCGACGCTCTGCATCGCCAAGAGGACGCGGAGCGTCCAGAACGGCATACGACGCGGAGCGCCGCACGATAGTTGCGATGATCGTTCCCACGCTCCAGTGGTATGACCCCCGAAGGTTGGACGCAACCTTTGGAGGCGTCATGGGTAAATATACAGAGCAGGCAAAACTCGCA